>CAZRKU010000128.1:0-6834 GCA_964600685.1 uncultured Frigidibacter sp. | reverse complement strand
GCGCGCGACTTCCTCGTGCCCTCGCGCCTCCATCCCGGCAAATTCTACGCCCTGCCGCAGGCCCCGCAACAGTTCAAGCAACTGATCATGGTCGCCGGGTTCGACCGCTATTTCCAGATCGCGCCCTGCTTCCGCGACGAAGACCCGCGCGCCGACCGCAGCCCGACCGACTTCTACCAGCTTGACATGGAGATGAGCTTCGTCGAGCAGGAAGATGTCTTCGCCGCCATCCAGCCGGTGATCCAGGGGATTTTCGAGGAATTTGCGCCGACCAGGAAAGTCCACGCGGACTGGCCGCTGATCGCCTACAAGGACGCGCTGCTCTGGTATGGCTCCGACAAGCCCGACCTGCGCAATCCGATCCGGATGCAGGTGGTCAGCGAGCATTTCGCCGGGTCAGGCTTTGCGATCTTCGCCAGGCTGCTGGAAACCCCCGGCACCGAAATCCGCGCCATTCCCGCGCCCACTGGCGGCAGCCGCAAGTTCTGCGACCGGATGAACGCCTTCGCCCAGAAAGAGGGTCTGCCGGGCATGGGCTATATTTTCTGGCGCGAGGCCGAGGATGGGTCCGGCATGGAAGCCGCCGGCCCCCTCGCCAAGAACATCGGCCCGGAACGGACCGAAGCGATACGCCTGCAACTGGGCCTTGGCGTCGGTGACGCCGCCTTCTTCCTTGGCGGCAAGCCCGAGGCCTTCGCGGCCATCGCCGGACGCGCCCGCAGCGAGATCGGGCGCGAGCTGGGCCTGACCGAGGAAAACTGCTTCCGCTTCGCCTGGATCGTCGATTTTCCGATGTATGAGAAGACCGACGAGGGCAAGATCGACTTCAGCCACAACCCGTTCTCGATGCCGCAGGGCGGGCTTGAGGCGCTGAATGGCGATCCCCTGAAAGTCCACGCCTACCAGTATGATCTGGCCTGCAATGGCTATGAGCTGATTTCGGGCGGGATCCGCAACCACAAGCCGGAAATCATGTTCAAGGCGTTCGAGCTTGCGGGCTATCCGAAGGAAGAGGTCGAAAAGCGCTTCGGCGGCATGGTCAAGGCGTTCAAATACGGGGCGCCGCCCCACGGCGGCTGCGCGGCCGGCATCGACCGCATTGTCATGCTGCTGGCCGACGAGGCGAACATCCGTCAGGTCATCATGTTCCCGATGAACCAGCGGGCCGAAGACCTGATGATGGGGGCCCCGAGCGAGCCGACGAACGACCAGCTGCGCGACCTGCGGCTCAGGACCATCGCCAAGGAATGATCCTGCACCGCAAAGAAAAAGCCCGGAGCCTGCGCTCCGGGCCTTTCCGTGCCTGACGGCGATACCGTGAGTGTGGCGGGCGAAATCCCGTCCGTCGCGGTTCAGGCGGAAGTCAGAAGGCCGATGCGGCGGTCGCGGCGACCGACAAGGCGAGCGACAGCGCGCCCACGGTGAAAACGGTCCAGTGCGCAGCCCGGGTCAGACGTTCGTTCAGGGCGATGCGGATGATCTTCTGGGTCATTCTATCCTCATGTCCGGTGGCAGCCGGGAAATCTGAATGACCCCAAACTGGCGGCCAATTGCGGCATGAATTGGGATCGCCGGTGACAGGGCAGTGGCATTTTGTGCCCATTACAATGGCGGGCTTTCCGCGCGGGCGCGCCACATGGCAGCCTCGGGCCCGGGGAGCCGGCACGAATCGTGCGGAGGGAGGGCGGAAGATGCAGAAGCAAAGGCAGGTTGGCCCGCTGGTTCCGAACTGGTCCGCACCGGTCTGGCCGGAGGCGCAGAGCCTCGAAGGGCGCCATGCGCGGCTGGAACGGCTGAATGCCGACGACCACGCAGCAGGGCTTCATGCC
The DNA here is from genome assembly GCA_964600685.1 of uncultured Frigidibacter sp. Taxonomy (GTDB): domain Bacteria; phylum Pseudomonadota; class Alphaproteobacteria; order Rhodobacterales; family Rhodobacteraceae; genus TMP-24. Next base: position 5,005 of record CAZRKU010000128.1, on the reverse strand, counting down.
GCCAATCAGGGCCATGACTGGATCTGGGATTATCTCGGCTATGGTCCGTTCGGAACCGAAACCGAATATCGCGCCTGGGCCGATCAGATGGCCGCCGAACGTGATCCGTTCTTCTATGCGCTCCGCGACCTCGCGTCCGGACGGCTGGGCGGGGTGGCGGCATTCCTGCGCATCACGCCCGCACAGGGGACGATCGAGGTCGGCCATATCTGTTATGCCCCCGCCCTTCAGGGCACCCGCGCCGCGACCGAGGCGATGGCCCTGATGGCGGGCTGGGTCTTCGATGCGGGCTACCGGCGCTATGAATGGAAGTGCGATGCGCTGAACCTGCCGTCGCGCCGCGCCGCCGAACGGCTGGGGTTCAGCTACGAAGGCACTTTCCGCCAGCATATGATCTACAAGGGCCGCAACCGCGACACGGCCTGGTTTGCCATGACCGAGGGTGACTGGAAGAAGCTCCGGCCCTGCTATGAGCGTTGGCTGTCGCCGGAAAATTTCGGCTCCGACGGGAAGCAGCACGAAAGCCTGTCGACCTTGACCCGGCCCCATCTGATCACCCGCGACCCCGGCCCCGCCGCAGTTTGACCGGCCGGGCCCGGACCGCATCCGGTCAAAAGCCCCGCCCGGCAAGGAGCCGGTCTTGCACAAGCCCTGACAGGTGGCTGACATCGGCACGGGCCCCAAGAGCGAGGCGCCTTGCGGCCTCCGCCAGCACCGGGTCATCCACCGACCGGGCGATGCCGCCCAGAAACTGGGCGACATAGGCGAGTGCCGACTGATCCGGTCCGTGGTCCAGTATATCCGCCACATGGGCCAGATCGTCGCGCAGCGCCATCGCGTCGGGTTCCGGCAGATCGGCCGCGCCTGCCGTCGGGAGCGGGCGGACATCGGGCAGAACCGCGAGAATCGCCGCCTGAAAGGCCGCGAGCCCCGCGATCGGTTTTTCCAGAAACCCGTCCGCACCTGCCGCCAGTGCCGGCCCCCGCATCGCCGCATCGCCGCTTGAAGCCAGAAGCACCGGCACCCGTGGCACCGCCGCCGCCAGTCCGGCGACCAGGTCGAGACCCGATCCATCCGGCAGCCCCGGATCGACGATGACCACCGTCGGGCGGTAAGTCTGCAAATGACGCTGGGCGGACCGCAGGCAATCGGCCCGCCGGATCCGCGCGCCCGAACGCAGGCACAAGAGCCTGACCGCCTCGCTCGCGAAACGGCTGTCCTCCACGACCAGCACGGTCAGTCCGGCAAAGGGCCTGCCGGCCGTCGGCCCCTGGGCGGCAAGCATTTCGGTCAGATCATCGGACATGTCAGCCTCCACTCCGGCGGAACTGCGCAAAGCCTAAGCCGCTTCCGGATAACGAAGCGTAAATGCCGCAGGGGCGAAGTCGGGCTTGCGATGCGCGGGGACGCGCCGCATAAGGGCGGCGACAGACCGCCGGGGAGAAGACCATGATCGGACGCCTGAACCATGTCGCCATCGCCGTGCCCGACCTGGAGGCGGCGCGCGCGCAATATCGCACGACCTTGGGCGCCAGCGTGCGTGCGCCGCAGGACGAACCGGATCATGGGGTGACGGTCGTGTTCATCGACCTGCCCAATACCAAGATCGAACTGCTCTGCCCCCTGGGTGACGCCTCCCCGATCAGGGGTTTTCTGGAAAAGAACCCCTCGGGCGGGATCCACCACATCTGTTACGAGGTCGAGGATATCCTCGCCGCGCGCGACCGGCTGAAGGCCGAAGGCGCCCGCGTGCTGGGGACCGGGGAACCGAAGATCGGGGCGCATGGCAAACCCGTCCTGTTCCTCCATCCCAAGGATTTCAACGGCTGCCTGATCGAACTGGAGCAGGTCTGATGAACCTCACCGGCGGCATTGTCCTCTTCGCGGTCATCTGGTTTCTGGTGTTCTTCATCGTGCTGCAGTCGACGGCCCGCAGCCAAGACGACGCGGGCGAAGTGACGCCGGGCACGCCCGCCTCGGCCCCTGCCGATGCGCAGATCGTCAGGAAGGCCAAGATCACCACCGCCATCACCGTGGTCCTGTGGGCCATGATCGCCTATGTCATCCTGTCGGGGATGGTGTCGATCTACGACATGGACTGGTTCGGGCGGCTGGCGCCGCCGCAGGGCTAAGGTCGCGGGACGGCCCCCGTCAGCCGGTGGAAGATGTGGGTGAAGGTTGCCACCCCCAGAACCGGCACGATCAGGTTCACGAAGGGCAGCGACAGCGGCGCGGCCATCAACGCGCCCGCCAACCAGATGGTTCCGGCATTGGCCTTGCGCAGCGCCCGCGCTGACGCCCGGTCCATCCGGCGATAGGCGACGGTCTGGAAATATTCCCGCCCCAGGAGATAGCCGTTCACCGCCCAGAAGAGGAGCGGCCCAAGCGGCCCCATGAAAAGATAGAGCAGCAGCGCCACCGCGTTGACCGCGATCAGGACGCCAAAGAAATTCACCGATCCGACCAGGCTTTGATAGAAGGCGAGCGGGCTTGCGGGCGGTAGCTGCGGATAGTGCCGGTCCTCGACCGCGTCCGCGACCCGTTCCACAAACAGCCCGGAAAAGAGCGCCGCAACCGGCACCATCAGGAAGATCGACAGGCCCGCCATCAGGATCACCGCCCCCCAGCCGGCGATATTGTCCAGACCGCCGATCGGCCCGGCCCATGGCAATGTCAGGCTGTCCGGCGCGATCCAGCCGAAAAGCCGCGACAGCGCGAACGTGACCGCCACCAGCAAACCGGCAGAAAGCGCGATCCCCGCGAAGACAACCCTCACGAAGCGCCGGTCGCCAAGCTGGCCAAGTGCCGCGAGGAACGAGGACAGGATCATGCCGCGGCCCAACTGACAATGCGCCCGAGATCCGGCCGCGGCCGATCCGGCGGCACCGCGCCTTCGGTGCCGATGTGAATGACGCCCGCGACCCATTCGCCGGGCCGAAGGGCCAGGCCTTGCGCGCAGAAGCCGGCATCGCCATACATCCAGCCGGTCAGCCAGTTCGCGCCCCAGCCCGCGGCTTGCGCGGCATTCAGAAGCGTCATGCAGACCGCCCCGGCGGACAGGATTTGTTCAATTTCTGGAACTTTTTCGGTTGAGCGTGGGGTCTTCACCACCACGATTGCAAGATTTGAATCAGAAAGCTGCGCGACGCCCTTCGCGGTTCTTTCAGGATCCAGTCCCAGCGTGGTTCCGCGCTCCGCCGCCAGAGCCGCGAGACGGTCCAGCGCCGGCTTCTCCAGCACGATCAGCCGCCAGGGCTCCAGCTTGCCATGATCGGGCACCCGCACGGCAGCGGTCAGGATCGGCAAGAGCGCCGCTCGCGTCGGAACCGGCAGGGTCAGCGTGCGGGCCGGGCGGGACCGGCGGGTCAGGAAGAAGTCCAGCACGTCAGGCCGGGCGGCAACAGGCGGGATCGTTTCAAGCATCTCAGGCTCCGGCTGGTTTTCCGACCATTTAAGTCAGCAATCACCAAACCACAAGGATCAGAGGAAATAGCGGGCCAATCGGTCGAGATAGGCCGACACATGCGCCTGCCATTCCGCCCCCGGCTGGCGCGCCTCAAGCGCCGCGCCAAGCGGATCAGGGGCGTGGATCGCGCTGCCGGTCAACTCCTCCAGCACCGCATGGCCGCAGAACGGCACATGCATTTCCGAATAGCCCCCTTCATGCACCAGAACGAGCCTGCCCTGACAAAGCTCCGCCGCCGCCCGCATCATGGCGCGGGTCATCAGGCGGAAGGTCTCGGTCGTGGCCACCATCCGCCCCAGCGGATCGAAGGCCGAGGCATCGTAACCACAGGCCACGACGATCAGTTCGGGCGCGAAGCGGTGCAGGGCGGGCAGAACGATCCGCTCCACCGCTTCCAGATAGTTCGCGTGGCCGGTGCCGGGCGGCAGCGGCAGGTTGATGTTGAAACCATGCCCCTTGCCCTCGCCCCGTGCCGAAGCCGCGCCCGTGTCGAGCGGATAGTTCCATTCCTGATGGAGCGAGATCGTCAGAACCTCGGGATCGGTCCAGAAGATCGCCTCCGTCCCGTTGCCGTGATGCACATCCCAGTCGACCACAGCCACGCGGCGGACCAGCCCCGCCGCCTGCGCCGCACGGATACCGATGGCGATATTGTTGAACAGACAAAAGCCGTTCGGCCAGTCCGGCAAGGCATGGTGCCCCGGCGGACGCGACAGCGCATAGGCATTCTGCACCTGCCCGGACAGAACATCGAAAATCGCGGCCTTGGCCAGTCCGGCCGACAGGGCCGCAATCTCGTATCCACCCCGGCCAAAGGGCGTGCGCAGGCCCAGCTCGCCCCCGCCTGTGTCGGAAGCGGCCTTGAACGCATCCAGATAAGGCGCGGGATGCACGCGCAGCAGATCCTCGCGCGTCGCTTCTGGTGCGCTGCGCATTTCCAGTTCGCGCGCAAGGCCCGTAACCTCGATCAGGTTGCGCAGGCGCCGCTTGGTTTCGGGATTTTCCGGCAGGCCGCCGCCCGGTTGCACCAACCCGCCCACGGGCGCGGTCAGCACGTAATTGCCGCCGCCATGCCAGAAGCAGCGTTCATCGCTGAAAAACGCAGTCGCCATGCCATCCTCCGCCTTTGGCACGCACCTTGCCGATGGTCTGGCGGCTGGCAAGAGCTTTTCGGCGCACCGGCCAGATTCCGGCATGAACCGTCTGCCGCGCAATCGCGCGCGCATCGTCCGAATGCCCCTTGCGCGCGCAAGACGCTTGACTATAACCCGCGAAGTTTTGCGCTAAGGGGGCCGCCATGCCGAAGAGAACCGATATCAGATCCATCATGATCATCGGCGCCGGCCCCATCGTCATCGGTCAGGCCTGCGAATTCGACTATTCCGGCGCACAGGCCTGCAAGGCGCTGCGCGAGGAAGGCTACCGGGTCGTCCTGGTGAATTCCAACCCCGCGACGATCATGACCGATCCCGGGATGGCGGACGCCACCTATATCGAGCCGATCACGCCCGAGGTGGTGGCCAAGATCATCGAAAAGGA
>CAZRKU010000127.1:0-7050 GCA_964600685.1 uncultured Frigidibacter sp. | reverse complement strand
TTCCAAGATCCGATCCGTTCTTCGGACAAGGAATGGCTGCAGTGCCCGAGACGGACCGCTCGTCCCGACTGGGCGCTACGTTGACAGTTCCTTGACGCTTCGCACCCTTACCGCCCCGCCGGAACGAAGTCCTAGGGAAATCAGAGCTTGCTCACGGGGATGCGTTCTGGTGCCACCGACTCCCCCGGGGCTAAACTTCCTCACTGTTGGCCCGACCGGACACTTGGGGATACCATCAGCGATATCGCTGAAGCGGTGGGGCACAAGTCTTGTGAAAGCTGACCGGAGGATACTGGCACCTCTGACGAGCCGACTGTTCGCTTGCGCAGCGAAGAATGTCCATATGGCACAACGAACCAACCGTCCAAGGCGGCACGGCCATTCGGGCAGCGGGCTGATGCAAGTGATGTACTGTCGCAACATGTCGCTTTTATAGCGACAAAGAGCGAACTCCAACTGTCTCGTCACGCTGCGCGATTTCGGTATCCTTGCGACGAACGGGAAACTGCACCTTGCGGGGCGGCAGGGGCGAAACAAGGGGAGACCGGGATGAAAGCACTGCTCACTGGTAAAGGGGGCCGCATTGCCAGGGCGGCCACAATAGCGCTCACTACCGCGATGGGTCCCGCCGCCGGCGCAGATCAGATGATCAAGCTCACGGTCATCAATTCCTCCGAAACCGACGTGCCGACCTATATCCTCGGCCACGTCCTGCAGAAGGCGGGCCTTGCGGTCGAGTTTGTGTCGGCTGACTACACTGCCGGTCTGACCGGGCTTGGGCAGGGCGATCTGCACACGTTCCTCTGCTGGGACACCACATGGGATGCCTGCCAGGAAGCAGTCGCCACCGGCGATGTCATCAATGCCGGCTCTTCCGGCATCGCGGTGCGCGAGGGGTGGTGGTATCCGCAATACCTCGAAGCCCTGTGTCCGGGCTTGCCCGACTACACGGCACTGCAACAGCAGGTCTGCATCAAGGCGCTCGCCACCGCCGATACTGAGCCCAAGGCGCAGTTCGTGGCCGCACCTGCCGACTGGATCACCTATGTCGACGAAACCATCGATGCCTTCGGGCTTGAGGTGCAGCCGATCACGTCTGGCAGTTCCGGCGCGCTGATCGCTACGCTGAAGGGTGCCTATGATCGGCAGGAGCCGATCATAGGCTGGGGCTACAGCCCGCACTGGTTCTTCGACAAGGCCGAGGGCGGCTATGTGCAGTTCCCGGCCTATGAACCGGCCTGCTTCACCGACCCCGCCTGGGGGCCGGTCGCCGACAAGACCCATGACTGCACGACGCCGTCGGGGTTCCTCTGGAAGCTGATGAACCGCGAAATTTCGATCGAGGCACCGGTGGCGGCACGCATCTTCTATCTGTTCGATCTGGACGCCAAGACCGTCGCCGAAGGGATGGAGAAGATCGACGTCGAAGGTGTATCCTATGACCAGATGGCTGAGGACTGGGTCAGCGCGAACGAAACCGTCTGGCGCGGCTGGCTGAAGTAGCGGCCATCCGGTGAAAATCGGCAGGGGCGCCCGGCGATGGTCGTGTGGCGCCCTGCTCAACGATCAGACATGCTTGGCCGCTAGAGACGGGCCGACAGTGAAGCCCTAGGACGGAAGTTCCGCCATGCCCGACACCCCTATCCTCCGCTGCCGCAATGTCTGGAAGCTTTACGGAACCGGCGCCGAAGCGGCGCGGGGGCTGCCAACAGGCGATCTGGATGATGCCTGGCTCCAGTCCAAGGGTCTGATCCCGGCCGTGCGCTACGTCACGCTCGACATCCGCAAGGGCGAGATTTTCGTCTCATGGGCCTGTCCGGCTCCGGCAAGTCGACGCTGGTGCGGTGCATGACCGGGCTGGTCGACACGACGCGAGGTGATCTGTTCATCGGGGACGATAACCTGCGCGCCATCGACGCCCAAAGGCTGATCGAGATCCGCCGGCGCAAGATCAGCATGGTCTTCCAGGACTTCGCGCTGCTGCCGCATCTGACGGTCCTCGACAACATCGCTTTTCCGTTGCGGGTTCAGGGTATGGGCCGCGACGCCCGGCTGGCGCGGGCGCGCGAGCTTGCCACGCTTGTCGCGCTGGACGGTCGCGAGGACCGGTTCCCGCACGAGCTTTCGGGCGGCCAGCAGCAGCGGGTCGGCATCGCCCGCAGCCTGACCACCGACCCGGAAATCTGGTTCCTCGACGAACCTTTCTCGGCGCTTGACCCCCTGATCCGGCACGAGATGCAGGACGAATTCCTGCGGCTGCAGGGGACATTGCACAAGACCATCGTCTTCATCACCCACGATTTCGAGGAGGCAATCCGCATCGCCGACCGAATCGCGATCATGCACAATGGCCGGGTCGTGCAGGTCGACACGCCCGAGGGGCTGATCCTGAACCCCGCAGATGCCTATGTTGCCGAATTCACCCGCAAGATCCCGCGTCACCGGGTCATGCGGGCTGGATCTCTGGCAGAGCCGGTGACACCGCTGGCTGCCGGCGCGCCGGTCAGTGCGTCGGCGCTGGTGGCCGACATCGCGCCCCAGGTCCTGGCGTCGGACAGGCCGGTTCCGGTGGCGGACGAAAGCGGCACTATCATCGGTGCGATTGACCGCCAGCGGATCATCGCCACAATTTTCGGCGCCGGGGCGTGATGGACGCCGCCATGCTCCGCAGATCGCAGTTGCAGATCGCACCGGCCATCCGCACCCGGATGGCGATGACGGTCGCGCTTTGCGCCGTTTTGGTCGTCAGCCTTCTGCCCGTGCTTCGCGACGCCCTGCCGGGTTGGATGGTGCGGCTTCCGGCCGAATGGCTGCCCGATCTGGCCGGGCCGATCAACGGGTTCTTCACCTGGCTGTCGCGGCGGGCTGAGATCGGGCCGTTCGAGGTGAAAGAAATCACGCGCGGCCTGGCTGCGGTCTTCGAACTGCCGCTTGCCCTGATGCAGGGGGTTCTGGCCAAGGGTCTGGAAATACCCCTGCCGGGTGGTGTGGACCTGCCGCTGGAGGCTTTGCCCTGGTGGGCGCTGGTGGCCGCGCTGACCATCTTCGGATATTGGGCGGCCGGGCGTCGGGCAGCCGGGCTGGTTCTGGCAACCTGTCTTTATTTCCTCGTCCTCGGCCTGTGGGGCGAGGCGATGCTGACGCTGGCCTCGGTCGGTATCGCGGTCATTGTCGGGGCGGTGTTCGGCATCTTGCTTGGCGCGGCGGCCCATCGCTGGCCGCGCCTCGATGCGGGCCTGAACGCCATCTACGACGTGATGCAGACGCTGCCGGTCTTTTCCTACCTGGTGCCGATCTTGCTGTTCTTCGGCTTCGGCCCGGTGGCGGCGCTGATCGCCACGGTGATCTACGCGATGCCGCCGATGGCCCGCAACACCACGCTGGCGCTGCGCCGCTTGCCGACTTCGGTGAGCGAACTGGCCAGCATGGCGGGCTGTTCGCCCTACCAGCGGTTGTGGCTCGTCCTCCTGCCCGCGGCCCGACAGGGGCTGCTGACCGGGTTCAACCAACTGGTCATGCTGTCGCTGTCGGCGGTCATCATCGCCTCGGTCATCGGCGCCGGGGGGCTGGGCAATGTGGTCCTGCAGGGGCTGAAATCCATGCAGCTCGGCCGGGCGCTGGAGGCCGGGCTCGGCATTACCCTGATGGCGGTCGTCCTCGACCGGCTGTCGCGCGCCATCACGCTGCGTCGACCGACCCACGGTGTCGCAGCGGCGGGATGGGGGCGGCATCCGGCGTTCTACAGCGCGCTCGTCCTCCTGCTGGCCGGTTTCGTTGCCGCGCAGGTCGTGCCGGTGCTGCGCGACTTCCCCGAGGCGCTGACCGGCTCCAGCGGGCGGCTGCTGGACGACTTCTTCGCCTGGGTGAACGTGACGCTCGAAGGCCCGATCGGGACGATCCGCGATGGCATCGTCCGCCACCTGTTCCGGCCGGTGAAGGAGGCGCTGCTGGCGCTGCCCTGGCTCGGCATTGTCCTTCTCGTCGTGCTGACGGCCGGTCTGGTGCGGGGTGCGGGTCTGGCGCTCGCCTGTGCCGCTATGCTGACCTTCATCGCCATCAACGGATATTGGGACATGGCGATGACCTCGCTTTACCTTGTCATGATCTCAGCCCTGATCGCGACCCTTCTCGGGTTTCCGATCGGTGTCCTTGCCGCGCAGAACGCCCGGTGCGGGCAGATCACCGCGCTGGCCATCGACACGCTGCAAACGCTGCCGTCATTTGTCTATCTCATCCCGGTTGTCATGCTGTTCGGTCTCGGCGATTTCCCTGCGATGGTGGCGATCGTGGCGTTTGCCCTGCCGCCGGCGATCCGCTACCCGATGGACGGTATCACCAGGGTGCCGAAGTCGCTGATCGAGGCGGCCGACATGGCGGGTTGCACCCATCGGCAGCGGCTGATCTATGTCCAGATTCCCTATGCCCTGCCCGAGATCATGCTCGGACTCAGCCAGACCATTCTGATGGCCTTCGGGATGCTGGTCATCACCGCGCTGGTCGGCACCCGTGGGCTGGAACAGGAAACGCTGGTCGCGGTCAGCAAGGCCCGCGTCGGCGAGGGGCTGATCGCCGGTCTGGGCATCTCGTTCCTATCGATCATCGCGGACCGCCTGATCACGCACGGCAGTGCGCGGCTCCGCCGACGGCCCGGGCAGGTCTGAGCGCACGGGAAGGGAATGCCGATGGACCGCACGACATCAGCGCCGACGCGCACCCGGCTGTCCGCCCTGCCGGCCCATCGGCTGCGTGGCATGATCGGTAACGGCGATATCTCGATCCCCGAACTGGTCGCCGACAGTCTGGCCGTGATCGAGGAGTGGGACGGGGAACTTCACGCCTTCGCCGCGACCTGTCCCGAGAGGGCGCTTGCGGAGGCAGAGGCCGCCCAGACCCGGCTGCGCGCCGGTGGGCCGTTGCCACCGCTTCTGGGCCTTCCGCTGGCGGTAAAGGACTCCGAGCCGGTTGCCGGGCTGCCGATGGCTTGCGGGTCGCGGGTCTATACCGACCGGGTCGCTGCGGTGGATTCAATCCACGTCGCGCGCCTGCGCGCCGCCGGGGCCATCGTCGTGGGCAAGACCAACACGCCGGAATTCACGCTGTTGGGCGAAACCCGCAACGGGCTTGGGCCGGACACCTGCAATCCCTGGGACCGGAGCCGCACGCCGGGCGGATCGTCAGGCGGCTCGGCCGTCGCGCTGGCGGCGGGTATGGTGCCCCTCGCCACCGGCAGCGACACCGCCGGATCGATCACCGTGCCCGCCGCTTTCTGCGGACTGGTCGGGCTGAAGCCCAGCCATCGCTGCATCCCGGTCTGGCCGGGGCCGGAGGATTGGCGGCCCTTTTCCGACGTCGGCCCGATGGCGCGCAGCGTGCCGGACCTCACGCTGATGTTCGCGGCCGCAGCCGGCCCCGATCCGCGCGATCCTGATGCCGCGCGCCTGCCGCCGGGCGACCCGTCACACCGCCGCTTGCGCATCGCCTGGAGCCCCACGCTCGCCGGGCTGCCGGTCGATGCGGCCTGCATCGCCGCCGCCAAGGCGTTGGCCCATTTGTTCGCCGATGCCGGTCACGAGGTTCGTCGCGCCGGGCCGGTGTTGCCCGACCCCGGCCCGGTGCTCGATCTTCTCGGCGCGGTTGAGGAATATCGCGTCCGCGGCCATCTGCTCGAAAGCGCGGCGCATCTGCTGATGCCGGAAACTCTGGCGATCCTTGAACAGGGGCGTGATGCCGATCTGCGGGCAGTAGCGCGCGCACATTACACCCGCCGCAGACTCGTCGGCGTTTTCAGCACGTTCATGGCGGATCGTGACCTGTTGATCGTGCCGGCCACGGCCTGCCCGGCTTTTCCGCTGCGCCAGCCACCGTCGCGTATCGGCGCGCGCGCCGTCACCCCCGACTGGCCGAGCTATGCGCCGTTCAACATGCTGGGCAACCTGACCAGTTGCCCGGTTGCAACCTTGCCGGTCGCGCTGACGCCGGAGGGGCTGCCGGTCGGTGCGCTGGTTTTTGCTAAGTTCGGCCATGACGAGCTGCTGCTGGCGGCTCTCGCCCAGGCGGAGGAACGGCGCGGGCCCTTCCCGTCACCACCGGCTATGTCGTCTCGTTGATCCAGTCGCGCGCCACGAAGGCCCCCTCGGCCGGGGTGACGTCGTTGCCGATCGCCGCACGGATGTCGCGCGGGATCACCGGGCTGCCGAGGTCAAAAAGACCAGCGCCGGACAGGGCGGCGCGAATGTTCACCTGATCGCCGAGCGCCTCCCAGATGACCCGGTAACAGGCCACGTCGCGCTTCGCGCCGGAGCTGATCCCGAGCGTCAGGCCCGGCATCACCGAAGACTGGTCGGGCCGCGACGGCAGAAGGATCGTCGTCCACATCATCTGCCCGACGATCGCCTCGCGTTCGTGGACAATGATGCGCTCGCCACTATGATACATCACTCCGGTGTGCTTCAGAATTCGCCGCGAGCGGCGCTTGACCGCAGAATAGTTCTCGATGGTCTTGACGTAGACGAAGCCGGCGCGGGTGAAGACGCTGACCAGCGAGCGCAGGACCATGTCGGGAAATTCGACCGGGCGCAGATAGCTGTAGTAGAAGCCGAGATAGCTTTCGAGCTGGCGGGTGGAGCGGGGGTTGACCCTGCTGAGGTTCGCGACGAAGCCGCCCAGGGGGTCGAGCGTCGCACCATTTTGGCGGCGGATGGCGATGATCTCGCGGAACTGGGCATGCTCCATCAGAATTTCGGATTCGTCGACGCCGAAATGGTCGCAGATGTTTTGCATCTTTCGTTGCGAGGGGCGTGCCGCGCCACTCAGATAGCGGTGGAACTGCTGGCGGTTGATCTGCAGGCGGCGGCAGACCTCGGCGATAGAGGCCGAATAGTTGGTCAGAAGCCTGAGATTCCGCTGGAAGTTGGTTTGGTTCATCTCAACTCCCGAAGGTGTCGGCTGTAGCCGTGTGGGACAACTTGTCCTCTACGATACAGACATCGGTGACTTAGGGTCAGGACTCATTGATCATATCCAGAAGATGACGATTGCCGCTATTGTGAT
>CAZRKU010000126.1:0-7074 GCA_964600685.1 uncultured Frigidibacter sp. | reverse complement strand
ACTCGTCTCCGTTTGCCCTATCCGCGCGGTCCGTCAGGCCGCGAGAAGGCCGTGCCGCTCAGCGAGAGCGGCGGCGCGGTTCAGCTTGAAGTTGGCGCGGGAGTAGAGGCTTCTTTCGGTGTTGAGCAGGTTCTGGACCGAGGCATGGACGGAGGCGAACTTCCGCAGGGTTCGCATGCGCCGGAAGCGCGGCATCGCCCGTTCGCGTCGTCGGAATGGCCGATGGGAATTCTCGGCGCGAATGCTGATCCATCGCCCCATCTCGCGATCGTCGCCGCAGCCGACGCCTTGAGGGCAACCCCATATATCCAGACCCGATCCGTCACCAGTTCATCGGGTCGACGTGGCGTTTCATGGCTGCTGCCTTGTCCCTCGCCCTTGTGACATAACTCACGAGCGCTTCGCCCTCGTGATCAACGGCGCGCCAGAAGTAGTGCATCTGGCCGCTGATCTTCACGAACCTCTCGCCAAGGTGCCAGCGGCTCGAAGACCGAAGTCGCTGGCTCCGCTTCCGCCGGTTCTCGGCCGCGAACATCGGCCCAAACCGTCGCCAGTAGAAGCGCGCCGACTCGTGGCTGATGCCGAACGGCGCAGGTTTTACGCCAATCGGCCACGGCACCTACAGGCTTTCACCGCCGTCGATCACCAGCGCATGCCCGGTCATGAAGGCCGAGCGGTCGGAAGCCAGATAAAGGATGCCCGCCGCGATTTCTTCGGTGTCGGCAAAACGCCCCATCGGAATGGTGTCGCGGACATAGGCTTCAAGACCGCGGCGGCCGCCCATCTGGCGTTCGAACCCGGCATTGAACGGGGTGTCGACGAAGCCGGGGCAGAGCGCGTTGCAGCGCACGTTGAAGCGCGCGTAGTCGGCGGCGATCTGGCGGGTCATGGCGATTACGGCGTGTTTGGTCGTGGCATAGGCGATCATGCCGCGGTCGAACTGCACCCCGGAATTGGAGGCGGTGATGATGATCGAACCGCTGCGCGCCGCCTTCATCGGACCCATCGCGGCGCGGACGGCGACAAAATGGGAACGCACGTTCAGATGCCACGAAGCATCCATGTCCGCAGCTGTCACGTCCTCAAGCGAACCTGACAGCTGAAGCCCGGCGTGCGAGTGAAGGATATGCAACCCCAGTTCCGACGCCGTTTCGCCGATCGCCGCGGTCAGCGCCGCGTCATCGGTGACATCAACCGTCCTGGCCTGTGCGCGGCCACAGGCGGCGGTGATTTCACCCGCCACCGCCGCGGCAGCGGCGCCGTCGCGGTCGGTGACGACCACCATCGCCCCCTCGCGCGCCATGATGATCGCCCCGGCCCGCCCGATCCCCGATCCGGCCCCGGTCACGAATGCGGTCTTGCCCAGCAGTTCCATCTCAGTCGGCCGCCTTTCGCCCGCTCTGACGCAGGATCAGCTGCGCCACGATCAGCAGCGTCAGCGACACCACCAGAACCATCGTGCCGATGGCGTTGATTTCCGGTGTTACCCCGCGGCGGATCGAGGAAAAGATGTAGATCGGCAGGGTCGTCTCCGACCCGGCGACGAAAAAGGCGATGATGAAGTCGTCGAAGCTGAAGGTGAAGGCCAGCAGAAACCCGGCAAGGATGGCCGGGGCCAGAAGCGGCAGCGTCACCTGCCGGAAGGTTCCCCATGGCCCCGCGTAGAGATCCGACGAAGCCTCGATCAGGCTGCGGTCCATGCCCGCCAGCCGTGCGCGCAGGATCAGGATAACCAGTGCCATTGAGAAAAGCGTATGGGCGGCGATCAGCGACGCGTAACCCATCTTCAGCTGCGGCGGCGCGCCGAACGGCCAGGTCGCCGCCAGCAGCGGGTTGACCCAGCCGAACACCGTGACCAGCGTGATCAGCGTCGCGATGCCGATCACGATCCCCGGCACCATCACCGCCACATAGATCAGCGCGTCGAAGAACGTCCGGACCCTGCCGCGGACGGATTGCAGCCCAAGTGCCGCTAGCGTGCCGAAGAGGCTGGCCAGCACTGCGGAAACCAGGGCCACGGTGGCCGAGGTCCGCAAGGCCTCCATCACGAAGGTGTTGGACAGGGCCGTGCCATACCACTGGGTCGAAAACCCCTGCATCTGCACCCCGGACCGCCCGGCGCTGAAGCTGAACAGCGCGATGATCGCGATGGGCGCGTAAAGGAACAGATAGGCCGCAAGGGCATAAAGACGCATTCCGACCCTCTACATCAGTGACATGTCATCGCGTCCGCCACCCAGCCGCCGGATGAGACGCATGTAGATGGTGACCGTGATCAGCATGATCGCCACCAGCGTGGCCGCCACCGCCGAACCGAAAGGCCAGTTCCGTGATTGCAGGAAAAGATCGACAAGCGCGTTGCCGACGAAGAACACCTTGCCGCCGCCCAGAAGCGCCGGGATCAGGAATTCGCCCATCAGCAGGATGAAGACCAGCATGCAGCCGGTGGCGACGCCGGGGACGGACAGCGGTAAAGTCACCTGCAGGAAACTGCGCCAGGGCGGCGCGCCCAGATCGTCCGCCGCTTCCAGAAGCCGCTTGTCGAGCTTTTCCAGGCTGACATAGATCGGAAACACCATCAGTGGCAGATAGCCGTAGACAATGCCGATCAGCACCGCGAAGGGCGTGTTGATCAGGCGGAAGGCGCCGAAGCCCATCTCCTGCAGCAGCAGCGGCAGGCCCTTGCCGCCGAGGATGAATATCCACGCGTAGCTGCGGATCAGGATCGAGGTCCAGAAGGGCACGATCACCAGCACCAGCAGAAGCGTGCGCCACTGCGCGCCGGCCCTGACCGCCAGGAAATAGGCCAGCGGATAGGCCGCCAGCAGGCACAGGATCGTGCCTGCCGGGGCCATTATCAGCGTGTTGCTGAAGGCTTTCCAGCGCGCCGGAAGATTGGCGAACTGCTCCAGCGTGAAGCCAGGCGCATAGCCGCCGGCCGGCGCCCTTTCACCGAAGGCAAAGACCACGACGACGACCAGCGGCAGCACCAGCATGATCAGGAACACCGCCCCGGCCGGGGCGAGAAACAGCCATGTGCGCAACCGCTGGCCCTGCATGGTTCAGGCCGCCTTGAAGCGCGCCATCAGTTCGGCACGCGCCGGATCGGTCAGCGTTGCCGCCGCACCGAATTCCAGCGCGTTCAGCAGCTCGGCCGCAGGATAGAGGATCGGGTCATTCAGCACCTCGGCGGGCAGAAGCGCGTTCACCCGTGCGTCAGCCACCGGATAGCCATGGAACAGCGCCTCTTTCGCATTGATCTCGGGCGTCAGCAGGAAGTCGATCAGCGCATAGGCCGCATCGACCCGTTCGGCGCTTTTCGGGATGGCGTAGAAGTCGCTCCACAACTCGCCGCCTTCCTTGGCCACCACATAGACGATCTCGGGCATGTCGCGGTTCATCTGCTTGCCGTCGCCGGTCCAAGCGATGGTCATCCATGCATCGCCCGACCGCATCGACGGCTGATAGTCCGACGATATGGCGAACAGGTGCGGCTTGGCCTCCATCAGCAGCGCCTCGGCGTCGGCCAGTTCCTTCGCATCGATCGAATTGAAGGAATAACCAAAGTATTTCAGGGCATTGCCGATAGTGGTCAGCTGATAGTCGTGCACCATCGTGCGGCCCGAGAAGGTGGTTTTCGTCAGATCCCAGAATTCCTTCCAGGTCGTGGGCGTGGTGCCGCCGGTCTGGGTCGTGTTCACCGCAAAGCCGGTGGTGCCCCAGTTCTTCGACAGCGCATAAAGCGTGTCGTTGACGGTGCCCGGCCCGGCGAAGCGGGGGTCGAAGCTTGCGGCGTCGAAATTCGGCAGCCGTGCGATGTCGATCGGCTGGATCAGATCCTGCTCGACATAAGTGGTGATCGTGTAGTTGGTGGGCACGAACACATCCCAGCCCGATCCGCCCGCCTGCAATTTGGCCAGCATTTCCTCGTTCGATCCGAAGACGTTGACCTGCACTTCCGCGCCGGTCGCCGCCGTGAACGCCTCGAAGTTCGCCGGGTCGTGGTAGTTGGGCCAGGTGGCAAGCGCCACGCGGTCGCCGATGTCGGCTTGCGCCCATGCGCGGCGCGGCATCAGCGCCGGCACCGCCGAGGCCAGAACCGCCGACGCCGTGCCCAGGCCCGTTACGCCCAGAAAGTGCCGCCGGGTGACGGAGCCGCGCTGATAACGACGCAACTCCTCCATGAACTTCCGTTTCGAGATGTGGTCGATCTTGTCGGTCATCGTCCTCTCCTATCGATATGGGCCGATCTTGCTGCCGGCTGGTTGGGTTCAGTCATCTTGCAGAACAAGCGCCGCATCCGGCGCCCAGCTTGCGAAGGGTCTGTCTCCGGGGGCAAAGCCGCCTTCGGCCGCCTCGGCCTGGCGCGCGACATGAACCAGAACGGCGCCCAGCTCTTCGGATGTGACCAGATATTCGGTGTGTTCACCCAGAAAGATGCGGTTGACCACCGTCACCGCGAAACGTCCTTCGCCCGGCGCCCGGGTCAGCGCAATCTGTTCGGGCCGCACGCTTATGGCGGCGGCAGTCCCTGCGGCAATCCCGCGCCCGGCCCGGCCGGTCAGCATCCCGGCCCTGGTTCCGATGCGCGCCCTGCCGCCGGAAACGCTTTCGACACGGCCATCGACAAAGTTCGATTTTCCCACGAAGTCAGCCACATATCGGTTGTCAGGCAGGTCGTAGAGGCCATGAGGCGTTCCCACCTGCACGATCCGCCCGCCGCGCATCACGCAGACGCGGTCCGACATCGACAGCGCTTCCTCCTGATCGTGGGTGACCAGAACGAAGGTGATCCCCAACCGGCGCTGCAGGGTCTGCAGCTCGATCTGCATTTCACGGCGCAGCTTGCGGTCCAGTGCCGCCATCGGCTCGTCCAGCAACAGGATCTTCGGTTCATTCACAATCGCCCGCGCCAGCGCCACACGTTGCTGCTGCCCACCCGACATTTCCCATATCCGCCGCGGCCCGAACCCCGGCAACTGCACGGTTTCCAGCGCCCCTTCGACCCGCCGGGCAATCTCGGACCGTTCCAGCCGCGGCCGGTTCTGGCGCAGCCCATAGGCGATATTGTCCGCCACGGTCAGATGCGGAAACAGCGCATAATGCTGGAAGACCATGTTCACCGGCCGCTTGTGCGCGGGCAGATCGTTCACCAGCATCCCGTCAAGCAGAACCTCGCCGGTGGTCGGCACCTCGAAGCCCGCTAGCATCCTGAGTGCTGTGGTCTTTCCGCAGCCCGAGGGGCCGAGGAAAGACAGAAACTCCCCGCGATTGATCGTCAGGTTCAGCGCTTCGGCGGCCACGACTGTCCCATAATGCTTGGAAACGTTGCGCAGCCCAGCCACTGGCGCTTCTGTCATGGTGGAGGCGTCCGGCATTTCCATCCTACCCAATGGATATGGACAAACCGTAAGATGACATCAAATATCTGTATATATCACAAAACGCATAGTCCGAGGGTGGAATCGAAGGTGAGTGATAGTCCCGCCTGGATCGCGCAGGTCGCCCATGCGATCGAACACATCGACGACAAGGGTTTCTTTTCCGCACTCGGCACGATGCTTCGCGCGGTGGTCCCCTATTCCTACACGGTGGTCTTCGCTTACCGCGACCAGGAGCCGCCGCTTGATCTGTTCGATGACTTTCCCGCCGCCAAGCGACGGATCTTCGTGACCGATTATCAGGCCGGACCCTATCTGCTTGATCCGTTCTACCTGGGCAGCCGGAAGCCGCTTCCCGCAGGTCTTTTCCGCCTGAAGGACGTGGCGCCCGACCGGTTCTATCAGGGTGAATATTTCCGGAACTATTATGTGCGCACCGGATTGGCCGAAGAGATCGGCTATTTCACCGACCTGCCGGGCGGCATCATGGTGGTTCTGTCGCTGATGCGGGCCGAAAGCCCGTTCACCACCCGCGAATTCCGCCTGCTGTCGGCGGTGCAGCCCGTGGTTTCGGCCCTGCTGCGCCGCCATCTGACCGACCTGCCCCAGCGCATGCAGTCGGACCTGCGCCCGGACCGCCCGACAGAGATCGATCAGGCCTTTCACAATTTCGGCGGCACGGTTCTGACCCCGCGCGAGCGCGAGGTGGTCGAATTCACGCTGAAGGGTCACTCTGCCGAAGCCATCGGCGGAATTCTGGCCATCGCTCCCGGAACCGTGCGCATCCACCGCCGCAACATCTATGCCAAACTGCGGATAAACTCCCAGGGCGAGCTCTTTTCGCGCTTCATACATACGCTGGCGTTGCCGAAGCGCTAGGTCATGTTGACAAAAGGGAGTCACGCGACGTTTTGAACGTGATTCAAGCTGGTATCTGCAATGGAGACCCGCTTGGTCACGCTCAATCATCCAGATCGCGAGATTGCGTCTTGTCGAATGGTGACCTCGCTCTGCCGGTGCGCCGCCTCGATCTCGCCCGTCAGCCGGTCGACCCGCGCCCTGATATCCGCCAACTGACCGAGGAGCGCCTCGATCGGCTAACGGGCGGCCTCCGGCAGGGCACCGAGCTCCGAGGCCAACCCCTCGACAACCTTTGCCCCCTTCACGACCACTATCCCGAACTCGGCCATATGCGCGCGGATCGCATTGCCGGTCTGGGTCACCTGGCGGACGAGGAAGTCCCGCACCCGGTGCAGGACGATCACCGCCGACGCGGCCTCGCTCTTCACGGCGACGAACCGCATCGACGGCCGGGTCACGGCTTCGCAGATCGCTGCCGCATCCGCCGCATCCGTCTTGCCGCGCTTGACATAGGGCTTCACGTAGGACGGCGGCATAAGCCGCACCTCGTGGCCCATCTCCTGCAGCTGCCGCCCCCAGTGATGCGCACCCGCGCAGGCTTCCATGCCGACCAGGCAGCGCGGCAGCCCCTCGAAGAACGCAAGAAACTGGCTTCGCCGGAGCTGTCGGCGCACCACAGGCTTGCCGGTGCTATCGACGCCGTGGACTTGGAACACGTTCTTGGCGAGATCGACGCCGATTGTGATAACCTGCGACATGGATGGTTCCTCCATTTGGGACGATGACATCCCATCATGGCGCAAAGCGACACCGGGAGCAGGAGCCATCCACA
>CAZRKU010000125.1:0-7118 GCA_964600685.1 uncultured Frigidibacter sp. | reverse complement strand
TGGGCATCGGCCCCGCCCCCGCCAGCCGCAAGGCGCTGGAAAAGGCGGGCTGGAAGGCCGCCGACCTCGACCTCGTGGAGGCGAACGAGGCCTTTGCCGCGCAGGCCTGCGCGGTCAACAAGGACATGGGCTGGGATCCGGCGCGGGTGAACGTGAACGGCGGCGCCATCGCCATCGGCCACCCGATCGGCGCATCCGGCGCGCGCATCCTCAACACGCTTTTGTTCGAGATGCAGCGGTCGGGCGCGAAAAAGGGTCTTGCCACGCTGTGCATCGGCGGCGGCATGGGCGTCGCCATGTGCCTTGAGCGGCCCTGAGTGCCGCCCTGCGGCGAAATTTTTCTGCAAAAGCGAAAAACCTGGCGCAACAATGTTGCGTCCGGTTGCGCATTTGGCTAACAGGATTTCAAAGGACCGTGAATTGGAGGAAGAATCATGGCGAAAGTTGCATTGGTCACCGGCGGGTCGCGCGGCATTGGCGCCGCCATATCCAGATCGCTGAAAGCGGCAGGTTGCACGGTCGCCGCGAACTATGCCGGCAATGACGAGGCCGCCGCCGCCTTCACCAGGGAAACCGGGATCGCGACCTACAAATGGTCGGTCGCGGATTATGACGCCTGCGCGGCGGGTATCGCCAAGGTCGAGGCCGATCTGGGGCCGGTGGCGATTCTGGTCAACAACGCGGGCATCACCCGTGATGCGATGTTCCACAAGATGACCCCCGGCCAGTGGAAAGAGGTGATCGACACCAACCTGACCGGGCTGTTCAACATGACCCATCCCCTGTGGTCGGGCATGCGCGACCGCAAGTTCGGGCGGGTGATCAACATCTCCTCGATCAACGGCCAGAAGGGACAGGCGGGTCAGGCGAATTATTCGGCGGCGAAGTCGGGCGATCTGGGCTTCACCAAGGCCCTGGCGCAGGAAGGGGCGCGGGCGGGGATCACGGTGAACGCGATCTGCCCGGGCTATATCGGCACCGAAATGGTGCGCGCCATCGACGAAAAGGTCCTGGCCGAACGGATCATCCCGCAGATTCCGGTGGGGCGCCTCGGCGAGCCGGAGGAGATCGCGCGGATCGTGACCTTCCTGGCGTCGGACGATGCGGGCTTCATCACCGGGTCGACGATTTCGGCCAATGGCGGGCAGTTCTTCGTCTGATCGGCCCCGTTTTTGGTGCAAGGGCCCGCCTGACCGGCGGGCCTTTCTGCTTGCCGCCACCGGCGCGCCGGGCGAAGAAGCCGTGAGACGTGCGGAGGGGAAGATGGCGCGGGCGAAGGCCACTTTGATCGGATCGGGCGCGATCGCGCTCTGGTCGCTTCTGGCGCTTTTCACGGTCGGCTCGGCCCCGGTGCCGCCGTTTCTCCTCAATGCGCTGACCTTCAGCATCGGCGGTCTGGTCGGCCTTGCCTGGATCGCCGCGACCGGCGGCTTCGGGCAGTTGAGGGGCGTGGGCTGGCGGGTCTATCTGTTCGGGACGCTTGGGCTTTTCGGCTATCATTTCCTGTATTTTTCGGCCCTGCGGTTGGCACCCGCGGCAGAGGCAGGGCTGATCAGCTATCTCTGGCCGCTGTTGATCGTGGTCCTGTCGGGGCTGATGCCGGGGGAAAGGCTGACGGTCCTTCACGTTCTGGGCGCGCTTCTGTCGTTCATCGGCACGGCACTTCTGGTGCTGGGCAAGGGGATCGGCGGCGGCGAGGGGGCGATGATCGGCTTTGCGTTCGCGGGCGCGGCGGCGCTGACCTGGGCGGGCTATTCGGTGCTGTCGCGCCGTCTCGGGTCGGTGCCCACGGCCTCGGTCGCGGTGTTCTGCCTGGGCACGGCGGTGCTGTCGGCGCTGTGCCATCTGGCGCTGGAGGTGACGGTCTGGCCGGTGGGGACCGCAGGCTGGCTCAGCGTGCTGGCGCTGGGACTGGGGCCGGTGGGGCTGGCCTTCTATCTCTGGGATCTGGGGGTGAAGAAGGGCGACATCCAGCTTCTGGGCACGCTGTCCTATGCGGCCCCGCTCTTGTCGACGCTGGCGCTGGTGGCTGCCGGATTTGCCGAGGCCTCAGCCCGGATCGGGCTGGCGGCGGCGCTGATCACCGCCGGGGCGGGGCTGGCCGCCTGGGCCAGCGCGCACGCCCGGCGGGACCGGACGGTCAAACCCGGCTGAGGCGACCGATTTCTTCCTTGAGTTTCAGTTTCTGCTTCTTGAGGTCGGCAATCACCAGGTCATCGACACTGGGACTGCGCTGGGCGGCTTCGACGGCTTCGGACAGATGCTGGTGCTTTTTCTGAAGCTCCTGCAGGTGCGAATCGAGTGACATTCCTTGCTCCTCTGCTGTGAACCCATGTCACAATCCCATCACATTCCCCGAGTCGTGTCACCAGAAAGAACGAATCAAATGCTGCGGCAAATGGGCGGGGGCGGAAGCCTGCCGGGGATCAGCCGAAACCCGGCAAGGGCGCGCCATCGCGCAGGACGGCGCGGGCGGCGGCGCTGAAATCGTCACCGTCGCGCAGATGTTCGGCCCCGTCATGCAGGACGAAGGGGGCGAGGAGCGTCAGGGGCGTCTTCGCCCCCTTGCGCGCCCGGACGATCACCCGGCTGGCGGGGCGGCCGGCACGGGGCGCGACCGGCAGGATGGCGATGTTGCCTGCCCGACTTCCCAGCGCGGTCAGGATGTCGCCCAGCCGGTCGGTCAGGTGGATCATGGTCAGCCAGCCGCCCGGCACCAGACGGCGCAGGCCCGCGTCGATCCACTGGTCGAGCGGCGTTTCCTCGCGAAAGGCGGCTTCGCGGCCCGGATCGTCGGCAATGGTGCCGTCGCCGGTGCGGAAATAGGGCGGATTGGCGATGACATGATCGAAGGACGTCGCGCGCATCGCTGCGGGCAGGTGCGCCAGATCGGCCTCGGTCACCGTCAGGCTCAGGTCATTCCGTTCGGCATTCCGGCGGGCCAGCGCCGCATAGGCGGGTTGCCGTTCGATCCCCCCGGCCGCGAGGCCGGGCACCCGCGACAGAAGGCAGAGGCTCGCGACGCCGGCGCCGCAGCCCAGTTCCAGGACGCTCTGGCCCGGCCTTGCGGGTGTGGCCGCCGCCAGCAGCACCGGATCGGTCGCGGCCCGGTAGCCCACGCGGGGTTGCAGGATGCGGAGCCGCCCGCCCAGAAAGCCGTCATCGGTGGTTGCCGGCTCAGACATCGGGGGAAGGATCCAGCCCGTTGTCGCGCAAGACCACGCGGGCCAGGAACAGGTCGCGGTCCGCCACCATCAGGCGGCGCGGCAAAACGCCCACGGTGCCTTCGAGGAGGCTCATGTGGACGTCCAGTTCAAAGACCGCTATACCCTCGCCATCCAGAAGGGCGGTTGCAAAGGCGATCTCTGTCGGGTCGTTGGTGCGCAAAAGTTCTTTCATAGGCCAAGACTTAAGACCCTTTGCGGAAAAGTCACGGCTGGAACGGCAAATTTCGAGGGCCCGGAAGCGAAATGAGTTTGGACGAGGCTTCACGTAAACCCCATGACCGGCTGAATGCCTATCTGTCCGGCGACATGGATCGGGTGAATGCGCTGATCCGCGCACGGATGGCATCCGAACATGCGCCGCGTATTCCGGAAGTGACGGCGCATCTGGTGGAGGCGGGCGGCAAGCGTCTCAGGCCCATGCTGACGCTCGCCACGGCGCGGATGTGCGGTTATGGCGGGCCGTATCATGTGCATCTGGCGGCGACGGTGGAGTTCATCCACACCGCGACGCTTTTGCATGACGATGTGGTCGACGAAAGCCGCCAGCGCCGGGGCAGGCCCACTGCGAACCTGCTGTGGGACAACAAGTCTTCGGTTCTGGTGGGGGACTATCTGTTCTCGCGGTCGTTCCAGTTGATGGTCGAAACCGGGTCGCTGCGGGTGCTCGACATTCTCGCCAATGCGTCCGCGACGATTGCCGAGGGCGAGGTGCTGCAACTGACCGCCGCGCAGGACCTGGCGACGGATGAGCGGATCTATCTGCAAGTCGTGCGCGGCAAGACGGCGGCGCTGTTTTCGGCGGCGACCGAGGTGGGCGGCGTGATTGCGGCGGCACCCGAGTCGCAGGTGGACGCGCTGCGCACCTATGGCGATGCGCTGGGGATCGCCTTCCAGATCGTCGATGATCTGCTGGATTACGGCGGGTCGAGCGCGGTGATCGGCAAGAATGTGGGCGATGATTTCCGTGAACGGAAACTGACGCTGCCGGTGATCAAGGCGGTGGCCAGGGCCGATGCGGCTGAGCGCGCCTTCTGGGAACGGGTCATCGAAAAGGGCGATCAGCAGGCGGGCGACCTGGAGGAGGCGATGCGGCTTCTGGCCCGCCATGGCGCGATGGAGGCGACACGGGCCGAGGCGCTGGACTGGGCGGCGAAGGCCAGGGCGGCGCTTGCGGAACTGCCCGCGCACGACCTGCGCGACATGCTGGCCGACCTGGCCGACTATGTCGTGGCAAGGGTGCGCTGAGGGGGACTGACGCCCCCCGCCTCCGTCAAAGGCTCGCGTCGAGTGCCGCGATGATCGCATCGCCCATCTGGCCGGTCGAGACCGGCTTGCCGCCCTCGGGCCCCATCAGATCGGCGGTGCGCACGCCGTCGGCCAGCACCTTCTCCACCGCCTTCTCCACCCGCTCCGCGTCCGCGCCCATGTCGAAGCTGTAGCGCAGCGCCATGGCGAAGGAGAGGATACAGGCGATCGGGTTGGCCTTGCCCTGACCCGCGATGTCGGGGGCCGAGCCGTGCACGGGTTCGTAAAGCGCCTTCGGCCGGCCGTTGGCCATCGGCGCGCCGAGCGAGGCGGAGGGCAACATGCCGAGCGAGCCGGTCAGCATCGCGGCGGCGTCCGACAGAAGGTCGCCGAAAAGGTTGTCGGTCACGATCACGTCGAACTGCTTCGGCCAGCGGCACAGCTGCATCGCGCCGGCGTCGGCATACATGTGCGACAGCGCGACATCCGGGTATTCCTTGTCATGCACCTCCTGCACGACCTCGCGCCACAGGATGCCACTCTCCATCACATTGGCCTTCTCCATCGAGCAGACCTTGTTGCCGCGACGGCGGGCCAGCTCAAAAGCCGACCGGGCGACGCGGGCAATCTCGGATTCGGTGTAGCGCTGGGTGTTGATGCCCACGCGCTCGTTGCCTTCGGTGAAGATGCCGCGCGGTTCGCCGAAATAGACCCCGGAGGTGAGTTCGCGGACGATGACGATATCAAGGCCCGCGACGACCTCTTTCTTGAGGCTGGAAAAATCGGCGAGCGCGTCGAAGCACTGGGCGGGGCGGAGGTTGGAATAGAGATCCATCTCCTTCCGCAGACGCAGCAGCCCGCGCTCGGGCTTCACGCTGAAATCGAGCTTGTCGTATTTCGGGCCGCCGACCGCGCCGAGAAGCACCGCATCCACCGCCTGCGCCTTGGCCATCGTATCGTCGTGCAGGGGCGTGCCGTATTTGTCATAGGCGCAGCCGCCGACCAGATCCTCGCTGACATCGAACTTGACCCCGCGTTTGGCCCCGAACCAGCCGATGATCTTTTTCACCTCGGCCATCACTTCGGGACCGATGCCGTCACCGGCGAGGATGAGGAGGGAGGGATTGGCCAAGGTCGGACTCCTTTGGTGTAAACCTGCGCGCGCCCCGCGCCTAGCCAATGCGCGTCGGAGCGTCAAGCGGATCAGGGGATTTCGACGTCGATCCAGACAAGACGATGGGGCGAGGCCGCCTTGACGACCGGCGCGAGCGGATCACCGGGCGAGGGCCAGAGGACACCCTGCCCCACCACTTTCAGGTCCGCCGACGGCAGGACGTAGTCGACCCTGAGATTGTCGCGCACATTGCGGTTTTCCGCCCAGTCGGCGGTGTCGAGCGCGGGATCGCCGGCCTTGTCCGGCAGCGCGGCGG
The DNA here is from genome assembly GCA_964600685.1 of uncultured Frigidibacter sp. GTDB lineage: Bacteria > Pseudomonadota > Alphaproteobacteria > Rhodobacterales > Rhodobacteraceae > TMP-24. Next base: position 1,216 of record CAZRKU010000125.1, on the reverse strand, counting down.
CGGCCCCGCCGGGGCTGGCGGGTTGGGGGTCGGTCAGGCGGGGATCGGCGAGAAGCGCGCGCATTGCCGCCGGATCACCGGACCCGTCCGCCGGATCGCTGTTGGCATCGCCCAGAAGGACGAAGGGTGCTTGCGGCGCGGACCAGGGCAGCGCGCCGTTCAGATAGAGGGTCCAGAAGGCGGCCTCGTCATGGTTGCGGGCGATGTTGGCGGCGAGCGGCCTGAAGGCCGGCGGGCTGGCCGACCAGGCGAGAAGGCGCAGCCGTCCGCCGCCGGGCAGGATCACCGGCACGTCCCAATGGCCGGTGGTCGAAAGGCGAAGCAGGGGTGCCGCCGCCTCCGGCAGTCCGGCCTGCGGCAAGCGCCCCCCCGGCAGGTCGCGCCAGAGCAGGGCGGAAAAGTCACGCGCGGCCTCCGCCTCGATCGGCAGGCGCGACAGGAGCGCCATACCGCGATGGCCGGGAAAACGGCCATAACCTTGCGCATCGCGCGGACCGCCGGACTTGCCGTCGCCGTCGAGGTCGAGGCCGGTCGGCAGGCCGCTGTTCGGCTGCGGCGCATAGGCGAAGGGATAGGACGCACCCGCGGCCGCAAGTGCGGACTGCAATGCCGAAAGCGCAGTGTGGTCGCGGTCCCAGTCCACTTCGGTCAGCAGCAGGAGATCGGCGTCCGCGGCGGCGATGACCCTGACGACGGCCGCGCTCTGCGGGTCTTCGCCCGAAGCCAGATCGCGCGCCAGAAGGCCCGGTCCCTTGCGCGACAGATCGGCGTTGTAGGTGGCGATGCGCAGCCGTTCGGCCTGCGCCGTGCCGACCGTCAGCAGCAAGGCGATCAGGCCGGCTGCAAGGCGGCTTCGGCGGTCTTGCCCAGGGTGCGGCGTTTGTCGGCGATCATCCGGGCAACACGGCCCATGGCGATGCCGCGCATGAAAAGGCTGGCGGGAAGGAAGGCCCATGCGCTCATCGTCCAGATCATGGTGTGGGGGCTTTCAAGCGTCACCGGCGAGAAGGAGAGTGACGCGAGTTTCATGGCAAGCGGCAGAAGGAAGGGCAGCAGGAAGCCAAGCGCGATGTTGAAGCGGGAATCGCGGTTCAGCCTTTCCACCACATCGCCGCCGGTCGTCGGATCGAAAGTCGGCAGGTTGATCCAGACGTTGAACGTTCCCATCCGGTTCGGCCAGCCGAGGAGACGCATCACCAAGACGAAGATGACGAGG
>CAZRKU010000124.1:0-7289 GCA_964600685.1 uncultured Frigidibacter sp. | reverse complement strand
TCACTCCTCCTCCACCTGCACCATCACCAACTCCCCCGTCGCCTCCAGTTCCCGGATCGCCATGACGAGCGCCGTCTGCGCCGCTTCCACCTCTTTCTCCCTGAATCGCCCGGCGGCGGCGATTTCTTCGCGGAGCGTCGCGGCGAGACGTTGCGACATGTTGGCGAGGATGAATTCCGCCGCCTCCGCCGCCTCGTCCGCAGCCCCGCCAAGCGCCTTGATCAGCAGGTCCTGCTCCACCCCCTTGAGGATCTTCGGCACGTCGCGGGCCAGGATCCGTGCGGGGATATGGGCGAAGGTGAAGATCGTCCGGCGCACCTGCTCCGCCAGACCCTTGTCGTCCTCCTCCAGCCCGCGTAGCACCTCGTCCCGCGTCGCGGCGGGCGAGAAGTTCAGGATCGCGCCCACCCGATCCACCGGATTGCCTTCGAACACCGGGGCCTTCACCGCCTCCAGCTGGCTGACCAGCGACAGGCCGATGCGCCGGACGGTTTCCGCCTCGATCTGCCCGGTCCTCGACATGGACAGCGCGATGCGGCGGGCCTTGTCGCCGGGCAGGCGGCCCAGAATTTCGGCCGCGCGCGGCACCGCGATCTTGGACAGGATCACGGCGGCCACCTCGATGCTTTCGTCGCTGACCATCGGCAACAGCCGCTCGACCTCCACCCCGCGCAGCTTGTCCCAGGGGTCGATCTTCGAGGACGCCCCGGCCAGCCGTCTGAGGCGGCTGGCGGCATTGGTCGAGATATGACCGTCCAGCATCTTCAGCGCCCCGTCGATCCCGCCGGGAAAGGACAGGCCGACCCGTTCGAGCGTCGAACAGAATTCCTCGACCACGGCGGCGAGCGTATCACGGTCGATCGTCTGCATCTGGCCGATCTGTTCGGTGAGCGCGGCCTGCAGGTGATCGGGCAGCCCGGCGAGCGGCAGGTCCGCCCCTTCCGCCAGCAAGAGACGCACGATCACCGCCGCCTTCTGCCGTCCGGTCAGGGCGTGGCGGGGGAAGAACAAATCCTGCCCGGCAGACGGGGCGGGGCGGGTGATGGAAGAAATGACCGACATTTCTGACCTGCGCATGAGTTCCCGCGCAGGCTCGCAAAAGCCGGTTAAGGCGGCGTTACCCGGCGCTGGCGGTCAGCTTTCCAGCGGCACGCAGCTTGCGGTCTTGTCATCCCAGACGGAACCTGCCGCGCAGGTGATCCGGGCCGTGTCCTCCGGTCATCGCAGCCTTGCGGGCCGGCCCCAGCAGGAAGGACGGCACCAGTCCAGAGACAGGGAAACAGGGCAATGCGCATGGTCTCCTCCCTTCAGTAGCTGTAGGTCACGCCGCTTTCGATGGCCTGGCGCAGGGAACGTTCGGGCCAGCCGCCCGCGCCGCCGCGCCGGATGATCTGATCGAGCTGGGCGCTGGCCAGTTCAAGCGCGTTCATCTCGACATAGGCTTGGCCCAGATAGGAGCGGGTCAGGAGGTTGTCGGGGTTTTTGGTCAGCGCGGCTTGATAATGCTGCAGGCCGCGTTCGACATTGCCGGCCTTGTGGTTGGCAAGACCCATGTAGGTCAGAACCCGGTCAGTCTCGCCTTCGGTCATTGCGGCCAGCACCACGAGCGCGTCATCGGGCCGACCGGCAAAGGCCAATTCGCGCGCCGCCTGATAGAGCGTGTCGTTGTCGCGTTGCCCCGGCTGTGCATCGCCGCATTCCCTGGTCTTTTCGTCCCGGATTTCGGGGGGCGCGCACTTCGTCGCCGTCTGGGCCGGCGCTGGCGCGCTGTCGCTCCCGGCGGCGAAGGCAAGGCCGGGCAGTGCCAGACTGATGAACAGCGCGAGTTGAGGCAGATACGACATGGATAAGTCTCCGGTATCGCGGACAATCTGGTCCTGCGATCCGGTCCGGGCAAATCACATTCCCACGAGCCTGCCCGCCCGGCGGTCAGGCACCGAAGACGCGCCGGAAGATCGTGTCGACGTGCCTGGTGTGATAGCCAAGGTCGAATTTTTCCTCGATCTCGGCGGGGGAGAGGGCGGCGGTAACCTCGGGGTCGGCCAGAAGCTCGGTCTTGAAGTCAGCGCCCATTTCCCAGACCTTCATCGCGTTCCTTTGCACGAGGCGATAGGCGTCCTCGCGGCTGACACCAGCTTGCGTCAGCGCCAGAAGCACGCGCTGCGACATGACCAGGCCTTTGAACTTGTTCATGTTCCTGAGCATGTTCTCGGGGTATATCACCAGCTTTTCGATCACGCCCGCCAAGCGGTTCAGAGCGAAGTCGAGGGTGATGGTCGCGTCCGGGCCGATGGCGCGTTCGACCGAGGAATGGCTGATGTCGCGCTCGTGCCAGAGGGCCACGTTTTCCATCGCCGGGATCACCGCCATGCGCACCAGCCGCGCAAGGCCCGTCAGGTTTTCGGTCAGGACCGGGTTGCGCTTGTGCGGCATCGCGCTTGACCCTTTCTGGCCGGGCGAGAAGAACTCCTCGGCCTCCAGCACCTCCGTCCGCTGCATGTGCCGGATTTCGATGGCGATGTTCTCGATGGAGCTGGCGATGACGCCGAGGGTGGCGAAGAACATCGCATGGCGGTCGCGGGGGATGACCTGGGTCGAGATCGGCTCGGGCTCAAGGCCGAGTTTCGCGCAGACATGGGCCTCGACCGCGGGGTCGATGTTGGCGAAGGTGCCGACCGCGCCGGAGATGGCGCCGGTCGCCACTTCCGCGCGGGCGGTGCGCAGGCGGGTGCGGTTGCGGTCCATCTCGGCATGGAAGCGGGCGAAGGTCAGGCCCATGGTGGTGGGTTCGGCATGGATGCCGTGCGAGCGGCCGATGCGGATGGTGTCCCGGTGCTCGAAGGCGCGCTTCTTCAGCGCGGCCAGAACCCGATCCATGCCGGCCAGGAGGATGTCGGTGGCGCGGACCAGCTGGATGTTGAGCGTGGTGTCAAGGACGTCGGAGGAGGTCATCCCCTGATGGACGAAACGCGCGTCGTCCGATCCGATATGTTCGGCAAGATGGGTGAGGAAGGCGATCACGTCATGCTTTGTCACCGCCTCGATCTCGTCGATGCGGGCCACGTCGAAGGTGACGTCCTTCGCGCGCCAGACCGCCTCGGCGTTCGCGCGGGGGATCACGCCCAGATCGGCCTGCGCATCGCAGGCATGGGCCTCGATCTCGTACCAGATCCGGAACTTGGTCTCGGGCGACCAGATGGCGACCATTTCGGGGCGGGAATAACGCGGGATCATCGGCGGCTTTCCGTTGTTGGCGGCACGGCCCGTGTCCTAGACCGCGGGGACGGGGGTGACAAGGAGGCGCGTGGCATGGGGACCCATATTCTGGCGCTCGCCCTGCCGATGGCGGCGCCGGTCCGGGGCGCGGATGCATGGGTGGGGCTGGACGGCACCGCCATCGCCGCGGCGCCGACCGCGCACCATCAGGCGGGCGATGGCCGCGCGACCGAAGGGCTTGACCCTTGCCGCCTCCCGGCGCAGCCTGATCGGGCGAGGCAGGGGAGGAACATATGTCTGAAACCGTCCGGGGACGCGACGTGACCATCCATTTCGACGGCAAGCGCTGCATTCATTCGCGCAACTGCGTGCTGAGCCATCCCGAGGTGTTCGTGCCCAATGTGAAGGGCGCGTGGATCCATCCCGATGCCGCGCCCGCCGACGAGGTGATCCGCATCGGGCAGAATTGCCCCTCGGGCGCGATCCGGGTGGACCGGAACGAGGGCCGCCCGGTCGAAAGTTCCGAACAGGTGCCGGTCGTCAACACGCTTCGCGTGCGGGAGAACGGCCCGCTGGCAATCGAGGCGGAACTGACCTTGCGCGGGGAACCGTATGACCGGGTGCGGGCGACGCTCTGCCGCTGTGGCCAGTCGCAGCGCAAGCCCTTCTGCGACGGCAGCCATACGGCGGCGGGTTTTGCCGCGACCGGCGAACCCGCAGGCAAGCCGTTCGCGGCGCTTGAGGCGCGCAACGGGCCGGTCGATATCGCGCCGCAGCCGAACGGATCGCTGAAACTGACGGGCAATCTGGAACTGGTCAGCGGCACGGGGCGGACTTTCGACAAGGTGACGAAAGTGTTTCTGTGCCGGTGCGGGCAGTCGCGGAACAAACCCTATTGCGACAACAGCCACAAGGCGGCGGGATTTCTGGCCGACTGATCAGGCGGAGATGCGGGCCAAGCCCCGCATCAGGGCCTTTGCCTCGCCGTCGGCCCGCCGGGCCGAAGGCTCAGGGGCCTCCGGCGGGGATATTTGGGGACAAGAAATGGATCAGGCCCGACCCAGGAGGGCGGGGTCGAACGGGTAGGTCGTGAGATTTTCGCAGCCGGTTTCGGTGATCAGAACCTGGTCTTCGAGCTTGATCGAGAAAGCCTCGCCTTCCGGGCTGACCAGCGCTTCGGTGCACAGCACCATGCCCGGCTCAATGGTTGCCTCGAACGCACCGTGGACCCAGCCGTCGGGGTAGGGGACGAAGGGCCATTCGTCGCAAAGCCCGACGCCGTGCATCTTGCAGGAATATTTCTGCTTCCGGTATTCGGGCGCGAGCTGGTGGCCGCCGTGGGTCAGTTCGCGGATCGTCACGCCGGGCTTCAGCCGCGCCTGATGGTCGCGGAGATGGTCGAGAGCATGGTGCATGGCGCTGATCATCGCGCTGGTGGGGCGTTGGTCGCCCACCCACCAGGTGCGGCTGATGTCGATGCAGATGCCATATGAGCCGATCAGATCGGTATCGAAGGCGACGATTTCATTCGGCTGCACGATCCTCGGCCCGCATTCCTGAAACCAGGGGTTGGTGCGCGGGCCGGAAGCGAGGAGGCGGGTTTCGATCCATTCGCCGCCGCGCCGGATGTTGCCCCGGTGCAGTTCCGCCCAGATGTCATCCTCGCTGGTCCCGCCGTTGGGCACGTTTGCGCGGGTGAAGCTCTCCATTTCCGCGATGGCCGCTTCGCAGGCGTAGTGGGCGCATTTCATCGCGAGGATCTCGTCCGGCCCCTTGATCGCACGGGCGCGTTCGGTGAGTTCCTCGCCTTCCCTCACATCGAAACCGGCACGTTCCAGGGCGCGCAGGCCGTGGATCATGATCTTGTCGACCGCGATCCGCTTGTTGGTGCCGGCGTGGGCGGCCATGACTTCGGTGATTTGGGCAACGAAAGCCTTTGCGTCGCGTTCGGTGGCATCGCCACAGACGTTGTAGAAGAAGGACGCCCCCGAGCGCAGTTCCTTCACCAGCGGGTTGAAGGTGACGAGGAAGGGCGAGTTCTTGTATTCCCAGATCACCATATGGCCGTCGGCGCAGACCAAACATGCCCGGAACGGGTTGTGGCTGTTCCAGAGCTGCATGTTGGTCGTGTCGGTCGCATAGCGGATGTTCAGCGGATCGAACATCAGGACCGCGCCGTAGTCGCGGTCTTCAAGCGCGCTGACCAGGCGCCGCCAGCGGTATTCGCGCATCCGCTCGAGGCTGGGGAGCGCCAGCCCCGCCGCCTGCCATTCGCGGAAGGCAAGCCGGGTCGGGCCGATCTCGACCCGGTCGTTGTCGTTGGGTGTCCCGTCGCCCAGCGTCGGACCGCGTGACGGGTCGATCTTGCGGCGGTCGCGGTAGGTGTCGTTCATGCTCGCCTCGCGCGGTTCGCGACGAGCCTCGCAGGGCGGCAAGCCGTGCGTCCTGCCCGTCGCCGACACGAACATGTCGCGGATTCACTTTTCATGCTCGGCGAATGTTACGGAGCCAAGGGGGCGTCTGGGCTGTTGGGGCTGGGCGGCGCCGGGTGTATGATCGGTGCGCCGACACTCTGGCAGTGTCGAAGACAAGCCAACAGGAGGATGGAATGGCAATCGGTGTCCTGTTTGATTTTCCTGGCGTCACCAAGGATCAGTACGAAAAGACCCTGACGGCGCTGAAGCCGAGCGGCAAGTTTTCCCGCTTGTCCGACTGGCCGGTGGCGGGCGTGCAGTTCCATGTCGCCGGTCCGACGGCGACCGGCTGGCGGGTGGTGGACGTCTGGGACAGCGAGGAAGATTTCCGCAAGTTCGGCGAGGTGCTGATGCCGATCCTGAAGTCACATGGATTTCCCGAAGGGGCGCCGAACTTCTTTCCCGTCCACAATATGATCAAGGCCTGACGGGTCGGGCATCGCGCCACCGCGCCAGCCTGTTGCCATGACCGTCGGCACGGGCTAGCCATGGCGCATGTCCGCGCCGATCCTGCAGTCCAGCTTGCCCTTCGCCCCGTGGATGGACCCGCGCACGGCGCGGCTGCCCGGTGTCCAGCCCATCGCGGGGCGCGACTGGCTGCGCATCGACGAGGCCTATGCCGGCCAGATGGCCGAGCGCGACCGGCTGATCCGCACGATGCCCGGAACCGTCCATGCGCTGACCGAACCGGCGCGGGCGGCGGCGGCGGAGCTTTGCGACCTTTGCCTGGTCGAGCTTTCGCAGACCCCGGGCTTCCGCATCGGCCCCGGTCATGCCCTGCGCCCGGACGGAACCGAAATCACGCTCGACCGCGCACACCCCCTCCTGACCCTCGGGCGGCTCCTGCAGGAGGATCTGTGCCTCATGCAGAAGCAGGGCGACCAGCATGTGCTGACCGGGGCGATCCTCTGTTTCCCCGCCAGCTGGTCGCTCGACGAGAAACTCGGCCGGCCGCTGACCGGCATCCATCACACGGTGAAGCCCTATGACGAGGACATCGCCCGCCGGGTGCAGCGGCTCTTCGACGCCATGCGCCCCGAACAGCCGCTCTGGCGGATGAACGCGCTGGTTTACGCCGACCCCACGCTGCATCAGCCCGGCCGCGAGGGCAGTCCGCGGACGGGCCGACGCGGCGGGGAGTATCTGCGCGCCGAACGCCAGTGTTTCGTGAGGCTGCCCCGGACGGCGGCGGTGGTCTTCTCGATCCACACCTACGTCGTCAGGCTCTCCGCCCTGACCGAGGAGATGCGGGCGGGGCTGGAGGGCGCGCGGCTCTGAACAAAAAAGGGCGCCCGCGGGCGCCCTTTCCGCAGGATGGGCGATCCGCCCATCCCACCCTCAGCAGGAATAATACATCAGATATTCGACCGGGTGGGGCGTATGTTCGTAGGCATAGACCTCTTCCCACTTGAGCGCCATGTAGCCTTCCAGCTGGTCGCGGGTGAAGACGTCGCCCGCCAGAAGGAAGTCCATGTCCTTTTCCAGCTCTTCCAGCGCCTCGCGGAGCGAACCGCAGACGGTGGGAATCTGCGCCAGTTCTTCGGGCGGCAGGTCGTAGAGGTTCTTGTCGGCCGCCGGGCCGGGGTCGATCTTGTTCTT
>CAZRKU010000123.1:0-7456 GCA_964600685.1 uncultured Frigidibacter sp. | reverse complement strand
GCCTTCCAGCCGCTTGGCGATGTAGTTGGCATTGAGGATTGCCACCTTCGTCGCCTGCGTCAGCCCAGCCCCGCTCATCATCAGGATATAGGCCCAGGAGATCGGCAGGATCGAGGCCGAGCCATAGGGCGCGGCGCTGACCGGCCCCTCGTGATGCCCGTTTTGCGGGCCGGTGCCTGCGGGTCCGCCGTTTTCCGGATGGCCGGGCAGATGCGGCGCCAGATGCGCCTTCACCCCGATCGGTCCCATGCCGGGACCGCCGCCGCCATGCGGAATGCAGAAGGTCTTGTGCAGGTTCAGGTGGCTCACGTCGCCGCCCAGATCACCGGGGCGGACCAGACCGACCATCGCGTTCATGTTCGCGCCGTCGATATAGACCTGACCGCCGAACTTGTGGGTGATCGCGCAGACCTCCTTCACCGTCTCCTCGAACACGCCATGGGTCGAGGGGTAGGTGATCATGCAGGCCGCCAGCTTCTCGCCCGCCGCCTCGGCCTTCTCGCGGAAGTCGGCCAGATCAATGTCGCCATTGTCGCGCGACCTGACCACGACGACCTTCATTCCCGTCATCTGGGCCGACGCCGGGTTGGTGCCATGCGCCGACACCGGGATCAGGCAGACATCCCTGCCGCCCTGCCCGCGCGACCGGTGATAGGCCATGATCGTCAGAAGGCCCGCATATTCGCCTTGCGCGCCGGAATTCGGCTGCAGGGACATCGCGTCATATCCGGTGATCGTGCAGAGCTTGGCCGACAGATCCTTGACCAGATCGTGATAGCCTTCCACCTGATCATGCGGGGCGAACGGGTGGATGTTGGCAAATTCCGGCCAGGTGATCGGCATCATCTCGGCCGCCGCGTTCAGCTTCATCGTGCAGGAGCCGAGCGGGATCATCGCCCGGTCCAGCGCCAGATCACGGTCGGCCAGCCGGCGCATGTAGCGCATCATCTCGGTCTCGGCCCGGTTCATGTGGAAGACCGGATGGGTCAGATAGACGCTTTGCCGGATCAGCGGATCGGGAATCCGGTAGTCGGGCGTCAGGTCGTCGTCCTTCTTGTCGATCCCGAAGGCGCGCCAGAGCCGGCCGACGGTATCGCGGCGGGTGGTTTCGTCCAGGCTGATGCCGAGCTTGGTCTCCCCGACGGCCCGCAGGTTGATGCGTTCCTTCTTCGCGGCCTTCAGGATGACCTGTTGCATCGGGCCGACCTCGACGGTGATCGTGTCGAAGAAGTGCTTCGGTTCCACCTTGAAGCCCGCCACCGCCAGCGTCTTGGCGACGCGCACGGTCTTGCGGTGAATCCGCTGGGCGATCGCCTTCAGCCCCTCTGGCCCGTGGAAGACCGCGTAGAAGGACGCCATGTTGGCCAGCAGCGCCTGCGCCGTGCAGACGTTCGAGGTGGCCTTTTCCCGCCGGATATGCTGCTCGCGGGTCTGCAAGCTCAGCCGGTAGGCCCGCCCGCCCTGCGCGTCGATGGAGACGCCGACGATCCGGCCCGGCATGTCGCGCTTGTGCTTGTCCTTGCAGGCCATATAGGCCGCAGACGGCCCGCCAAAGCCCATGGGCACGCCGAAACGCTGGGTCGAACCCACGGCGATATCGGCGCCCATCGCGCCGGGTTCCTTCAGGATGGTCAGGGCCAGCGGATCGGCGATCACGATCGCCACCGCGCCCGCCGCATGCAGCGCGGCGATCTGGTCGGTGAAGTCGGTCAGATGACCATAGGTGCCGGGATACTGGAAGATCGCCCCGAAGACGGTCTCAGGCTCAAGCTTCGCGGGATTGCCGACGATGACCTTGATGCCCAAGGGCTCCGCCCGGGTCTTCATCACCGCGATGTTCTGCGGGTGGCAGTTCTCGTCGACGAAGAAGCCGGTGGCCTTCGACTTCGCCACCCGCTCGGCCATCGCCATCGCCTCGGCCGCCGCCGTCGCTTCATCGAGAAGCGAGGCATTGGCGATCTCAAGCCCGGTCAGGTCGCAGACCATGGTCTGAAAGTTCAGCAGCGCCTCAAGCCGGCCTTGCGAAATCTCGGGCTGATAGGGCGTGTAGGCCGTATACCAGGCCGGGTTTTCCAGGATGTTGCGCTGGATCGCGGGCGGCGTGACCGTCCCGTAGTAGCCCTGCCCGATCATCGAGGAGAAGACCTTGTTCTTCTTCGCCACCTGCCGCATGAACCATAAAAGCTCGCGTTCCGACTTGGGCTTGCCGAAGTCGAGCGGCTTTTCCTGACGCAGCGATTTCGGGATCGTCTGGTCGATCAGCTCGTCCAGATCCCTCACCCCCAGCACCTTGAACATTTCGGCCATCTCGGCGGGCGAGGGGCCGATATGGCGGCGGTTGGCAAAATCATAGGGCAGATAGTCGGTGGGCTTGTAGGTCATCATCTTGCTCCTGAGGGGAAGCATCCGGAACCGACAGGGCCAAGGGCCAGTCCCGGATGCAGGATCGGTCCACGCGGGCGCGGGATCAGCCGATCAGTTCCTTGTACGCATCCTCGTCCATGTAATCGTCAAGCACCGACAGATCGTCGACCTTGATCTTGAAGAACCAGGCCGCGCCGGTCGGGTCGCTGTTCACCAGACCGGGATTGTCGACCAGCTTGTCGTTCACCGCGACGATCTCGCCATCGACCGGGGCCAGAATATCCGACGCGGCCTTGACGCTTTCGATCACCGCGCAGTCGTCGCCCTTGGCCACCATCGTCTCGACCTCGGGCAGTTCCACGAACACCACGTCGCCCAGCTGTTCGGCGGCATGTTCGGTGATGCCCACGACGACGACATCGCCCTCGACGCGCAGCCATTCATGATCTTCGGTAAATTTCATCGTCTCGCTCCTGTTGGGTCAGCGTTTGTAGTTTGTGGGGTGGAAGGGCAAGGATGCAAGCGCGGCGGGCAGACGCTTGCCACGCACCTCGCCGTAAACGGTTGCACCTTCGGTCAGGTCGGCAGGCAGATAGGCCATGGCCATCGGCGCTTCGATCGACGGCCCGAAGCCGCCCGAGGTGATCGCGCCGATCGGATCGCCGCCTTCGGCCAGCGCATAGACCAACGTGCCTTCGCGCATCGGCGCGCGGCCTTCGGGGCGCAGGCCGACACGGCGGCGCGCCGGGCCGTCGGTCAGTTCCTTCAGGATGCGTGCGGCACCCGGAAAGCCGCCTTCGCGCGCGCCACCACCGCGGCGGGCCTTCTGGATCGCCCAGGTCAGGTTGCCCTCGACCGGGCTGGTGGTCGTGTCGATGTCATGGCCATAAAGGCACATGCCCGCCTCAAGCCTCAGCGAATCGCGTGCGCCAAGGCCGATGGGCGCCACGCCCGGCCGGGCCAGCAGCGCCTCGGCAAAGGCCACAGCCTTGGTGTTGGGGATCGAAATTTCATAGCCGTCCTCGCCCGTGTAGCCCGAGCGGGAAATCCACAGATCGGCACCCTGCCACGGCAGGATCGCCACATCCATGAAGCGCATCGCCGCGACACCCGGCACCAGCCCTTCCAGCGCCGCTTCCGCCGCCGGACCCTGAAGCGCCAGAAGCGCCCGGTCGGTGACGGGCGCCACCTCGCAGGCCTGGGTCAGATGCGTCTGCATATGGGCGATGTCCTGGTCCTTGCAGGCGGCGTTCACCACGACAAACAGGTGATCACCCCGGTTGGCGAACATCAGATCGTCCAAAATCCCGCCTGCTTCATTGGTGAGCATGCCATAGCGCTGGCGGCCCTGCCCCAGCCCCAGAACGTCGACCGGCACCAGTTTCTCGAACGCCAGCGCCGCATCCGCGTAGCGGCCCGACCGGGGCTTGAGGATCACCTGCCCCATATGGCTCACGTCGAACAGGCCCGCCGCGGCGCGCGTGTGCAGATGTTCCTTCAGAACGCCCATCGGATACTGAACCGGCATGTCATGGCCGGCAAAGGGCACCATCTTCGCGCCAAGCTTCACATGCAGGTCGAAAAAGACCGTGCGTTTCAGGTCGGCCATCGCCGCCCTCCCCTGTTCAAACGCCGGTCAACTCGTTCCGGCACCGATCCCGGACGGAAAACTCCCGTCCCACTCGATGCCCCCTCTGTCCTTCCGCCTGAGATCGTTATCCCTTCGGCGCCCCGGACAAGGTCCGGGATCTCTCCAGAGTTCCGCGGCCAGGACGGTCCTTTGCGCCTGAGAGTTTACCGGGGCGGTTGCTCCTTCGGCACCGGTCGGGGATTGCGCCCCACCGGGTTCTCCCGATCCTGACGAGGGCTGGTTAGCCGACATCTCGGGGGTCAGGCAAGTGGTCAGTTGCAGAAATCGCCACAAACTACCCGATATGGTAGGTCAAACCCGCAGAAAGGCAGTGCGTATGGGTAGAGCAAATCCACCAACCCGGGTAGGTCTGGCGCAGATCCGCCGCCGCCCGGTCCGCCGCGCCGGCATCCGCGAAAAGCCCGAAACAGGTCGCGCCGGACCCCGACATCCGTGCCAGAAGGCAATCGTCCTGCGCCGCCAGCCCCCGCAGCGCCGCACCGATCACGGGGGCAAGCGCAACCGCGGGTTCCTCCAGATCATTGCGCTGGCTCCGCAGGAAGTCGGCCAACGCCGCCGCATCGGCAAAAACCGGCAAGGGATCGGGCATCGGCGCGCCATCCTTGCGAGCGAGCGCCCGGAAAACCGCCGGCGTCGGCACATGGACGCCGGGATTGGCCAGCACCATCCACAGGTCCGGCAGGGCCGGCACCGGTTCGAGCAACTCGCCGATACCGCGCATCCTCTGGGGCGCGGGAATCATGCAGACCGGCAGATCAGCCCCGAGCGTCAAGAGCGCCGCACGCCCCGGCAAGGGGCGGCCGGTCAACCGCGCCAACGCCCGCAGGGTCGCGGCGGCGTCGCTCGACCCGCCGCCGATCCCTGCGGCCGTCGGCAGGTTTTTCGTCAGCCGGATCGACGCGCCATCGACCCCAAGCAGCCGCGCCGCGCGCAGGGCCAGATTGTCGTCGCCCAGGGGAACGCCCGCCGCCATCGGTCCGTCAAGGGACAGGACCAGACCTTCGCCCGGCGTGACCGCCACCCGGTCGCCCACATCGGCAAAGACCACCAGACTGTCGAGCAGATGATAGCCGTCGGCCCTTTGTCCGGTCACATGCAGGGTCAGGTTGATCTTCGCGGGCGCGAAGGCCTCAGCCGCCATTCGTCGTCACGGAGAGCGGTTCGGCCCCTTCTTCCTTCAGAACCGCGTCGAGGCCGACCTCCAGCTTGCGCCTGATCCGGTTTGCGTCTTCCTCGGTCGGCTTGAAGGACAGGGCGCGCTTCCACTGGAACTCCGCCTCGCGCTTGCGCCCGACCGCCCAGTAGACATCGCCCAGATGGTCCGTCACCACCGGATCGACCGGCTCAAGCTGCACGGCGCGTTCCATCTCGGCTTCCGCCTCGGGGTAGCGCCCCAGCCGGTAATAGGCCCAGCCCAGACTGTCGCTGATCGCGCCATTGTCGGGCTGCGCCTTGGCGGCGCGGGTGATCATCGACAGGGCTTCATCAAGGTTCACTTTCATCTCGAGGTAGGAATAGCCCAGATAATTCAGCACCTGCGGCTGATCGGGGCTGAGGTCGAGCGCCTTGCGAAAGTCAGGCTCGGCCTTCGCCCAGTCCTTCAGACGCTCGAAACAGATCGCCCGCGCATAGAACAGGGCCCAGTGCTGCGGCTGGGGCTGTTTCACCAGCGCCAGCGCCTTGTCATAGGCCGTCACCGCCTCCTCGAACCGTTCGTTGCGGCGCAGCGTGTCGCCGAGCGCCGCCCAGACCTGCACCCGGTCGGGCTTGGTTTTCGCCAGTTGCTGCAAGACCTCGATCGCCGCATCCGTCCGGTCAGTGGCGATCAGCGCATCGGCGCGACCCAGCTCTGCCTCCAGATAGTCAGGGCTTTCCGGCGCAATCAACCCATAGGCCGAAATCGCCAGATCCTGCTGACCCTGACGGGCCAGCGTTCCGGCCACCAGCAGCGCCGCATCGCTCAGGTCCGGGCGCAGATACTGCGCGGTCCGCGCGAACATCAGAACATCGAGGGACGCGCTGTTGTCGCCGGCCGCCATGTCCTCCGACAGGGCCGAACCCACAGCGAGAAAGACCTCGGCAATGCCGTCCGCGGGCGAGCCGATCAGATCGAAGGGCAGAACCTTGCCCGCCCCCAGATCGGCCAGCAGCCCCAGGATGTAGGGATCGGCTGGTGCCGCCCCCATGGTCTTGGTGATCAGCTCGACCGCGTCCTTGTTGCGCTCCAGCTGGCTCAGGATCTGTGCGTGCGCGATCACCGAACGGCGGGTGGCATTGATCGGCCCCGACGCCTTGCCCGACAGGATGGCGTCCGCCCCTTCGAAATCCCCGACCGACGCCAGCGCCAGCGCCTTGTGAAAGAGCGCCAAGGACGCAACTTCCCGTTTCTTCGTCAGCGCATCGAATTCCGCCGCGGCTTCGGACATCTGGCCATCGCCAAGCTGCGCCCAGGCGCGCAGGAACCCGTCGACCAGTTCCCCGGCCGAACGCCCCGCATCCATTTCGGTCAGCGCACCGGCGAAATCGCCCTTCTTGGCCAGAACCGCAAGAATCGCCAGATCCGCAAGCCCGTTCTTGCCGCCTGCCCCGTCGAAGGCGCGGGCGATGACCTCGGCCTTCTCGAACTCGCCCAGCCCCATCTCGGCCAGGATCGCATTGGCGCGAATCTCCTGATTGCCAGGATCGGCCGCCAGCGACCGGGTGAAATAATCGGCGGCGGCGGCATAATCCGACTGGATGCTGGCCACGCGCCCGGCCAGATAGGGACCGGCCACACCATCGGCCCAGACGGGGCCGCCAAGAACCCCCGCCAGGGCGAGCAGCAAAGAAGGCAAACGTGGCGCGGGCAAGATCTTCTCCTGGGGTGGACCGGTCCGGAAAACCTAATGCGCCGCCACGCCCAACGCAATGCGCGCCGGAACCGCCCGGCCGCCCGCCCCGCTGATTTGCGCGCGAAAAGCCGCCGGAGCCGATCACATGTTCGGGTAGTTCGGCCCGCCGCCGCCCTGCGGGGTCGTCCAGTTGATGTTCTGGCTCGGATCCTTGATGTCGCAGGTCTTGCAATGGACGCAGTTCTGGAAGTTGATCTGGAACTTCGGCCCGCCCTCGCCCTGCAACACCTCGTAGACGCCCGCCGGGCAATAACGCTGCGCCGGTTCGTCATACTGCGGCAGGTTGATCGCAACCGGCACCGACGCATCCTTCAGCCGCAGATGGCAGGGCTGGTTCTCGTCATGGTTCGTGGCCGAGAAAGCCACGTTGGTCAGCCGGTCGAACGACAGTCTGCCGTCGGGCTTGGGATAGTCGATGACCGGGAAATCCTTCGCCAGCCCGGTCGCCGCCGCATCGCTCTTGCCATGCTTCAGCGTGCCGAAGGCGGTCAGGCCGACGGTGTTCAGCCACATGTCAAGGCCGCCACCCACCAGCGACGCAACCAGCCCG
>CAZRKU010000122.1:0-7501 GCA_964600685.1 uncultured Frigidibacter sp. | reverse complement strand
GGGGGCGGCAACTCCATCCCCGGCCGCGTATGGCGGACGTAGGCCAAACGTATGCCAAACGTATGGCATCCGTCCCGACACCGGGGCCGACGGCCCCTGTGGGCCTTTGGTGCCAAACGTCCGGACGGATGCCCCGATGCGGGTCTCAGCCGACGGCAATCCGGGGCCGGCCCTGGGCGGTGACCTTCAGCCGGGCCTCGATGAACATCGGCTGGCCCTCGACCTCCACCTCGGTGATGTCGCGGGCGACGGTCAGGCGCAGCTCCTCGACGCCCGCCGCGCCGGCGCGGTCCGCCGCCTCGGCCCGGAGCGCGGTTTCGAGCGCCGCCATCGCCGCGTCGCAGGTGGGGAAACGCTGCGGGCCGTCGCCCAGATGGGCGGCGAAGATGCCGGGGCCGGGGGCGGTGACAATGCCGGTCGCGGTCATCGACACCTGCCCCACCACCGCGCCGATGGCGTTGGCCACGCCCGCGTGGGCCGGAAGGATCATCCGGGTTCCGAGCCGCGCGCCCAAGGGCGCGTAATAGTTGGGCGCCGAGGCGCCGAGGCCGATCACCGGAACCCCGAGCGACAGCGAGGTGCGCACGACGCCCTGATGCTGCGCCAGCCCCGCCTGCGTCAGCGCATGGCGGGCCAGACGTTCCGGCACCTCCCGCCCCCAGTCGTAGCCGTCCTCGTCGAAGGCCGCCTCCAGCAGACAATCCATCGTCTGCTGTTCAAGCTGCGCGACGATACGTCCGGCCAGATCGGACGCATTCCGCGCGATCCGGTCGCCCCTTCCGTTGCGGCGGCGGGCGAAAAGCGTGACCGCCATTTCCGCCGCCGCCGCATCCCAACTGTCGAGGCGGCCCAGAACGTGGCTCGCGTCCGAGGGGGTGACGCCGGAGATCATCACCGCGCCGCGCGCGACGAGCTTCATCAGCGCCGGAATTTCAAGGCGGGTGCGGGCGGCATCCGACACGCGCAACGGCCCGGCCATCAGCCGGTCCGCGACCGCCTGTTCGCGGGGCGAAAGGCCGGGCGGCGGGCCATCCTGCCACATCGGCAGGGCGAAGCGCCCGTCATGTTCGCCCGGCGCATCGAGCGACAGCCAGTGATCGAACGCCTGATGCACAAGGTCGGGAAAGTCGCGCGCCGCCAGCGCGACCGGCATCAGCCGTCGTGGCCCGAGCCGGAGGCCGGTTTCCAGACCGTCGATCAGATGCACCTCGCTGTCGCCGCCGAGGCCGGTGGTGCGCATCGCCACGGCTTCGACCATGGTGCGGAAGCTGCCGACACGCGCGCCCATCGGGTCGATCGCGGGTTTGCCGTCCTTCAGCAGGCAAACGTCGGTCGTCGTGCCGCCGATGTCGCTGACCAGCGCGTCCTGTTCGCCGGTCAGCCAGCTTGCCCCGGCGATGGAGGCGGCGGGACCGGACAGGATGGTTTCGATCGGCCGTTCCCGCGCCAGCCGGGCCGACACCAGCGCCCCGTCGCCCCGGACCACCATCAGGGGCGCCTCGATGCCAAGGCTGTCCATATGCGCCTCGCAGGCCGAAATCAGCCGGTCGATCATGCCGATCAGGCGCGCGTTCAGCACCGCCGTCAGGGCGCGGCGCGGACCGTTGAGGCCGGCGGAGAGTTCGTGCGAGCAGGTGACGGGCCGGTGGGTCAGGTCGCGGATCAGATCGCGCGCCGCATTTTCATGGGCGGGATTGCGGGTCGCGAAGGACGCGGCGACCGCGAAGCCGGTCACTTCCGGGGCCAGGCGACCCACCTCGGCCGCCAGCCGCGCCCGGTCGAGCGGGGCGGCTTCCATGCCGCCGTGGTTATGGCCGCCGGTCACCAGAACAACCGGGTCGCCCTTCATCGCTTCGGTCAGACCGGCCCGGGTCAATTCCAACTCGTCAAAGCCGATGAAGACCAGCGCGACACGGCCACCCTGCCCTTCGACCAGCGCATTGGTGGCCAGGGTTGTCGAGAGTGACAGCATGGCGATGTCGGCGGGCTTTACCCCCGCGTCGGCGATCGCCGCGTCTATGGCCCGGCCGACACCCAGCGCCAGATCAGGCCGGGTGGTCAGGGACTTTGCCGATGCCACGACCCGATCAGCCCGTTCGTCAAGAATGACGGCGTCGGTATAGGTGCCGCCGGTATCGACGCCCAGAAGATAAGCCATGTTCGAACCCTTCAATCCGCTGACGGTCATGGAGCCCGAAGGATGCGTTCCGCCCCCATCCAGCCCACGAGAATGCTGGGCGCATTGGTATTGCCGCCGATCAGCGTTGGAAAGACCGAAGCGTCACAGACCCTGAGGCCGGTGACCCCATGGACGCGCAGATCAGGGTCGACGACCGAGGTTTCGGGCGATGGCCCCATGCGCGCCGTGCACGACGGGTGATAGACCGTCCCCGAGCGGGCGCGGAAATCGGCGATCAGCGCCTCGTCGCCCTGCACCTGGGGGCCGGGGCGGAGTTCTTCGGCGATCAGGCTGCGGATCGGCTCCTGCGCGGCGATCTGGCGCAGGAATTTCACGGCGAGCAGCATCTCGGCCACGTCATGATCGGTCGAGAAGGCGTTGGCTACGATCCGGGGATGGGCGAACGGGTCGGCCGATTTGAGCGTGATCGCGCCCCGGCTGGTCGGGCGGCAGTTGGACAGGCCGATCGACAGGCCGGAAAACGGATCGGGCGTCAGCAGCGGGCGTTCGCCCTCGCGCGGGATCAGGGTCGAGAAGGCCTGAAAGTAGAGCTGCATGTTCGGGCGCGGCAGGTCGGGCGAGGTGCGGAAGAAGCCGCCGCCATGGTTGATCGACTTCGAGAGCGGCCCGGTGCCCGACAGGAGATATTGCAGCCCGACCCGGAGCTTGCCCCACCAGGGCCGGAGGATGTCATTGTAGGTCGGCACCTTCATCCGCCAGGTGTAGTTGATGCCCTGATGGTCGTTCAGATGCCGGCCGACGTTCGGGTTCCGGGCGATGGGCGCGATGCCGAGCGCCTGCAGCGCCGGGGCGTCACCGATCCCCGACAGCATGAGGAGCTGCGGCGAATTGATCGCGCCGCCGCAGAGGATCACCTCGCGCCCGGCGCGGGCCTGATGGCGTTGGCCGTGGCGCTGATATTCGACACCGGTGGCGCGGGTGCCGTCGAACAGAACCCGCGTGACCTGGGCATGGGTCAGGACCGTGACGTTCGGCCGTTTCATCGCGGGGCGGAGAAAGGCGCGGGCGGTGGAGTTCCGCCGGGCATGGCGGATCGTCATCTGATAGATGCCGACGCCTTCCTGTTGGGCACCGTTGAAATCCGGGGTGACCGGCAGGCCGGTCGCGGCGGCCGCGGCGATGAATGTATCGCACAGGGGGTGCAGGTCGCGGCGGTTGGCCGAGATGAAGAGCGGCCCGCCCTGCCCGCGCCAATGATCGGCGCCGGCCTCGTTGTCCTCGATCGCGCGATAGGCGTCGCGGACCCGGTCCCAGCCCCAGCCCGGATTGCCCGCGGCCTCCCAGTCGTCATAGTCGCTCGAATGGCCGCGAATCCATACCATCGCATTGATCGAGGACGAGCCGCCAAGGAGCTTGCCGCGTGGCCAATGGTCGCTTGCCCCCGCCAGGCCCGGATCAGGCTCGGTCCGGTAGAGCCAGTTTACCGTCGGATCGTAGAACAGCTTGCCATAACCGAGCGGCAACTGGACGTAGAAGCGCCGGTCGCTGCCGCCCGCCTCCAGCACCAGAACGGAGTGCCGCCCGCTGGCCGAGAGCCGTTCGGCCAGGACCGATCCCGCCGAACCGGCACCGACGATGATATAGTCAAACGGCCTGTCCAGCATCCGACGCCCCTTCCGGGGCCTTTCTGAACGCTGTCAGGTCATCGTGCCGCGTTCGGCACGACATGATCTGTCGCTTTCGGCACGTGGCTGCAAAGAGGCCATGTGCCGACGCCCTTTGAACCGCACCGGGTTTGCCGGAGGCTGACCGACGCCTGCACTGATCTGATCCCCGCAATCTGGACCGTTTGAAGGCAGAGTTTTCCGGCTTCGCTCAGGGTGACGGGCGATTGCGGTGGTCCGCAAAGGGAAACTTCGCCCATCCCGTGATTTGCGCATCTAAGCCGCGGGCACGGTTCTGGGCGCGCTGTTCCTGTGGCAGGGGTGGAACACGCCGGTCTGGCTGACCAACACGCTGCAGCTTGCCGGACAGATGGCCAACCCGTTGATGTTGATCACGCTCGGCGTCGCGGTGGCGCGGCTTCACCCGTCGGACTTCCTGCATCCGCTGTTCCTCGGCCTCGCCAAGGTGGTTGTGTGCACAGCCATCGGCTGGGGGGTCGGCCGGGCCTTCGGCCTGTCACCCGTGGCGTTCGCGGTGCTGGTGTTGCAAGCCGGAACGCCGGTTGCCGTGACTTCCTACCTGCTTGCGGAAAAATGCAATGTCGAGGCCGCAAAGGTCGCGAGCCTTGTCGTCGTCTCGACGCTTCTGTCGGTGATCACGATTCCGCTCACCCTTGCCGCGTTTCTCTGATCGCGCGGGTTTGCGATTTTCCCCGCGCCGGATTTCGCGTAAGCTGCCGGAAAAACAAGAGCAGTCTTTGTGAGGCAGTATGAAAAAGTATCTCCGCCTGGCGGTGCTTCTGGTGTTGGTGTCTTGTGGCGTCGGCCAGAATCGCGCGCCGCGCGATCTGGACAATGCCTGCGCCATTCTTGAGGAGCGGCCCCAATACCTGAACGCCATGCAGCGGTCGGAGCGGCGCTGGGGCGTGCCGACGCATGTGATGATGGCGGCGATCTATCAGGAATCGAAGTTCATCGGCAACGCCAAGACCCCGCGCCGTTTTCTGTTCGGCTTCATTCCGGCCGGGCGGCAGAGTTCGGCCAGGGGCTACAGCCAGGCGCTGGACGGAACCTGGGACGACTATCGCGACGATACCGGCAACCGCGGTGCGCGGCGCAACAATTTCGAGGATGCGGTGGATTTCATGGGTTGGTACATGAACCGCGCCTCGCGCCAGCTCGGGATTTCGGCCTATGACGCGGAGAACCTGTATCTCGCCTATCACGAGGGTCTGGCGGGTTACGGGCGGGGCAGCCACAATCAGAAAGGCTGGCTTCTGCGGGTCGCGGCCGAAGTCGGCGGACGCGCAAAAACCTATCAGAATCAACTGATTGCCTGTGGGAAAGTCTGACCCGCTGGTCAGTTCAGGCCGCGCTTGGCGATCTCGCTTTCGATGAGGAAGGTGGAGGGCGGATAGTCGCCGCCCCTGACCAGGTCGCCCAGAAGAACCGTGGTCTGGGCGCCGGTCCCGTCGGTCAGCACCCATTGGCGGAGCGCCACCGGATTGGCGGAAAAGCCCAGCGCCAGCGTGCCATATTCGGGGTTCCCGGGGTCTTGGGCGGTCACGATCGTCAGCTGGCCTTCCTCGGCATGAGCCACCACCATGTCGGCTTTCGCGAGGTCGATCTTGCGACCGAGGATCAGGCTCAGGGGCGTATTCTCCAAAGGATACTGATCGGGAGGCTGGTTTGATTTATCATCAAAAACAGCCACTTGGCCGGAAGATGCCAGCACAACCGTCCCGTCGGGCTTGGCATATTCGAACCGCATCCGGCCGGGGCGGCGGATGATGACGCGGCCCTTGGCACCCGAGCCGTCGGGGTTGATCTGGGTGAAGGGCGCCTCGGCGGTGGTGAGGCTGTTGAGATAGTCCGAAATCTCGGACAGCGACAGCTTTTCGGCCAGCGCCATGCCCGGCATCAGCGCGGCGGTGAGGGCGGAGAGGAGGAGGGTGCGACGGTTCATCATGGGGCCAGTCTAGTGCCCCCGGCGCGGTTATGCCATAACGGCTGCGCGCCGTATGGCAAATGTCTGCCAGGCGTATGGCATCCGTCCCGACAGGGCCGCGCGGGTGCCTTACCCGCCGTTCACCCGGCCCGGCCCACAATCGGCCCGCCATTTCAGGGACCGGACCCATGCCCGCACCGACCAAAGCCGACCGCGACCGCGCCATCGCCTATCACCGGCTGGCCAACACGATGCGCGAGCTGGAGGCCGACCTGCGCTGGGGCCTGAACGACAGTATGCGCATCCCGTCCGAATGGCGGGCGCTGCTGCGCGAACCGGCGGTGGCGCGCAAGGTCAAGCTGACCTTCCGGCTGGACGAGGATGTGGCGGGCTTCTTCCGCGCCATGGGGCCGGGGCACCTGAGCCGGATGAACGCGGTGCTGCGCGCCTTCATGCTGGCGCGGCTGTCGGGCGTGGCGACCGGGCCGGAGATGGTGGGCTATCGCCCGACCGCGGAGGAGGAGGCGCGGAGCCTCAGGCGCGAGGTGCTGGACCGGGCGGCGGCGGAGATGGAAGCGCGGGAGCGGGCCGAGGCGGACGCGGCGGCCGAGGCGCGGGGGCGGGCGAAGCTGGAACGGCTCAGGGGGCTCAGGGACCGGCGGTGAGGGGGGAGTCGGGCTGAAGCCCGACCTGCGGTTGACGTGTGCGCACTATATGCGCATTATCAAGCGCATGAATGATGGAGACACAGATGAATCTTGCCCGCAAGCCGACCAACCTGACGATCGACAGCGCCCTGCTGACCGAGGCGCGGGAGCTTGAGGTGAACCTGAGCCGCGCCGCCGAGGCGGGGCTGCGCGCGGCGGTTCATGCGGCGAAGGCCGCGGCGTGGAAGCGCGAGAATGCGGGCGCGCTGGACAGTTCCAACGCCTGGGTCGAGGCGAACGGCCTGCCCCTGGCGAAACACCGCCCGTTCTGATGGCGCGCTACGAGGTCTTTCGCGCCCCGGACGGCGACTATTGGTGGCTGGACGTGCAGGCCGACCTGCTGGAAGGGCTGAACACCCGGATCGTGGTGCCGCTGATGCCGGAGGACATGGCGCCTACGCCCGCGAAACGGCTCAACCCGCTGGTCGAGGTCGAGGGGCGGCGGGCGGTGATGGTGACGCAGTATCTCGCGGCGGTGCCGGTCGGGGGGCTGGGCAGGCCGGTGGGAAGTCTGGCGGGCCGGGCGGACGAGATCGGCGCGGCGCTGGATATGGTGTTTGTGGGGTTTTGAGGGGAGTGGTGGGTTGGCACCCACCCTACGGGATTCTTTCCGCCCGATCAGGTGGCCTGCCAGTGGCAGGCCGCCCGGGCGGTTGGCCGGAGGCGCAAGCCGGAGGCCAAGGGGTTTGGCGATTGCGCCGGACGGTGCCAAATCGGGGCGCTTCTGCCTGGGCTGGCGCGGTCACGCGCCTGCCGGGGGCAGGCAGGCGCGAACGTTGGGGCAATGCCCCGACTTCGCCATAGCCGCGAATCGGCTTCATGTTCAGGAAATTAGCAAAGAGTCAATAGATGTCTGGTAGAGGAATCTGACTGTGTTAGCACCCGAATCAACGTGGGAGAGACGCATGACTGTGACACTGGCGAAACCAAATAAGCCGAATAAGGCTGATGACACAAACTACGTGATTGTGAGACCTATGAGCTACTCCCCGAAAATCGGACAGTGACGGAAGCTACGATCTGACGTCTGCTGGTCTCCAAA
>CAZRKU010000121.1:0-8251 GCA_964600685.1 uncultured Frigidibacter sp. | reverse complement strand
ACTGCTCGGGGGTCTACGTGGAGACGGATTTCTGAGCTTGTAGGGGGCCGCGGGATCGCGATAAGCGACAGATTCTGCAGTCCGCTTTATGTAATCCACGCGGCGAAACCACCATCGGATCCGGCGCGCTGGCTCACCGCCCTGTCAACCGGATTAATACGCTTCTGTTTTGGTACTGCCGACGGTGGTTCGGTCTTGCTGCGGTCAGCCGTCCTTGAGCGCGAAGGCTACGCGGGCGGAGGCGGTAGGTCCGAAGCGGTGCGAATAGTCGGCCAGCGCGGTCTCCAGGATGGCAACCCGCCGCCTGAGCCCGGAATTCTCGTTCTGAAGTTCCAGGCAACGCTCGGCCTGGCAGGTGCCAGCCAACCGCGTCAGGAGACGCCGGGTTGCTCCTGGTCGCGCCAATTGTCGCAGGTAGGCGACAACCGCGTTGCACGTCACCGGATTAGATCCGACAGAGGGAACTTGCAGTTCGGCACGCTTGCCTTTAATCAATTCACTCAACTCTTTTGCGAATACTATTCGCCGTGTCTTACCTTCAGTTGCAGTTGGTTTTCGCCCGCAAGTAAAGGAATGCAGCACATGCTCCAGCCGCGCCGACCGAACATATTCCCGACCGAACTGGGGTTGCAACAACGGCGCGTTTCTCTCTTCAGAGAAGTGCTGACGTATGTGCTCCTGCTGCCGGCCCTCGTCGGCCATGAAGGCGCCGAACTTCTGGGCCGTGCCCGCGACGCACTCAAGCGGTAGCTCTCCGGGCCGAAGCATTTGCTTTTCGCGATCATCTGTTCCTGCCGGAATTGCAGTCGGCGCCAGTTGCGCGGCTGCCAGCACAGCAGAACCAGCCTGAGGTGACACAGATGCGATCTGGCTGGCGACCGGAGCCAGTCCGCCGGAGAAAATCCGGCCCAGGTCAAGCAAGTCGGTCAACCGGGAGCCGGGTGCGGAAGGCGCGGATATGCCGAAGCGCGACGATCAGATAGGCCAGGGCGAGCAACACGACGAAGAGCCCATTGCCTAGAATGAAGTAGGTCAGAAAAAAGCTACCTACCGACCCCCCGCTGAACAGGTGCCAAATGAAGGTGAACAAGAACGAAAATGTGCCACTTACCAAAGCGCAAGAAATAGCCATCTGTTTTGTCCTCGATAGTAGTTCATCTCGACGTGAGTGCCCGTGACTAAGTCAGGCTCAGGAAGCCCAGATCAGGGTCAGCGTCAGGGTCGACAGGAAAACGCTGGTCTGGCTGCCAAACCGTTGACTGTTCAGAGATCCCGACCTCATGTGGCCCGGCACTTCACAGTTCCACGTATTTGGCCTATCCTGAGGCCGTCGCCCCTGAGCTGCCTCCAGTGCGGCGAGGCGGCCGGCGTGCGTCAGCATTGAAAATGTCGGCATACCGCAATCTCCCAGACTTCAATCACAGGATGTGTTAACTTTAACACTTGCAACTTATTAGAACTATGCTGGTCGATTGGGGCTGAAATGTGACTTGATATTGATCAAGTCATGCACCAATACGTCGCGGCCTCTCCACCGACATTCAACCTATTGGTTGGCCGTAACAGGCTACTTGACGAGCTGCGGGAGGAGGCGAATCGGGGCAGAGAGCGATACTCAGGCTCGTTGTGTGGGGCAAACGAGGGTCCGGAAGCCACAATCTCGGAATCCGGGGATTTTTTGGCGGGTGGCGTGGCCTGCCTGGCTGACAAGATTTTACCGCAATCGTCCCCAAGTCGGCCATCGGAAAAGCGATGTCCGGGCGAATCGCCCGGACATGCCAAGTTGGTTGCGGTCAGAATCGTCGGCGCACAGGGCCGGTTCAGCCGATCTTCCCGGCACCTTTGCCGTTGCCGTTGCGGCCGTCGCCGCCACCGTTGCCATGGCCGTTGCCATGGTTCCCGGCGCCGTCGCTGTCTTTGTCTTTGTCCTTTTTCTTGCCGCCATCGGCCCCGGAATCCGCGTCGTCGTCAGAGCCGCCGCTCGCATCGTGCCCGCCGTTGTCGGCAGTTGCCTCGCCGTCGTCAGATCCACCGGCGCCCTGGCCTTGATCATTGTTCCCGGCGTCGTTGCCTTGATCCTGATCGCTGTTGTCGGCAGTTGCCCCGCCGTCGTCAGATCCACCGGCGCCCTGGCCTTGATCATTGTTCCCGGCGTCGTTGCCTTGATCCTGATCGCTGTTGCTTCCCGCGCGGGTGCTCCCGACCTCGTTGCCGCTGCCGCTGTCGTTGCCCTGATCGCTTCCGGTCTCGGCGCCGGTGTCGCCGCCCGCGTTGCTGCCGGCGTCATTGTCGTTGCCCTGATCGCTTCCGGTCTCGGCGCCTGCGTCGCCGCCCGCGTTGCTGCCGGCGTCATTGTCTGCACCCTGGCTCTGGCCGCTGTCTGCTGCATCGTCGCTCTGTTCGCCGTTCTCAGTTTCGTTTTCGCCGGCATTGTTGGTGGTGTCGCCGATGTCCTGGCCCTGATCGTGGTTCCCGACGCCGGTATCGCCGTTGCCGTTTCCGCCGGTTTCACCGCCGCCGTATGCATTCGTGTCGGCGTCGTCGCTGTCAGCATGTTCGGCGGCGGCACCAGTGTCACCCTCCTCCGAGCCGGTCACTTCTTCCGGAGAGCCCGCTGAATCTGCTGTCGAACCTTCCGCGGACTCAGCGCCGCCACCTTCTTCATCCTCGGAAATGGCAGCGGCATCGTCGGAACCGGTGTCGGAGGCGTCCGTGTCACCGCTCGCGGTCGCCGGCACGATGTCTCGGGTGCCGGAGGTGTCGCCGGCCGGGTCGGTATTTGCTTCGGCGGAGCCACCGGAACCCTCGTCTTGGTCGGAAGCGGGAGCCGAGGCTTCCGTTTCGTCACCCGCGGTATCCGAACCGGCTTCGTCAGGCTCGGAACTGTCACCGGCGCCGGTCGATCCGGCGTCGTCCTGCGAAGTATCTTTCAGGGCCGGCCGGTCGCCCGAACCCGACCCGGCTTCCGAACCGTCATCCGGCGCCGAGACCTCCAGGGCCGCCCACGCGTGTGTATCGGCATTTTGCGCCGACCCGAGTTGCGGAGGCGCGCCACAAGGCCCGTGCGAGCCGGAAGCGCCTTGATTGGCGAAGCAGAAGTCGGCCGCCGAGGATCCGGCGACGGGCACAAATTGGGGGAGGGGCTGCTTTGCGTGGGCAACCACGGGAAAGGCAAGCACGGCCGCAACGGCCAAGGTCAAATGATTCTTCATCTCTATGTCCAGTATAAAATAAGCGATCTATGGAAACGGTTCTGTTCCAGAAAAAAGGAAATAATTGGGCGCAACTTCGACGCTTCTTGGGTCTTGCCGTGGTGATCCTGCAGAGGCCGGCAGAGCGATTGTCCAGCAGCTTCGGGAAGGACGGCGACGGCGGCAGTGCGCAGTGAACGCGAGCCGACGAACTACCCATCGGGAAAGATTGGGCGTCTGCGCGACCGGCTCCGGTCAGGAGCCTTGGCCGAATCCCGGAAGCAGTAAGGCAAGAGCCAACGCCACCGCACACAACAGCAAACCGGTCCCCAGCAACAATATGCTGGGACTCGCTCCGAGCCGGCGGAGAACCCGCGCGGCGGCGGCGTTGGCTCTTTGCTTGCCTGCGACGGAAGCAACTTCCTTGCAGGGGACGAGCTCGGGAAAAACCGAGGCACTTTTGCTTTGACACATAATCAAATCTCGGAATGTCGATGGCGGAAAAGTTGTTCTCAATGACATCAGACTCTCATTGAGCGACCGTTCTGTGAAGCTGGATTTTGAGACATGTCGAAATCGCCATGTCACGGCGCTCGGTGGAGACAGCATTAGCAGTGAATAAAGTTTGTATCTAATTTTCAATGGCTTGACATATTTTTGCCAACCTTTCGCGCAATTGCCGCCTCAAATCGCTTACTGTGTCGACGCCACTTTCGGCGGCAGGTCAGTCGGCTAGCGGCGAGGACTGTGGCCAAGGCAGAAGCGGCCGACAGCTAAGATGCGGACGGCCGGTAACGTGACGCAACGGTCGGTGGGCGTGGTGGCGACTAAGCGGGTGATCGGGAGGGTGGTGCGAACGGCGCCGGGTTATCGCTATTCGTTCCGATCCTCCGCTGCCACTCTAGGTTGTTGACAGGCGCTTCTGCCAGTCCGATCTCGAAGTTCGGCAACATCGTCGGCATGCGCAAGGTCGCGTCCGCGATCGGCAGTCGTTCCAAAGAATAGTCATCGAAGAGTATTTCAGAGGTCAAAAGGATCACCGGGATTGCGGGGGCTTTCCGGCGCAGCGAGAGGAGTCCGTCGACCGTTCGAGTGATGCCGCCATAGTCATCGAGATTAACAACGATGAGCGACCAATCGGCGGGTCGGCTCACAACCTCCGCGATCGTCCGATCGAACATGGTCCGACCCAACACCTGCCTTCCGGCCTGACACAACAGGCCCTTGTATCTCGTCATTCCGGGCTGATCGCTCGCGATGAACAGTGCTGGACGATCATCGAAGAGATCGAACGCGCATCTGTAAGCCGACCCGCCACCGTCCACGTTCGCTTGGTTTTTGTTCACCAGCGCGAAGTGGCTCGTGCCGCCAAATTTGGGACCGAGCAGGCGCAGTGCCATATTGGATTTCGCCGGCTCGGCTTGCGGAGGTTCCAGCAGAACCGAAAGCAGCGCGCAAAACCACGACCGGACTTCGTCAGTTATGTGCCGGATGTGGCTTGAACCTACGGTCATGATGGTAATCCGCAGAGCATCTCTTGACGTTCGGAGCCGCGCGATCCCACTTTTGAACCGTCAGTAGCCGAAAGCGAGCTCATTTGATCAATGTATGCTGTCATCACAGAAACGCGCCTATGATCTTGACCCATGCCGGAAGGCTGAAAACCATCATCGGCACGATCCACCACCCGATGGGCAGTGGGCACTCGTCGGTCAACTCTTCTCCGGCCTGGCCATGGTTCAGAGCGATTACTTCGTCTATGTCAGTGGGCAGTATCTCGGTCTGCAAGTTGACATCCTCGACAGCGACGCCCCTACCACTTGCAATTTCATATGCCGGAAATTAGCATTCGGCGTTCTATCTTATGGGTGGGTTCGCGCGCAAAAGGTATTTCCGAAGACCAAAGCTCCGGTTGTGAGCGAATGCAACCGCCACACAGTGCAGAATCGGGTCAGCTCCCGCTCCAATATCGGATCTAAGTGACCGTCCAGCCAATAGCTGCTGATCTGCTTGCGGTGCGGTCAGTGGCTGTTCTCGGCGATACCGGCGAATTCAGCGAGGGCATCCCTCGTTTCGATCCAGCAGATCTGGATTGCCGGAAGCAGCTCAGCAACGGTATTTGCATGCCCCGCGCGCGCGTTTTCCTCGCAGACCAGGACAAGAGTGCGCAGCGCTTTTGCCCCAAAATATGCACTTGATCCGACGAGCTTGTGCAGTGCCAGGGTGCATTGCCGAAGGTCGGCTGCAGGTTCGAGATTCTTCAGGATTTGCTCTGTTTCATTTATGAATCGGCGAAGGATCAAGGTAAACTTGCCCGGGGACATCAACTGCGCCAGTTCCGTGCAGGTCACTGTGTCCAGAAGAAAATGCTCGCGGCAGCGCTGGTGCTTTTCTGCCGCGGAGATCCCCGGTTCAGCCGGTTTTGCGAGCAATGCCCTGAGACTGGCTATTGTGATCGGCTTTTGCAGCACAAATTCCATTCCCGCGTTCAGCATTCTCGCGTAGTCGCTCGCCATGGCATGCGCCGTAAGGCCGACGATCCGTGCGCGACAGTGTGGTTCCGATGTGCGAATTTGGCGGGTTGCCTCAATGCCGTCGAGCTCCGGCATGCTCAGATCCATCAGGATCAAGTCGTAGTCTTTTGAGGCGGCGCGCCGAACGGCTTCAAGGCCGTTTCTGGCCTCGTCCACGCGGCAGCCGATGTGGCGTAGCATCTCGCGCAGCACAACCCGATTGATGGCGTTGTCCTCGGCGATCAGAATCTCGCGCGTCGGATCGACGTGAGCCGGGCGCCGATCTTCCGAGCTCATCTGGCGCTCGGCCACCTCGCCGGGCGAAGTCGGCTTAGGATTGTAGGCGAGACTCAAAGGGATGCGAAACCAGAACGTGCTGCCCTTATCTTCCTCACTGGCAACCCCCAGGACGCCGCCCATTTGCTCGACGGCGCGCTTGGCAATCCCGAGACCAAGTCCTGTTCCTTCGGCGCGATGTGCATAAGATCGATCAACCGTTTCAAAGTCTCGGAAGATGCCGCCCAGCTTGTCGGCCGGAATGCCGATGCCGGTGTCTTCGACGGCGAAGCAGGCCGAAATCATGGCGTCGGCTTCGTGTTTGACCGACAGCCGCAGCTTGATCAGGCCGTTCTCCGTAAACTTGATTGCATTGCCAAGCAGATTGTAGAGAGCTCGCCCGAGAAGCCTGCGATGTCCGACGACCAGCGTATCCGGAAGGTCCGTCAGCTGCGTGACCAGCCGATTGCCGCGCTGCTCAGCCAGTAGGTGATTTTGCGAGACCAAATCCTCCAGAATGCCAACGATGTCGAAGACCTCAGTGTTTTCGAATTGCGCCCGATCGTCGAGACGGGCCAGTTCCAGCACGTCGTCGATCTGTTCGAGCGCCGCAGTGCTGCATTGTCGTGCAATCGTAAGAAACCGCGCCTGGCGTTTGCTCGTCCTTGTGGTGGTTTGAAGGATGTCGAGCGCCGCGATGAGTCCATTCAGGGGCGTGCGCATTTCGTGGTTCATAACGGCAATGAAACGCGCTTTTGACTGCTCACCCTGCAGGGCCAGATCGCGTGCAGATACAAGGGCTGCCTGCGCTTTGACCTCTTCGGAGACATCGCGAACATACACGATGTAGATCCTAGTTCCGTCGGTGCCGCGGTCGGAGACTGTCAGAACTTCCGCCGGAAACTCCGTCCCGTCTGCCCTTTTGGCCACGGCTTGAAACGGTCGACCCTCAAAGGCCGCGTCAGGACGAAACACAGAGGAAGAGTCGTCCGGGAGGGCCTCGTCTGCGAGCAGGTCCGTTGAGTCGACCGAAATCAGATTGCCCAGATTCCGATCTAGGGCTTCAACTTGCGAGAGCCCGAACTTGGCCCGGGCCGCACTGTTGCAGTCGTTGATGCGACCAGTGCCGTCAGCAACGAGGATTGCGTCAACCGAACTATTGATGACCTTGCTCAACTTGGAACTAAGGCGGGTCAAGTCGATCGCCTGTCTTCTCGAGCGTGTCAAAGCGAGCTTCAGGGCCAAAGCCAACGCGACGAGCAGGAAATACATCAATGCGCCGCTGGCGAAGGCACGCTTCATCAGCCATTGCATTTCCTCGCGCTGTTCCATTGCGGCCTTTACGATCGCTTGCAGCGCGTCAACAGAAAAACTGCGAGACAGGCGCGCAGCTTCGGCGTTTAAAGCAGCCAGTCTGGGGAGCGCGACCCGGAGCTCGGCGTCCGATCGATCGATGATTGCCGTCTGCTGCAACAAGACCGCGCGCATCTTCGTCCACTGATCCTCGAGATCGGCGATCTGCAAGGCAGCCGTGTTTCGGAAAGCGCCATCGATAATGGTGACGCGGCTGTAGAGGATATCGTAGGCTTGGCGCGCCTCGGCAAGCTCCCTATTGCTACCAGACTCTTTGGCCTGGAGCACGGCGAGGCGGTAGCGCAACAGATCGACCTCACCCTGCGCAACCTGCCAGGTGGCGTTATCGCTTTGGGCGCGCTTCAGTTCGGCCTGCACATTGCCGATGGTCTGGTAGAGGCGGGCGACATCCGCTGTTCCGGCCAGAAAAAGGACGGCGAGCAAGGCAACCGCCAGCCAGTGCCCAGCCTGGCGTGGCAAATGCACCTGCAGCAAACGCCCGACGATCCCATATGGCATGCGCTTCAGTCCGGCAAAACGGTTATGGAAACCAGTTGCCATATGCTGCGGGCGTAGGTCACCTCAGTCTGAAACTCGACATCACTATCATAGGGGTAGATCACCCATAGCGGCCCCTTGTCGCGGATGGAAAACGGCTTACCGTCGATCCGGTCGGCGACAATTGGGGCGGTTTCGGTCAACTGATCGACCGGGATCTCGACGCTGTAACCGTTCAGCGCGTCCAGCCTGATGTCCTTGCCAACTGCCCGTGCTTCCCGCAGCAGTGCAAGCAAAGAGGGTCCGCTGAACGAATGAACACCCGTCGTCCAGGGAGTTGATGTCATGAATTCGAGGCGCGCCAGCCCGGCAATCGCCGTGGCATCGAACATGACCTTGGTGCCATCGGGCGTTGCGCGG
>CAZRKU010000120.1:0-8324 GCA_964600685.1 uncultured Frigidibacter sp. | reverse complement strand
GCGACCAGCCGACGCTCGACCGCCGCCACAAGGATCTCTACCGCGCCCGCGCCGCGGCCATGGCGATGATCCCGACCTCTACCGGGGCCGCCAAGGCGCTCGGCGAGGTGCTGCCGGAACTGGCGGGCAAGCTCGACGGCACCGCGATCCGGGTGCCGACGCCCAACGTCTCGGCCGTCGATCTGACCTTCATTGCCGGCAAGGATGTGACCGTCGCCGACGTGAACGAGATCGTGCGCGAGGCTGCGGCGGGTTACATGGGCATGGTTCTGGCCTATGATCCCGAACCCAAGGTCTCTATCGACTTCAACCATACGCCTTATTCATCTATCTTTGCGCCTGATCAGACCAAGGTGGTCGGCAAACGCACGGTGCGGGTGCTTGCCTGGTATGACAATGAATGGGGTTTCTCCTGCCGGATGGCCGACGTGGCCGGCGCAATGGGGCGGCTCCTGCAATAAGGAGCCCTGGGGCGCGCGTCAGCGCCCCGCCCATGACCAACCGCATCGCCCTGGCCCTGGCCATTCTGACCATCCTCAGCCTGATCCTCGACCGCCTTGTCAATCAGGGCGCGGCCACGGTTTTCCTTGCGCGAAAATTCATCGACCTCGTGGATTGGCTCGAATTCTGGCGCTGAACGTGCCAGTCTGATCTTGACTTCGGTTCACCTATTGATGTTAGCGATAACATGACTTCTGCGCCCGCCGGGCTGAAGATGAGGAGATGATCATGACGGTTAAGGTTGCCATCAACGGTTTTGGCCGGATCGGGCGCAATGTGCTGCGGGCGATCATCGAATCCGGCCGCAAGGACATCGCGGTCATGGCAATCAACGATCTGGGCCCGGTGGAGACGAACGCGCACCTGCTGCGATTTGACAGCGTCCATGGCCGTTTTCCCGCCGAAGTGACTGCCGGCCCTGACTGGATCGACGTCGGCCGCGGCCCGATGCGGGTGAGCGCGCAGAAGAACCCCGCCGACCTGCCCTGGTCTGACGTGGATGTCGTCCTGGAATGCACCGGCATCTTCACCTCCAAGGAAAAGTGCGCGGCCCATCTGGAAAACGGCTCGAAGCGGGTGCTGATCTCGGCCCCCGGTGACGGCGCCGACAAGACCATCGTCTTCGGCGTCAATCACAAGACCCTGACCAGGGACGATATCGTCGTCTCCAACGCCTCCTGCACCACCAACTGCCTCAGCCCGGTGGCCAAGGTGCTGAACGACGCCATCGGCATCACCAAGGGCTTCATGACCACGATCCACAGCTACACCGGCGACCAGCCGACGCTCGACACGATGCACAAGGATCTTTACCGGGCCCGCGCCGCAGCCCTGTCGATGATCCCGACTTCGACCGGCGCGGCCAAGGCGGTGGGCCTCGTCCTGCCCGAACTCAAAGGGCGGCTCGACGGCGTGGCGATCCGGGTGCCCACGCCCAACGTTTCAGTCGTTGATTTCGTCTTTGAATCCGCCCGCGACACCAGCGTGGAGGAGATCAACACCGCAATTCGCGCGGCTGCGAGCGAGGGTCCGCTGAAGGGCATCCTCGGATTTACCGACCAGCCGAACGTCTCGTCCGACTTCAACCATGACCCCCGGTCGTCGGTCTTCCACATGGATCAAACCAAGGTGATGGACGGCCGCATGTGCCGTATCCTCAGCTGGTATGACAATGAATGGGGCTTTTCCAACCGCATGGCCGATACGGCGGTGGCGATGGGCAAGCTGATCGGCTGATCCTTCAGTGCCGCAGGCGCGCCAGCAGCGCCTGCTCGACCGCCGGGGGCACGAACTTCGACACATTGCCACCAAGGCGGGCAATTTCCTTCACGAGCTTGGAAGCAATCGCCTGTCGGCGCGCATCCGCCATCAGGAAGACCGTTTCAACCGAGGCGTCCATCGCCCGGTTCATGCCCACCATCTGGAATTCATACTCGAAATCGGCGACCGCCCGCAGGCCACGGATGATCACACCCGCGCCGACATCGCGGGCGCAGTCGATCAGGAGGTTCTCGAACGGATGGACGACGATCTCGCCCCCGGTCACGGCGATGATGCCGGCGCATTCCGCTTCGACCATCGCCACCCGTTCCTCAAGGCTGAACAGCGGACCCTTGTCGCGGTTGATGGCGACGCCGATCACCAGGCGGTCGACCAGCGCCATGGCGCGCTGGATGATGTCCGTATGGCCAAGCGTGATCGGATCGAACGTGCCGGGATAAAGGCCGATGCGCATGGTGCCCTCCAGTCTGACGCCCGGAAAGCAACATTATTGCGCGCCATTTTGCAAGTGCAGAATGATCGGCCTAGTTGCCCATGATCATGCCGGCCAGCGCATCCTTCTCCATCGCCAGTTCCGACAGGCGCGCGGCGACCACGTCGCCGATGGAGATGATGCCGACCATCTTGCCGTCCTTGACCACCGGCATGTGACGGAACCGGCCCGCCGTCATCTTCTCCAGCACGGAATCGGCGGAATCGTCCGGCCCGCAGGCGACGACATTGCGGGTCATCAGCGTTTCCACCTTGTCGGTCAGGCAAATCGCTCCGCGCCGTCCCACGTCGCGCACGATATCGCGTTCGGACAAGATACCCACGGGCCGCGCCCCGTCATCCGACACGATCACCGCACCGATGCGCCGCTCCGCCAAAAGCCGCGCCGCGTCGGCGACGCTCGACCCCGGCATGACGGTGATCACCGACACCTGTGGCTTGGATCGCAGAATCTGATGGACTTGCATGGGCGAACCTCCTGTCGGCAAACACTTTTCAACCCCAGAGTCCACCTTTGCGATACCGTCTGTCAAGTCAGCGCTTCAAGACGCGCCACCTCGCGCCTCACACCCAGCGTCAGGGCCTCGGCAAAGCGGTTCAGCCGTTCCGACCGCCGGTCATCCTGGTGGCGGATCAGCCAGAAGGAACGGGTCAGGCCGAAGTCGCCCTTCAGGATCGCCGTGACCTCCGGCGCGGACGGGATGGCAAAGTCGTGCACGATCGCCACCCCTGCCCCGGACCGCACCCAGTTGAACTGCACCGAGACCGAATTAGAGGCGAAGGTCACATGTTCCGGCCCGAGCTCGGCCAGGTAGTCGAGTTCCTTGTCGAAGATCATGTCCGGAATATAACCGATGATGTTGCGCCCGCGCAGATCCGCGCGGCTCAGGATCGGGCCGGTGCGCGCCAGGTAGTTCTTCGAAGCCGCCAGATGCAGGTGATAGTCGGTGATCTTCTGCACCGACAACCGCCCGGCGGTGGGGGCGGATACCGAAATTGCCATGTCGGCTTCCCGCTTCGACAGGTTCAGGACGCGGGGCAATGCGACGATCTGCACCTCCAGCCCCGGATTTTCATCGCAGATTTTCGCCAGAACCTGTGGCAACAGGTAGTTGGCGCATCCGTCCGGCGCGCCGATACGGATTTGGCCGGTCAGTCCCTCCGGCCCGGAAAGCGCCTCCACCGCCCCGTCCATTGCGGCTTCCATCTGTTCGGCATGGCCGAGCAGTCGCGCCCCTTCCTCGGTCAGCGCATAACCTTGCGGACCCTTGGCGAACAGCCGTGCCTCGATCGCCTCCTCCAGCCGCAGAATCCGCCGTCCGACCGTCGCCGGATCTATCTTCAGCCGCCGCCCCGCCGCCGACAGGCTTTCCGCCCGCGCCACTGCCAGAAACACACGCAGATCATCCCAATCCATGACCACCCTTTGCAAAAATGCAAAACTTGTTTGAGGTATTGCCTCTTTTCACAGCATTTTCGCAAGGATATTCTGCCCACAAGCATGAGGAGGAATGTCATGAGAGAGATCGGTCACTGGATCAACGGCAAGCATGTCAAAGGCACTTCGGGCCGCTTTGCCGATGTCTTCAACCCCGCCACCGGCGAAGTTCAGGCGAAAGTCGCCCTGGCCACCAAGGCCGAACTGGACGCCGCCACCGCCGACGCGGCCAAGGCCCAGGTCAAATGGGGCGCCACCAACCCGCAACGCCGCGCCCGGGTGATGATGGAGATGGTGCGCCTGATCAACCGCGACATGGAGAAGATGGCCGAGGTTCTGTCAAGCGAACATGGCAAGACCGTTCCCGACGCCAAGGGCGACATCCAGCGCGGTCTGGAAGTGATCGAATTCTGCATCGGCGCCCCGCATCTTCTGAAAGGTGAAATCACCGATTCAGCCGGCCCCGGCATCGACATCTATTCGCTGCGCCAGCCGATCGGCGTCGCCGCAGGGATCACGCCTTTCAACTTCCCGGCCATGATCCCGCTGTGGAAGATGGGCCCGGCCCTTGCCGCCGGCAATGCCTTCATCCTGAAACCGTCCGAGCGCGACCCGTCGGTGCCCCTGATGCTGGCGGAGCTTTTCCAGGAAGCCGGGCTTCCCGACGGCGTTCTGCAGGTGATCAACGGCGACAAGGACAGCGTCGACGCGATCCTTGACAACCCGCACATCGCCGGCATCGGCTTTGTCGGTTCGACCCCGATCGCCGAATATATCTACGGGCGCGGCTGTTCGAACGGCAAGCGCGTCCAATGTTTCGGCGGCGCGAAGAACCACATGATCATCATGCCGGACGCCGATCTGGATCAGGCCGCCGACGCGCTGGTCGGCGCGGGCTACGGCGCGGCCGGCGAACGCTGCATGGCGATCTCGGTTGCGGTGCCGGTCGGGGAAAAGACCGCCGACGCGCTGGTCGAACGGCTGATCCCGCGGATCGAGAAACTGAAGGTCGGCCCCTATACGGCAGGCAATGACGTGGACTACGGCCCGGTCGTGACCGCCGCCGCCAAGGCCAACATCCTGAAGCTCGTGGAATCCGGCGTGGCGCAGGGCGCCGAACTCGTGGTCGATGGCCGCGGCTTCAAGCTGCAAGGCTACGAGGACGGCTTCTTCGTCGGCCCGCACCTCTTTGACCATGTGACGACCGACATGGACATCTACCGCAAGGAAATCTTCGGACCGGTCCTGTCGATGGTGCGCGCCAAGACCTACGAAGAGGCGCTGGGTTACGCCATGGACCATGAATACGGCAACGGCACCGCGATCTATACCCGCGACGGCGACACGGCGCGTGACTTCGCGCATCGCATCAACGTCGGCATGATCGGGATCAACGTGCCGATCCCGGTGCCGCTGGCCTATCACACGTTCGGCGGCTGGAAGAAATCGGCCTTCGGCGACCTGAACCAGCACGGGCCGGACAGTTTCCGCTTCTACACCCGGACCAAGACCGTCACCGCACGCTGGCCCTCGGGCATCAAGGAAGGCGCATCGCTGAACTTCAAGCAGATGGACTGATCCCCGGACATTGCCGTCAGGAATGGCCGCGCTCCCTGAGGGACGCGGCCTTTTTGCCGAACGACCGGGGCAGATTTTGGCCACACAAATGGAAATGGGCACCCGAGAGTGCCCATTTTCAGTTTGCGTGATCCTTATCCGAGTCGCGTCAAGCCCGCTTGCGGCGACGCACGGCGCCCAGGGCCCCCAGGCCACCGATCAGCAGCAGGCCCGCGGCCGGAACCGGCACCTGCGCCGCGGCCAACTGGCCATAGAGGTTGATGTTCGACAGGGACTGCCGACCGCTGGCAATCGCCCAGGCACCGCTCGTCACGCCCTGCGGCAGAACGAATGCCGCCCAGTCCGGGTTCAGCTGTGCCACACCGCTTTTCAGCGCCAGCAGAACATTCGTCCAGACAAAGCCGGTGGGTGCCGCCGGAAGCGTGAAGGACCAGGTGCCCGACCGGCCACCGTTGCCGCTGCTGGTCAGAAGGCCGTTGACGCCGCCAAGACCACTGTCCTTGTCGATCAGGACATGGCCGGGACCAAAGGCCGCCGACATCAGCGCATAGAGCGGATCGGGATTGGCGCCGTTCGGATTGCCGCTGATGTTGCCTGGCCCGAAAGCAAAGCAGGTCGCCCCCGGCGCAACCGTCGTCAGCGTGAATTCACGGTCCGTTGTCACCGGCGTACCGGGGCACAAGGTCGTCACGGTCGCGGCCGACGCGGCGCCGGCAGCGAGTCCGGCGGCAAACAGTGCCCCCAGCGCGACGGTCTTGAGCTTCGAGATCATGATTGCACCACCAAAGAGAATATACCGATGCCATAATCCCGCCTCAATTCGGGAAGGTCAAGCAAACCCGCTACGAAGATGTGCAGAATCAACCTGTCGTGCTGGTTTCGTCGGATATTCCGACCTATTTTCACGCAAGGAAATGCATTGATCACGCCAGGAAAACAATACTTCACGATCGGCCGGACCAATCCAGCGGACGAATCCTCCGCCAAGCAATGAATGTGACTTTTTTCAGACAATTTCGCGTCACCGTCGGCCGGTTTTTCCGTCGCGATTCAAAACCCTTGTCGACGGAAAACCCGGCAAGCTTTGGCCGAAGGTTCAGGTGCCCATGGCACGCCCGCCCCTGTCGGTGTATCAGACCCCACATCGCCCGACCGAGAAAAGGATCCACAGGATGTTCAGCCAATCTGGCCAAGGAAGCGTGGCAGGCCGCCTGCGCGCCGCGATCATCATCATGCTGGCGGGAGCCACATGGCAGCCCGGCCTTGCCGAGGCCAGGAACAGCCATTGTCCGCCGGGGCTTGCCAAGAAATCGCCGCCATGCGTGCCGCCGGGACGTGCCAAACAGGGTCGGGCCTGGGGCGCGGGCGACCGGATTTCGGATGACGATCTGCACTGGATCACCCGCCCCGGCCGTTATGGCCTGCCCGAACTGCCGGCTGGTCAGCGCTATGTGGTGGCGGGCAACCGGGTCTATGCCGTCGATGAAGGCACCTATCAGGTGATTTCCGTCCTGAATGCGATCGAGGCTATTCTGGACTGAAGCGGGCAACATTGTCCGCGCCCGATTGACCACCCCCCCGGAGTGATGCAGTCATGCGACGGCAATGACCGACTTCGATCTCAGCCAGTTCCTGCCCTATCAGCTCGCGGCTGCGGCCGAACGGGTCAGTCGGGATTTCGCCGAAATCTATCGCCGCCAGTTCGGCATCTCGATCCCGGAATGGCGGGTGCTTGCGCATCTCGCGCAAGCGGGCGAGGTCAGCGTGCGCGATATCGAGGGTCGGGTCGCGATGGAGAAATCCAAGGTCAGCCGCGCCGCATCGCGGCTCGAGGCTGCGGGCTATGTTGCCAAACGCATCAACACGGATGACCGGCGGCTCGTGTCGCTGAGCCTGACTGCCGAGGGCCAGGCCCTGATGCAAAGGCTGATCCCGCTGGCACTCGACTATCAGGCCCAATTGCTGAAGCGGTTGGGCGTGCAGAGCGTGCCCCTGGCTCTGGCGCTTCAGGCAATTCTCGAAAAGGGCAAGCCATGACCCTGCTTTACGACTACTGGCGCTCGTCCGCCTCCTTTCGGGTGCGGATCGCGCTTGCCCATCTGGGACTGACGTGGACATCGGTTCCGGTCGACCTGCTGAACGGCAGCCAGCGTGGCGCGGACAATCTGGCGCGCAATCCGCAAGGGCTGGTTCCGACGCTGGAGATCGACGGCCACAGCCTGACCCAGTCCTGTGCCATCATCGAATATCTGAACGAAACGCGCGGCGGCGGCCTTTTGCCTGACGCCCCCGCAGGACGGGCACGGGTTCGGGCCCTGTCCTATGCCGTCGCGATGGAAATCCATCCGGTCTGCAATCTCTCGGTGGGCAAATATGCGGTCGAGGCATCGGGCGGTTCGATCACCACCCAAGGCTGGATGCGGCATTTCATCACGCATGGCCTTGTGGCGCTGGAGGCGATGCTTGCGGCATCACCCGCCGGAAGGTTCTGCCACGGCGATGACCTGACCATGGCCGACTGTTGCCTGGTGCCGCAGGTCTACAATGCCCGCCGCTGGGAGGTGGACCTGTCCACCCTGCCCCGGATCACCCGGATCGACGCCGCTTTGCAAGACCTGCCCGCCGTGCGGGCCGCACACCCCGACCGCTGGAAACCCGCCTGACGCCGATGCGGCAGGGATTGTCAGTATCCTGGCAAAAGTCCCTGAAGACCCTTCACCTACTCCGCCGCCACACGGCGTGCCTTCAA
Source organism: uncultured Frigidibacter sp. (assembly GCA_964600685.1). GTDB lineage: Bacteria > Pseudomonadota > Alphaproteobacteria > Rhodobacterales > Rhodobacteraceae > TMP-24. Next base: position 285 of record CAZRKU010000120.1, on the reverse strand, counting down.
CATCTGGGCAAGATAACGCCCCGTGTGGCTGTCCGCGACCTTGGCCACCGCTTCCGGCGTGCCGGTCGCCACGATCCGCCCGCCGCCGTCGCCGCCCTCGGGACCGATGTCGATGATCCAGTCGGCGGTCTTGATCACATCGAGGTTGTGCTCGATCACCACCACGGTGTTGCCCTGCTCCACGAGTTCGTGCAGCACTTCCAGAAGCTTCCTCACATCCTCGAAATGCAGCCCCGTCGTCGGCTCGTCGAGGATGTAGAGCGTCCGCCCGGTCGAGCGGCGGCT
>CAZRKU010000119.1:0-8468 GCA_964600685.1 uncultured Frigidibacter sp. | reverse complement strand
GATCACGCCGCCGGCACCCTGCACCGGCTCGCCGATGAAGGCCGCGACCTTGTCCTGCCCAAGTTCGAGGATCTTCGCCTCAAGCTCCTGCGCGCGCATCAGGCCGAAGGCCTCGGGCGTCATGTCGCCGCCCTGCGCCCACCAGTTCGGCTCGCCGATATGGACGATGCCGTCGATCTTGCCGCCATGCGCATGGATCGGGGCCATGCCGCCCAAGGACCCGCCGCCCATGGTCGAGCCGTGATAGCCGTTGTGGCGCCCGATGATCACCCGCTTTTCCGGCTGGCCCTTGATGTCCCAGTAGCGGCGGACGGCGCGGATGTTGGTGTCGTTGGCTTCCGAGCCGGAGCCGGCGAAGAACACATGGTTCAGATCGCCCGGCGCGAGTTCGGCGAGCTTCGCCGCCAGCGCGATGGCGGGCACATGGGTCGTCTGGAAGAAGGTGTTGTAATAGGCCAGTTCGTCCATCTGGCGCTTGGCGACCTCGCCCAGATCCTTGCGGCCATAGCCGATGTTGGTGCACCACAGGCCCGCCATCCCGTCGAGGATCTTGTGGCCCTCGCTGTCGGTCAGCCACACGCCCTCGCCGCGCACCATGATCCGCGCGCCCTTGCGCGCCAGGGCTGCGTTTTCGGTGAAGGGATGCATGTGGTGGGCGGCATCCAGCTTCTGCAGCTCTGCCGTCGGCATGTGATTGGTGATCTTGGTCATCTTGCCCTCTTCAGTAGGGGGTGGCGTGGCCCTTTTGCGCGGGGCCGCTCTGGGAATCATCCCGCTGCCCGACCAGGTGCCATTGAGGACAGAATAGGCGAGCGGCGATACTTGTCAATATAATTTGATCAAATTATGTGAGGGGCGAACTTCAGATTTCCCCGGCCTGAAGCGCCTGGCGCACATATTCGACACCTTGCGCTATGTCGGCTTCCACCGCCCGCGCCAGCGCCTTGCCGTCGCCTGCCCGCATGGCGGCAATGGCGTCGCTGTGGCGGTCGGGCAGGCGGCCCTGGCTGTAGCGTGCCGAAACGACACGCAGCGACGGGCCGAACCGCAGCCACAGAGACTGCGCCATGTCGGTCAGAACCTGCGCGCCGGATGCGTCATAAAGCGTGAAGTGGAAGCGGTGGTTGCCCGACAGATAGCCGGGAATATCGTCCTGTCGCATCGCCTCGTTGATCTTTTCGTCGATCTGGGCCAATTGGGTGATCGTCGCCTCTGTCAGGCGTGGCGCGGCCATCTCTGCGATCTTCGGTTCGATCGTCAGGCGCGCAAAGGCGATCTCGTCCAGCAGGGCAGGGGTCAGGCGCGGCACCGACACGCGGCGGTTGCCGTGCAGTTGCAAGGCCCCTTCCGCGGTCAGGCGGCGGATGGCTTCGCGCACCGGCGTCATGCCCGCGCCCAGGTCGCGGATCAGCCCCTGGATCGTCACGGCCTGACCGGGCGCCAGACCGCCCATCAGCACCATGTCGCGCAGCTGGACATAGGTTACCTCATGGGTCGGCACCTTGCGCTCTGCAGCTTCGCCATTGCCCATGGTCATGCCTAATCCGTTCCTGAAATTTTGAGCAAATTAATCGGCCTGACCGGTCCTTTCAACCCTTTGCTTGAAGGCCCTGCATTCGGTGAATTTGCGCCGCAACGTCACCTGCCAATGTCCTGGCCTGACAAATTTCCGAATCCGGCTACTCAATTCTGCAGTCGGCGACGACCGGCTCGTCAAGGCCGCGGAACCGTTCGCGGGCAGCGCGACATCGCGCAGCTGCTCCAGTTCCCGGCCATCCACGACACGATGGCCGTCTTCGACAATCTGGCCTTTCCCTTGCGCAATCGCGCGCAGACGAGGCCAGGGGCAAGGCATGGGGCGAAGAAGTCGCGGCGAGGCTGGAAATCACCGACATGCTGAAGACCCGCGCGGCGGGGCTTTCGCCGGGCAGCAAGCAGAAAGTTTCCAAGGGGCGCGGGTTGGTGTGCGAAGATGTGAATGACCTTTCACGCAGGGCTCGCGATCCAGCATCCGGGTGACGGGAGCCAGGACCGGCGGGTGCTGTCGATCATCATCAATCTGGAACGTCTGGCCGGCATGAACCCGGCCTCGACATTGATGTAACCCGGCTGCCGGTCGCCGGGCGAGTCGCGGCCGGGGCCGCTGGTCCGTTGCCGAATGACAGAATCGCTCCGATGCCGGTTGGTGTGGCCGTTACTGTTTCTTCGTGCAAAAATTATTCAATTACCAAGAGTTAGCGGCCGCAATCGGACTGCTGGGAAAATAATATTCTCTAGAAGCAAAAAATCACTAGGCAGAACAGCCACTCTGCGACAATTTGACGTTGGGCAATCCGGATTGGGGGAACACCGGGTGCCAAGGGTCAGATTCCTGAACTCCCCCAGATGAAGGGTCGGACGGGGCGCGGGCGCCAGCTGACGCAGACAAGGGAAGGCCCGGCGGCCAACGCCGGTGTCGGCTGGTTGCAGTGGTGCGGGTCGCGCTGACTGCGGACAACAGTGGAGGGAACGATAATGTCAAACGAAAAGGGCTCGGGTGAACTCGTCCGCGCTTTGGACTGGAGAGGGGCCTTCTGGGTCGCGGCCGGTGTGCCGCCGCTCGTCCTCTTCTCCATCGGCGGGATTGCGGGGACAACGGGAAAGCTGGCTTTCCTCGTGTGGATCATCTCGATGGTCATGGGTTTTCTGCAAAGCTTCACCTATGCCGAGATGGCCGGGATGTTCGGCAACAAGTCCGGCGGAACCTCGGTCTATGGCGCGACCGCCTGGCTGCGCTATTCCAAGCTGATCGCACCCCTGTCGGTGTGGTGCAACTGGTTCGCCTGGTCGCCTGTCCTGTCGCTCGGCTGCGCCATCGCGGCGGGCTATATCCTGAACGCGCTCTTCCCGATCCCGCTGGCCGACAGCCAGCCGGTGCTGGACTGGGTGGCGGCCAACATCGCCAGCTATACGGCGGAAACCCAGAGCGTGGTCGACTATATCGCTGCGAACGCGGGAACCAGCGCGGCAGATGCGATCACGGCGGTGGCATCGGCCGACGGCGTGGCAGCACTGACCCCCGCTTTCCGGGTGTTCGAGGCCTTTGCGATCACCGTGCCGGGCCTTGGCACGCTGTACTTCAACTCGACCTTCATCATCGGCGTGATCCTGATGCTGATCATCCTGTTGATCCAGGAACGCGGGATTGCGTCCACCGCCTCGGCGCAGAAGTGGCTGGCGATCATCGTGCTGGTGCCGCTTTTCCTGGTGGGTCTGGTGCCGATCCTGACGGGATCCATCAACTGGATGAACGTGACCAATCTGGCTCCGCCCACGGCGGCCTATTCGGGCGTGGACGGCGATTGGAGCATCGGGGGCTGGACGCTGTTCCTCGGCGGCCTCTACATCGCGGCCTGGTCGACCTATGGATTTGAAACCGCGGTCTGCTATACCCGCGAGCTGAAGGATCCGCGCACCGATACGTTCCGGGCGATCTTCTATTCGGGCCTTCTCTGTGTCGTGTTCTTCTTCCTGATCCCGTTCTCGTTCCAGGGCGTTCTGGGGCAGGAGGGGATGCTGGCGACCGGCATCGTGGACGGCACCGGCGTGGGCGAGGCGCTGGGCAACATGATCGGCGGCGGACCGGTGATCACCCAGATCTTCGTGACCCTGATGATCACGGCGCTGTTCCTGGCGATCATGACCGCCATGGCCGGATCGTCGCGCACCCTTTACCAGGGCTCGCGCGATGGCTGGTTGCCCAAGTATCTGGGCGACGTGAACAGCCATGGTGCCCCATCCAAGGCGATGTGGACCGACTTCAGCTTCAACGTCATCCTGCTGGCGCTCGCGTCCGATGTGGGCGGATATTTCTACGTCCTCGCCATCTCGAACGTGGGCTACATCCTGTTCAACTTCCTGAACCTGAATGCCGGCTGGATACACCGCATCGATTCGGCGCATATGGACCGGCCATGGAAGGCACCGAACTGGCTGATCGGTCTGAACACCATCCTCGCCTTCGTCAATGCGCTGTTCCTGGGCGCGGGCGCCAAGGTCTGGGGTATGAGAACGCGCTGTGGTCCGGGCTGGTCTTTGCATCCCTCATCATTCCGGTTTTCTGGTTTCGCCATTACCTGCAGGACGGCGGCAAGTTCCCGAAAGAGGCCTACGATGATCTGGGCCTGACCGAGGGCGACCTGGGCGAGCGCAAGGCAGGGATGCTGCCCTACCTCGCTCTGGTGGCCGGGGCGGCCGTCGTCGTGGGCGCCAACGCCTTCTTCATCCTTCCGGGGTGAGCGGGGCCAAGCTGTTGAAAAGGGCGGCTTCGGCCGCCCTTTTTGTCTGAGAGGTCAATTCGCGCGGCAAGAATATTTCTCTGAGAGGAAAAAATGTTGCACAAGAATATTGATTTCTGAACGCGATCCGCTCAGACTGTGGGCAACAAACAAACGCACAGGGAGACTGCAATGACCAATTCCTGGAGATTCTCGACCCTGGTCGACCGCCACCGGGCCCTTGGATCGGACCTTGAGGACTGGAGCGGGATGGGAACCGCCTGGTCCTATTCCAAGGGCGACCCCGACGCCGAATATATGGCGATCCGCACCAAGGCCGGACTGATGGATGTGTCGGGCCTGAAGAAGGTCCATATCACCGGCCCCGCCGCCAGCCATGTGATCGAACGCGCCACGACGCGGAACATGGAAAAGCTGATGCCGGGCCGGTCGGTCTATGCGGCGATGCTGAATGACGCCGGCAAGTTCATCGACGATTGCGTGATCTACCGGATGGGGCCGAACAGTTTCATGGTGGTGCATGGCTCCGGTCAGGCGCATGAACAGCTGACGATGGCGGCGACCGGCAGGGATGTGTCGATCCGGTTCGACGACAATCTGCACGACCTGTCGCTGCAGGGGCCGCTCGCGGTCGACTATCTGGAAAAGCACATCTCCGGCGTCCGGCAACTGGGTTATTTCAACCAGATGCAGACCTCGCTCTTCGGCAAGCCGATCATGCTGTCGCGCACCGGCTATACCGGCGAGCGCGGCTACGAAATCTTCTGCCGGGGCCAGGATGCGGTGATGATCTGGGACCGCATTCTTGAGGAAGGCAAAGGCATGGGGATCATCCCCTGCCGCTTCACCACCCTCGACATGCTCAGGACGGAGAGCTATCTTCTGTTCTTCCCTTTCGACAATTCCGAAATGTATCCGTTCGAGGATCAGGGTCCGGGCGACACGCTTTGGGAACTCGGCCTCGATTTCACCGTCTCGCCCGGCAAGGCCGGCTTCCGGGGGGCGGAAGAACATTACCGGCTGAAGGGCAAGGAACGGTTCAAGATCTGGGGTCTGAAGCTTGAGGGCAAGAACGTGCCCGGCAACGGCGCGCCGGTCATGAAGGGCGGCAAGAAGGTCGGGCTGGTCACGCAGGCGATGTATTCGCCGCTGAACAAGTGGACCATCGCGATTGCGCGCCTGCCGGTCGACTGCGCCAACGATGGCACCAGGCTGACGGTGAACTGCGCCACCCATGGCGAGATCGCCGCGACCACCCATTCGATGCCGTTCTTCGATCCCGACAAGAAGCGTCGCACCGCCAAGGACTGAACGTCAGGCGCGCCGGGGCAGGCCCGGCGCGCATCACTTCCGGCAAAGAAGACCAGGATGAGCATCGTTATCGAAGGCACGATCCCCAGCCGCCCGCGCTACGGCAAGCTCGCCCCGCGTGAGGGATCGGGACATCTGATGGTCGCCGACGGCGAAGGGGCCGAGGCGATCCTTGAACTGGTGGCGCGGGCTGGAGCCGGCGCGCCAGAACTGCTGGCGCGCACCCATATCATCTACATGCCCGGCCCGAACGGCACCGACATGACCGAGCGGCTGCAAGCCCTTGGGGCCGACATCTTCTTTCGCTGCAACGCCTACGCGACCGCCCAGCCGCGCCTGAAGCGGATATTCGCCGACGCCCACATGGGCCTGCAGATCTACCTGACCGGGACCGAAGGCCTGATCGGCCAGGCGCAGCGCGACGCGATGGAGGCGGGCTTGCCACACGGTGCGGTTCAGACCGAGTTTCGCGGCTCGACGGTGCGGCGGGTCCAGTGCGTGCATTGCAAGGGCATCACCGAAAACGTGCGCACCGACCCCTTCAAATGCAGCCACTGCGGACTTAACTTGTTCGTGCGTGACCACTATTCCCGCCGGCATGCGGCCTTCCAGGGCGTGAACATCGACGCCGAGGATCCCGGCCAGGTGCCCCCCGCGGTGGAGAGGTTCAAATGAGCGTCGGCGCCCCGAAAATTGCCGTTACCGTCGCCGAAGTGGTCGAGGTGAACGACCTGATCAAACGCTTCCGCTTCGTGCGGACCGGCGGCGGGGTTCTGCCGACCTTTTCGGGCGGCTCGCACATCGTGGTCGACATGGACGACCACGGCACGCGGCGGCTCAATCCCTATTCGCTGATGTCGGACCCTGCCGATCCGACCAGTTACATGATCTCGGTCCGGCGCGACGATCAGGGGCGGGGCGGTTCGCTTTACATGCACCGCCATGTGACGCCGGGAATGCAGATGCAGATCGGCCATCCGGTGAATCTCTTCCCGCTCGACCTCAGGGGGCGCAAGCATCTGATGATCGCGGGCGGCATCGGCATCACGCCCTTCATCACCCAGATGGCCCAGCTTGCCGGACGGGGCGAGCGGTTCGAACTGCATTACGCGGCGCGGACGAAATCGCTTGGCGCCTATATGGATGATCTCGTGGCCCGCTATGGCGATCGCGTTCACCTTTACCTCGATGATCAGGGCCAGACACTCGACCTCAAGACGTTGCTCGCCGGACAGCCGTTCGGCACGCATCTTTACGCCTGCGGGCCGAAGCCGATGCTGAACTGGGTTCTGTCGACCGCGAAAGCCATGGGCTGGCCAGAAGGCGCGGTCCATTCCGAGGAGTTCCTCGCACCGCCGGTCGGCAAGCCGTTTGTCGTCGAGCTGGCCACCTCGGGTTTGACGATCACCGTCGAAGGCAACCAGTCATTGCTGGAAGCGGTCGAAAAGGCCGGGGTCGACGCGCCCTATCTGTGCCGCGGCGGGGCCTGCGGGCAATGCGAAACCGACGTGCTGTGCTGCGACGGGCATCTGGAGCACAACGACCATTGGCTGACGCCGGAGCAGAAGGCGTCGAATGGAAAGATCATGCCCTGCGTTTCCCGGTTTCACGGGCAAAAGCTGGTTCTGGACCGATAGGGGACAAGAATGGGACTCGAGTTCAACACGGAAACCTTCCGCGACGACTATACCTTCCGCAATTCGCCGAAGGCGATCCGGCGCTTTCCCTTTCCCTTTCCGGAAGACAGCTACATGTATTCGGTGAACATGGAGCCGCATGTGCCGGGGCCGAAGGGTTCGGTTTTCGAACATATGTTCGACGTGGACGAACACTACCTGTCGGAAATGCGCGACCGCGCCCTGGTGCTGAAGGAAGATCCGCTGCGCTGCCAGTCGCTGCCGCACATGACGCTGGCGGGCTGGGATCTTCTCGAACTGATCATGGAGGCCAAGGCACGGGACTATCCGCACTGGTTCGAACTGCACAAGACCGGCAACCGCTGGACCTGGATCAACCGGCCGATGGAGATCGAACAGACCTTCACCTTCCTGGATGAATCGACACTGCCCTATGGGCCCTTGGAATATATCACCCGTCAGACCCAGGGTGACTTCACCCTTCAGGACGAGCGCGACAATACGCTCTGGATCGACGCCGGCATGGTCACGACCCAGGCCGACTGGTCCCTGGATTTCGACGTGGGCATGTCATTCAACGAATGGCACGCGCCGGTGCCGCTCGCCCATCAGATGGGGGTGTTCGAGCGGGCACTGAAGTTCCTGCTGAAGCTGCAGCTCGGCGCGCCGGTGCGCCGCTTCAACTGGACGATGACGGTCGATCCGCTGCTCGACACCAGCCCGGAGAATTATCCCAAATGGGGGCCGTCAAAGACCACGATGACCCCGGACACGATCGGCCGCCGCCAGCATCTGCGCGTCGAGCTGCAGACGCTGCACCGGCTGCCGCGGTCGAACGCCATCGCCTTCCCGATCCGGGCCTATCTGATCCGGTTCGAGGAGTTGGTGACGGTGCCGAAATGGGGCCGCCGCCTGCACCGGGTGATCCGCGACCTGCATCCTGATCTGGCCACCTACAAGGGCTTCATCCGCAACCGCGACCTGATGGTCCAGTATCTGTCGCAGTTCGACGATGGCGCGCCGACCAGTCCCGGCTGGTGGCCGGATGAGTGATCCGGCCTCATTCCGGATTTGACTTAAAAGAAAAACTGTTTAATACAGTGAATAAAAATGCGAACCCGCCCCCGGGGGAACAGAGGGGTCGGCAACAGGGAACACACGGCGACGGAGGGTTCTGCCGATGGCACACAAGACGGACATAGAGATAGCGCGGGCGGCAGCGAAGCGGCCGATCCAGGAGATC
>CAZRKU010000118.1:0-8711 GCA_964600685.1 uncultured Frigidibacter sp. | reverse complement strand
CGCTGAACGGCGACCATATCCTTGTCGACGGAGATCAGGGCGTCGTCCACCTGCGTCCCGACGAAACCGTCGCCCGCCATTTCCGCGAAAAGATCGCCATGCAGGCCGAGGCGCAAAGCCGCTACGCCAGCCTGCGCGACCTGCCCGCGACCGCGCAATGCGGCACCACCATCGGCCTGCACATGAACGCGGGGCTGATGGCCGACCTGCCCTCGCTCGCCGGCTCCGGCGCCGAGGGCGTGGGCCTCTTCCGCACCGAACTGCAATTCCTCGTCCGCAGCCATGTCCCCAAACGCGGCGAGCTTGCGGGCCTTTATGCCCGGGTGATGGAGGCGGCAAACGGCAAGCGCGTCGTCTTCCGCACGCTCGACATCGGCTCCGACAAGGTTCTGCCCTACATGAAACGGGTGGAGGAGCCGAACCCCGCGATGGGCTGGCGCGCCATCCGGGTCGGCCTCGACAAGCCCGGTGTGATGCGCATGCAGCTTCAGGCGCTGATCCGCGCCGCCGCCGGGCGGCCCTTGTCGGTCATGTTCCCCTTCGTGGCCGAATTCGACGAGTTTCGCGCCGCCCGCCGGATGCTTCTGGACGAGGTCGAAAACGAACGGCGGATGGAACACAAGCTGCCTTCGATCCTCGAGATCGGGGCGATGCTGGAAACGCCCTCGCTCGCCTTCGCCCCCGAAGCCTTCTTCGAGATGGCCGACTTCATCTCGGTCGGCGGCAATGACCTGAAGCAGTTCTTCTTCGCGGCCGACCGCGAGAATGAACGGGTGCGCAAGCGCTATGACATGCTCAACACCAGCTTCATGACCTTCCTTGAAAAGATCATCGGGCGCTGCGAACGGGCCGGAACCGCGCTTTCCTTCTGCGGCGAGGATGCCGGCCGCCCGATCGAGGCCCTGTGCCTCGCCGCCATCGGCTTCAGGATGCTGTCGATGCGTCCGGCCTCCATCGGGCCGGTCAAGCACCTGATCCGCAAGGTCAATCTTGACGAACTGCGGGCTCTGATCGACCGGGCCCGCGCGGCCGGCGAGGTGAACCTGCGCCCGGCCGTGATGGACTGGCTCACGCAGCAGGATATCTGACAGGGCTGCTTACCGTCCGGTAACCAGACTTGCGTGCAACATCCCGCCCGTCGCCTTGCCGCGCCGCCCTGGCGCGCTTAGGTCTGGCGGATACGGGCGCGACAAGTGCGCCGCCTCCCCGACTTCAGGATCACGAATGACTTACATACCCCCCAAGGTCTGGACATGGGACAAGGAAAATGGCGGCGCCTTCGCCAGTATCAACCGCCCCGTCGCCGGTGCCACGCATGACAAGGTGCTGCCCGTCGGCCGCCATCCGCTGCAGCTTTACTCGATGGGCACCCCGAACGGCGTGAAGGTGACGATCCTTCTGGAGGAGTTGCTGGCACTGGGCCATACCGGCGCCGAATACGACGCCTGGCTGATCGAGATCGGCAAGGGCGATCAGTTCGGCTCGGGCTTCGTGGGAGTGAACCCCAACTCCAAGATCCCCGCCCTGCTCGACCGGTCCGGCGCAAAACCCCAGCGGGTGTTCGAAAGCGGCGCGATCCTGCTGTATCTCGCCGAAAAGTTCGGGGCCTTCCTGCCCGCCGGCCCGGCGGCGCGCTCCGAAACCCTGAACTGGCTGTTCTGGCAGATGGGCAGCGCGCCCTTCCTCGGCGGCGGCTTCGGCCACTTCTATGCCTACGCCCCGCAAAAGTTCGAATATCCGATCAACCGCTATGCGATGGAGGTCAAGCGCCAGCTTGACGTGCTCGACCGCCATCTGGCGACACATACGTTCATGGCGGGCAGCGACTATACCATCGCCGACATGGCGATCTGGCCCTGGTATGGCCAGCTCGCGCTCGGCCGGGCCTATGGCGAGGCGAATGTCTTCCTCGATACCTCGTCCTACCACAACCTGATGCGCTGGGCCGAAACCATCGACGCCCGCCCGGCCGTCCGGCGCGGCACAAGGGTCAACAAGACCTGGGGACCAGAGGGCGAGCAACTGCGCGAGAGGCATGACGCCTCGGATTTCGACAGGAAAGCCCAGGACAAACCGGTGCTTGCCGCGGCGCGGTGAACGGCGGGGGGACATCTCGTGCACGGGCCGAAGTCAGGCGAATGCGGCGCGCAACTCCCTGATCCCCGGGCGCTGCGTTCCCGGTCTTGCCGGATTGGCGAAGGCGGAACAAGCGGCGCACCCCTGTCCTCCGGCTTGCGCCGCTTCCGTCCGGCTTCGGGCCAGTCAGGAACCGGCCCGCCGCCGCGCCCCTCAGGGCCCCTCACGCCACCCGCGCCATCTCGGCCCGAAACGCATGATGAATGCGCTCCCGCCCATGGTCCTCGGCCAGCCGCATCAGGCCGAAGCGCACCCGCGCCACGTCCTGGTAATAGTCGGTGAAGGCATAGTTGATCCCCGCCCCCGCCACCGCGCCGATCACCGGCACCGCCTTTCCGGCCAGCGACTTGCCCAGCATCGCCGAGAAGGCGGGCAAGACCCGCGAAATCACCGCCTGCAGGCTGGCGGCGTTCAGGCTGAGCCGCGCCCCCAGGAACGTGCTGTTGATCCCGTCATCCCCCGGTCCCGGCCGGCCCGACCCGAAGATGTCGAGGCAGGCGAGCCGCACCTCCGGGGCCTCCGGGTCAAACCCGGCGTTGGCCGCTTCGCGCTGCATGGCCGCAAACATCAGCATCACCGTCGCGGGCAGTTCCACCAGGGCGCTCGCCAGCCCCGCCGCGCCGCCCGCGGCACCGCTCGCCATCGCCGCAAGCCGATGGCCGTGGTTGCCGGCGTCGGGAAGCGCCAGCCGCGCCTGCCCCGCGCCCTGATAGAGCCGCTCCAGCAGCCCGCGCGCCATCCCGTCGACCGCCCTGCGCATGGGCCTGGGCAAGGTGCCCATCCAGCGCTCCGCCTGGCCACCCAGGCCCAGCAGCCCGGTCATCACCGGCCCGTTCACCCGCCGCGCCCGGCGCGCCAGTTCGGCCACTTCGCGCGCTAGCGCTTCGGGCAGAATATCCATGTCCTGGGTCTGGTCCGCTTTCGCCATCCTCGGGGCCATCCTTCACCCCCTACGGGATCAGGTGGCCCCGTCCCGGCCGAATTCAAGGCCTTCGCCCCGCAAAGCCCTCAGCGCCGGCGTATTTCGTCATAGGAATTTCGTCACCGGCCCGCGCACCCCCTCCCAGGCGCCGGGCACCAGATCCAGCCCCAGAACCCGGTCAGGGTTGGTGGGCGGCGGCATCTCCACCCCCGCGATCTTCCTGAAACCAAAGCGGCGGTAATAGGGCTGATCGCCGACCAGCAGCGCCCGTTCCCAGCCCAGCCTTGTCGCCTCCGTCAGGCTTTCATGGATCAAAAGCCCGCCCAGCCCCTCGCCCTGCCGCGTCGGGTGCACCGCAACCGGCCCCAGCAGCAGCACGCGATGCCCGCCGACCAGCGCCGGCCAATAGCGGATCACCGCCGCCAGCACCCCGTCCCCGTCGCGCAGCACATGGCAGAGGCCCGCGACCATCGGCACGCCATCCCTCAGCCGGTAGGACGACAGCGCCGTCCGTCCCGGCGCGAAGCACAGGTCATACAGCGCCTCGACCTCCCACCAGTCGGCCTCGGTCTCTTCCTCAAGCCTGTACACGCCCGCCCGATCCCGCTCCAGAATCTTCTGGCAACGCGCGTAGCATGGGCCTAGGTCATGGGCAAACCTGAATGAGGGACGCCATGTTCTACCGCCCCGCCGATGGCCACAGCCTGCCGCACAATCCCCTGACGGCGATCGTCCAGCCCCGGCCGATCGGCTGGATTTCGACCCGCGGCCCCCAGGGCGACAACCTCGCCCCCTATTCCTTCTTCAACGCCGTCGCCTACAGCCCGCCGCAGGTCATGTTCGCCTCCACCGGCCGCAAGGACAGCGTGACCGCGGCCGAAGCCTCGGGCGTTTTCGCCGTCAATATCGTGGCTTACGCCGCGCGGACCGCGATGAACCTCACCTCCGGCAGCTATCCGGCCGCGACCGACGAGTTCACCCTCGCGAACATCCCCCGCGCCGAATGCCTGACCATCCCCTGCCCCCGCGTCGCCGACGCCCCCGCCACGCTCGAATGCCGCGTGACGCAGATCCTCACGCTCAAGGGCCGCGACAATTTCCTGATCCTGGGCGAGGTCACCGGCGTCCACCTCCGCGACGACTGCCTGAACGACGGCCGCTTCGACGCCACCCGCTTCCAGCCCATGGCGCGCGGCGGCTACATGGATTACTCGGTCGTCACCGAACTTTTCGAGATGATCCGCCCCGACGACCTGACAGACTAGGAGAAGCCCATGAAATCCACCGTCACCTGGACCGGCAACCGCACCTTCGTCGGCCAGACCGAAGGCGGCCCCGCCATCGCCTTCGGCACCGCCCATGGCGAGGCCCCGAAACCCGGCCCCTCGCCCATGGAGCTTCTGCTGATCGGCACCGGCGGCTGTTCCGCCTGGGACGTGGTCAACATCCTCGAACGCTCGCGCGAGCCGGTCACGGGCTGCGAGGTCCGCCTCGACGCCGACCGCGCCGAGACCGACCCCAAGGTCTTTACCCGCATCCACATGCAGTTCATCGTCAAGGGCCGCGGCCTGAACCCTGAAAAGGTTGCCCGCGCCGTCCAGCTTTCCGCCGAGAAATACTGCTCCGCCTCGATCATGATGGCCAAGACGGCCGAGGTGACGCATGGGTTCGAGGTGGTGGAGTGAGCAGCCTGCCGCAAAACACCGGGTGGAGCTTCGCGCCGTCATCGCCCAAAAAAGTCTCAATCTGAGGGATTTCCCTCATACGATCCTACACAGAGATGCACAAATGTGCCGTAGTCGTATCACACAAAGGGATTCCAGATGTCTGCTTCACAGAACGATGACAAAAGCCCAACTCCGGATCGGGCCGAAGATAATGCCTTCTTCCCCTCGCCCTACTCGCTGAGTCAGTTCACATCGCCGAAATCCAATCTTGCGGGTGCCGACTATCCCTCGCCCTATCGGGGCGGGCGGTCGAAGATCCTCGTGATCGGTGCGGACGAACGCTATCTTCGACTCGACAACGGCACAATGTTTTCAACCGGTAACCATCCGGTCGAGACGCTTCTTCCGATGTATCACCTCGACAAGGCGGGTTTTGACTTCGATATTGCCACCCTCTCCGGCAACCCTATGAAGTTCGAATTCTGGGCCATGCCGTCTGAGGATGAAGAGATCAAGGGGCTGTTCCACAAGTATGCGGACCAATTCAAACAACCGCTCAAGCTGTCCGACGTGGTCGCAAAAGGATTGGGCGGGGGATCGGACTATATCGGTGTCTTCATCCCCGGCGGGCACGGCGCGCTGATCGGCCTTCCCGAAAGCGACGCGGTCAAGGCCGTGCTGGAATGGGCGGTCGCAAACGACAAATTCTTGATCTCGCTGTGTCATGGACCGGCAGCATTCCTCGCCGTCGGCAACAGCCCGGTCTTCAACGGATACAAGATTGTTGCCTTCCCAGATGCTCTTGACGCCCAGACGCCGGATATCGGCTACATGCCCGGTCATCTCATCTGGAAGTTTGGCGAAAAGCTGCGTTCCATCGGGTTCGAGATCCTGAACGAAGGCATCTCGGGTCAGGTTCATAAGGACCGTCGGATGCTGACGGGCGACAGCCCGCTGGCCGGTAATGCACTGGGCAAGCTAGCCGCGGATGAACTGCTGAAGTCTGTAGCGGACAGGTGACAACCTCCTCCCGCTCTGAGCTGACCTTGAAGACGCTGCTCCTGCTAGAGCAGTCGCAGTCGCCTGCCGAGGTCGAAGACCGGACGAAATCGATTTGCCAGCCTCTTGGCTACGATCATTTCCTCCTGTTCTCGGCGTCGGCCCAGCACGAAGGCGTTCTGAGCAGGATTTACTGGATTGAGGGCGGCTGGTTCGATGATGGCAGCACCGTCGAACCAGACGTCTACTTCCGCCATTGTCCGGTGACGCGGCACGTCCTTGAAGAACGTGAGCCGTTCTTCTGGACGAAGACAAGCCACGGAGGCGGCGAACGATATCGTGTCGTCCGCCGGCCTCGTGGGCTTGGTCTGCACGGCTTCCAGGTGCCGATCTACGGACCAGTCGGCCTGGAGGGCGCGATGAGTTTCGCCGGCGCAGCTGTTGATTCCTCACACCAGACCAAAGTGGCGCTGACTTTGGTGGCCACCTTTGCGTTTCGCACAATGAGAACGCTTGCCGAAGGCCGGCGTGAAAGCCGCAGAACGTTCCTGTCGGATCGGGAACGAGAGGTGATGGCGTGGACCGCAGCCGGGCGCCGCCAGTCGGAAATTGCCGACATGCTGGGAATTTCCGCTCGCACTGTCGAAAACCACCTGCGTAACATCCGCGCACGGTTGGGTGTGGCCACGACGGCGCAAGCCGTGCAAATGGCCATTCGCCTTGGACAGCTTGAGCGCTGACGCCGCCAGTCGCGGTGTGCGCTTCAGCGCACCATCCTCGCACCCCCTCCCCGCCGCGCAGGGCCATCGCTCTGCGCGGTCCGCGACCGGGCAACCCCTGCCCCACCCCTCACTTCCTCTTCCTGGCCAATTCCCGCTCCTCCTCCGCCACCAGCCCCGCCAACTCCCTGAGTATACCGATCCGCTCCCGCCGCTCGGCCGCCTTCACCGGCGGATAGGCCACGCCTTCCGGTCCGCCCAGCACCCCCGCCAGCCGCGCGTGCATGAAGGCGCGCAACACCTCCGCCATCCTGACCGTATGGCCCTGCCCCATGCCCTTGAAGAACTTCAGGACGTCCCCCTCCAGCCACAGGCTGACCCGCACCTTCGGCATCGGCCCCCTTTGCCGTGCGATCTCCTGCCATTCGTCGGGCAGCTGGCCGGACTCCTCCAGCCGCCAGTGCAGGTGGAACTCCAGCTCCTTCAGCGCCTCGGCCAGGTGGTGATAGTTCGCCCGCGCCGCCCGTGACCGCCCCGCCACCCGTGCCATGCCCCTGCCCTTTTCTTTGGTCTGCGGGGCCATCCTGCCGCGCCGGATTTGGCACGGCGTTAACCCTCCGCGCGGCGCCTCTGTTGGCATACGTCCGGAATACGCTGGCCATACGCCCGGAATACCCCCTTTTTTCTGCGCCGCCCGTGCCTTACGCTGCCGCGCGGGCCACAGGAGTCACCCATGAAAAACACCATGATCGGCATCATCGGCGGCTCGGGCGTCTATGACATAGACGGGCTGGAAGGCGCCTCCTGGGTCAGGGTCAAGACCCCCTGGGGGGCGCCCTCGGACGAGGTTCTGGTGGGCCGTCTTTCCGGTATGCCGATGGCCTTCCTGCCGCGCCACGGGCGGGGGCATGTGCACAGCCCGTCCTCCGTCCCCTACCGCGCCAACATCGACGCGCTGAAGCGTCTGGGCTGCACCGATGTCATCTCCGTCTCCGCCTGCGGCAGCTTCCGGGAGGAGATGGCGCCGGGTGATTTTGTCGTTCTGGATCAATATATTGACCGGACGGTGGGGCGGGCCTCGTCCTTCTTCGGGGCGGGTTGCGTGGCCCATGTGGCCTTCGCCCATCCGACCTGTCCGCGCCTGTCCGAAGCCTGTGTGCGGGCCGCCCGCGACACCGGGATCACGGTCCACGAAGGCGGCACCTATCTGGCGATGGAAGGGCCGCAGTTCTCCACCCGCGCCGAAAGCCGGATGTATCGCGAGGTCTGGGGCGCCGACGTGATCGGCATGACCGGCATGCCCGAGGCGAAACTCGCGCGCGAGGCCGAGCTTTGTTATGCGGCTGTGGCGATGATCACCGACTACGACTGCTGGCACCCCGACCATGAATCCGTCGACGTTTCCACGGTAATTCAGACACTTACCACCAATTCCGCCAATGCCATGGCCCTCGTCTCCCGCCTCCCCGCCCTGCTCGGGCCGACCCGCGCCCCCTGCCCGCACGGCTGCGACCGCGCGCTCGACCATGCGATCATGACTGCGCCAGACAAGCGCGATCCCGACCTCCTGGCCAAGCTTGACGCGGTCGCAGGCCGGATGGTCGGAGCATTGACATGAAGAAAACCGTCAAGGATTACATCCGCACCATCGCCGACTTCCCGCATGAAGGGATCATGTTCCGCGACGTGACCACGCTTTTCGCCGATGCGCGCGGGTTCCGCATGGCGATCGACCAGCTTCTGCACCCCTATGCGGGCGACCGGATCGACAAGGTCGTGGGGCTGGAGGCGCGGGGGTTCATTCTGGGCGGGGCCATCGCCCACCAGCTGACCGTAGGCTTCGTGCCGATCCGCAAGAAGGGCAAGCTGCCCGGCAAGACGATTTCGCAGGCCTACAGGCTCGAATATGGCGAGGCGATCATGGAGATGCATGAGGACGCGCTCCAGCCCGGTGACCGGGTGCTGATCGTCGACGATCTTCTGGCCACCGGCGGCACCTGCGAGGCGGGGATAAAGTTGGTCGAGCGGTTGGGAGCGGAGGTCGTGGGCTGCGCCTTTGTCGTGGACCTGCCTGAGCTTGGCGGGCGCAGGCTGCTGGAAAGGCTCGGGATGCAGGTCCATGTCCTGTGCGAGTTCGAGGGCGCCTGAGGTCGGCCCGCGCCCGGCGCGGGCCGACCCGGGGGGGGGGGGGGGGGGGGGGCGCCCCCCCCCCCCCCCCCCCCCGAGGCCCCCCCCCCCCCCCACCCCGCCCCCCCCCCCCCCCCCCCC
>CAZRKU010000117.1:2315-8831 GCA_964600685.1 uncultured Frigidibacter sp. | reverse complement strand
TCACCCACCTGCCGACCAACATCGTCGTGACCAGCTCGATGAAGTCCCAGCACCAGAACCGCGAGGTCGCGATGAACGCCCTGCGCTCGCGCCTCTATCAGCTTGAACTCGACAAGCGGAATGCGGCGATCAACGCCGCGCATGAGAACAAGGGCGACGCCGGGTGGGGCAATCAGATCCGCTCATACGTCCTGCAGCCCTATCAGATGGTAAAGGATCTGCGGACCGGACATGAAACCTCCGACACCGGCGGGGTTCTGGACGGCGATCTGGATGGGTTCATGGCCGCGACACTCGCCATGGATGTGGCGGGCAAGAGCCGCGCCGAAGCACAGGGTGACGAATAACCGCCGCGTGGTGGATATTGGCCGGTTCAGGATGGTTTTTCGTCATCCTTTGACGTGCGGGTGATGGGCATCGTCAAGCCTTGGTCCTGGGCCGAACTGGCGCATCGAACCGATTTGGTGCCGCTTGGCTGCCAATCCCGACAAGACCTGCAGTATCGCGCCGGCGGCAGGCAATCCGGCCGATCGGCGTGCATGACGAAAATTCATCATGCGAGGCGGGGCCGGTCATGATGGAAATGATGCAATCCCCTCGCAGGCCGTTGACGGGAAAACCTGTCTGAGACCACTCTGGTCCAATCGTTCGGCGGTGCGCGCGGTCCTGGGCCGCGCCTGCCGGACCGGCAGAATTGGCCGCGCGTCGGCAGATCAGGTGGGATGAAAATGACAGTCAGGTTCGGTCTTCTCGGGGCGGGGCGCATCGGCAAGGTGCACGCCAGGGCTATCACGGGCGACGTGCGGGCGAAACTCGTGGCGGTCGCGGACGCAATGGCGCCCGCAGCGGCGGCGATTTCTGCGCAATATGGCTGCGAGGTGCGCACGATCGAAGCGATCGAAGCCGCCAGCGACATTGATGCGGTGGTCATCTGCACGCCGACCGATACCCACGCCGACCTGATCGAACGGTTCGCCCGGGCCGGCAAGGCGATCTTCTGCGAAAAGCCCGTCGATCTGAGCCTGAAGCGGGTGCGCGACTGTCTGAAGGTCGTGGATCAGACCGGCGCGAAGCTGATGGTCGGCTTCAACCGCCGCTTCGATCCGCATTTCCGCGCCGCGCGCGCCGCGATCGACGAAGGCCGGATCGGCAAGGTGGAAATGGTCACCATCACCTCGCGCGACCCCGCACCACCGCCCGCCAGCTACATCACCGTGTCCGGTGGGATATTCCGCGACATGACCATCCATGATTTCGACATGGCCCGTTTCCTTCTGGGCGAGGAAATCACGACGGTTCAGGCTTCCGGCTCGGTTCTCGTCGATCCCGACATCGGCAAGCTCGGCGACTACGACAGCGCCAGTGTCATCCTGGCCACCGCGACCGGGCGGCAATGTGTCATCTCCAACTCCCGCCGGGCGAGCTACGGGTATGACCAGCGGATCGAGGTGCATGGCTCGCTCGGGTCCGTCGTCGCCGAAAACCAGCGCCCCGTGTCGATCGAAGTCGCCACCTCCTCGGGTTACACCCGTCCGCCACTGCATGATTTCTTCATGACGCGCTATACGGAGGCCTACGCCGCCGAAATCGCCGCCTTCATCGCCGCCGTGTCGGATGGCGCCGCGATCAGCCCGAGCGGGCAGGACGGTCTGGTGGCTTTGGCCCTGGCCGATGCGGCACTTCTGTCTGTGAGGGAGGGGCGGGCGGTCAAGGTCGCGGACGTTCTCGCCCGATGAAGCGACTGGATCTGATCACCATCGGTCGCGCCTCGGTCGATCTTTACGGGGCACAGGTCGGCGGGCGGCTGGAAGATATGGGCAGCTTCCAGAAATACATTGGCGGCTCGCCCTGCAACATGGCCGCCGGCACTGCGCGGCTGGGGCTGAAGTCGGCGCTGATCACCCGGGTCGGCGACGAACACATGGGCCGCTTCATCCGCGAGGAACTGGCGCGCGAGGGCGTTGATGTGCGGGGAATTGCCACCGATCCGGCGCGGCTGACGGCGCTGGTCCTGCTGGGCATCCGCGACGACAGGCAGTTTCCGCTGATCTTCTACCGGGAAAACTGCGCCGACATGGCGCTCTGCGAAGATGACATCGACGAAGGCTTCATCGCCGCGGCGCGGGCGGTTGTGGCGACCGGGACGCACCTGTCGCATCCGAGAACCGAGGCCGCGGTGCTGAAGGCGCTGCGTCTGGCGCGCCAGCATGGCGCGCAGACCGCGCTCGACATCGACTATCGCCCGAACCTCTGGGGGCTGGCGGGGCATGGCGCCGGGGAAAGCCGTTACGTCGAAAGTGCGGCGGTCACGGCGAAGCTGCAAAAGCATCTGGGTCTTTTCGATCTGATCGTGGGAACCGAGGAAGAGTTTCACATCGCCGGCGGGACGACAGACACGATTGCCGCGCTGCGCTCCGTGCGCGCCGTGTCGAACGCCACTTTGGTCTGCAAGCGCGGGCCGATGGGGGCGGTGGCCTTCACCGGGGCAATCCCGGACAGTCTGGACGGGGGCCAGGCCGGACCGGGGTTTGCGATCGAGGTTTTCAATGTTCTGGGCGCGGGCGACGGGTTCATGTCCGGCCTCCTGAAAGGCTGGCTCGATGGCGAGGCCTGGCCGGTTGCGTTGAAATACGCCAATGCCTGCGGGGCCTTTGCCGTCAGCCGCCATGGCTGCACGCCCGCCTATCCGTCGTGGGACGAATTGCAGTTCTTCCTGAACCGGGGCGTCCGTGAAAAGGCGCTGCGCAAGGATGCGGCGCTGGAGCAGATCCACTGGTCGACCAACCGCCACGGCGACTGGTCGACCATGCGGGTCTTTGCCTTCGATCACCGGATGCAGCTTGAGGATCTTCCCGGCGCGACGGCGGAAAAGATCGGGCGCTTCAAGGAACTGTGCCTTGATGCGGCGGCAGAGGTTGCCGGCGGCAAGCCCGGTTATGGGCTGTTGTGTGACAGCCGCCTGGGGCGCGATGCGCTTTACAAGGCGGCGGGGCAGGGGTTGTGGATCGGCCGTCCCGTCGAATGGCCGGGTTCGCGCCCGCTGGTGCTGGAGTCGGAGATCGGGCCGGATTTCGGCGGGCTGGCCGAATGGCCGCTCGCACATGTGGTGAAGGTCCTGTGCTTCTGCCACCCGGATGATGACCCCGCGATGCGCGATGAGCAGGAGGCGGTGGTGAAGCGCCTCTTTGCGGCTGCGCGCCGCAACCGGCTGGAATTTCTTCTGGAAATCATTCCGTCAAAGGTAGGCCCGGTCGCGGAGGACACCAACGCGCGGCTGATCCAGCGGTTCTACGACATCGGCATCTTTCCTGACTGGTGGAAGCTGGAGCCGCTGCAAGGCGATGCCGCCTGGGCCGCGACGGTCGGGGCGATCGAACGCAACGACGCCCATACGCGCGGCATCCTGGTGCTGGGGCTGGGGCAAGGCCAAGCCGAGTTGGCGGCAAGCTTCCGGCTGGCCGCCCGCTATCCGCTGGTCCGCGGCTTCGCGGTCGGTCGGACGATCTTTGCCGAGGCCGCCGCCGGCTGGATGGCCGGCAGGATCGCAGATGCGGCCGCGGTGCAGGAGATGGCCGGAAACTTCCGCCGCCTTTGCGCGGTCTGGGACGCGGCGCGGGGAGAGGCACAATGACAACCATCCGGCTGACCGCCGCGCAGGCCATGGTGCGCTGGCTCTCCGTCCAGATGACGGACGACGGCGAGCGCTTCATCGAGGGGATGTGGGCGATCTTCGGCCACGGCAACGTCGCGGGGATCGGCGAGGCGCTTCATGCTCACCGCGACAGTCTGCCGACCTGGCGGGGGCATAATGAACAGACCATGGCCCATACGGCCATTGCCTATGCCAAGGCGCGCAAGCGCCGCAAGGCCATGGCGGTTACAACCTCGATCGGGCCGGGTGCGCTCAATCTGGTGACGGCGGCGGCGCTGGCGCATGTGAACCGTCTGCCGGTGCTGCTGATCCCCGGCGATGTGTTCGCCAACCGGGCGCCCGACCCAGTGTTGCAGCAGATCGAGGATTGGGCGGATGGCACGGTCAGCGCCAATGATGCTTTCCGCCCGGTCAGCCGCTATTTCGACCGGATCACCCGGCCCGAACAGCTTCTGACGGCGCTGCCGCGTGCCCTGCGTGTGCTGACCGACCCGGCGGAATGCGGGCCGGTGACGCTCGCCTTCTGTCAGGACGTGCAGGCCGAGGCATTTGACTATCCGGAAAGTTTCTTTGCGCCGAAGGTCTGGCATCTCCGTCGCCCGGAACCAGACGCGGGCGAGCTTGCGGCCGCCATCGCGGCGATCCGCGCCGCGAAAACGCCGGTGATCGTGGCGGGCGGCGGCGTGATCTATTCGCAGGCCGAGGCGGATCTCGCCGCCTTCGCCAGCCGCCACGGCATGCCGGTGGTGGAGACGCAGGGCGGCAAGTCCGCCCTGGCGCACGATCACGCGCTGAATTTCGGTCCGGTCGGTGTGACCGGCGGGGCGGCGGCCAACGCGGTTTGTGCGAACGCCGACCTGGTGATCGGTGTCGGCACGCGCTTTCAGGATTTCACCACCGGCTCCTGGGCCCTGTTCAGGAATCCTGGGCGGCAGATCCTGTCGATCAACGTCCAGCCCTTCGATGCCTTCAAGCACGCTGCGCTGAGCCTGGTGTCGGATGCGAAAGTCGCGCTCGCGGCCATTGGTGCGGCACTTGGGGCGCAGGCCTGGGAAGCGCCCACGGGCCTCAAATCCGCCTGGGCGGCGGCCACGGCCGAGGTCAAGGCAACGCCCGGCAAGGGCAACATCCTTCCGACCGACGCGCAGGTGATCGGGGCGGTGCAGCGCACATCGGGGCGCAATACGATCGTGATGGGCGCGGCGGGCACCATGCCCGGAGAGCTTCACAAGATCTGGGATGCCGCGCAGGGCGGCTACCACATGGAATACGGCTTCTCCTGCATGGGCTATGAGATCGCGGGGGCCCTGGGCATCAAGATGGCGCGGCCCGATGCGGACGTGATCTGCATGGTGGGCGACGGCAGCTACATGATGGCCAATTCGGAACTGGCGACCGCGGTGGCGATGGGTGTGCCCTTCACCGCCGTCATCACCGACAACCGGGGATATGGCTGCATCAACCGGCTGCAACAGGGGACGGGCGGCGCGCCGTTCAACAACCTGCTTGACGACAGTTATCATGTGAACCCCTCGGCCATCGACTTCGTGGCCCATGCGGCTTCCATGGGCGCAAAGGCGGTGAAAGCCGCCGACATTGGCGCGCTGGAGGCCGCGCTGACAGCCGCGAAAGGTGCCGACCGGCCGGTGGTGATCGTGATCGACACCGACCCCGCCCCATCGACCGCCGCTGGCGGCCATTGGTGGGACGTGGCCGTTCCCGAAGTGTCCGACCGTGCCGAGGTGCGTGCGGCGCGGATTTCCTATGAAAAAGCGCTGAGCCAGCGCCGCACCGACTGAGAGGGCAGAATGATCCTGTTTGGCACCAATCCGATTGCCTGGTCGAACGACGACGACCGGACCATCGGCGCGCATATCAGCCTGGAGCAGTGTCTGGACGATTGCCGGGTCATCGGCTTTGACGGCATTGAAAAAGGCCACAAGCTGCCCACGACGCCCGAGGGGCTGAGGCAGGTTCTGGGGTCGCGCGGGCTGAAATTCGTCTCGGGCTGGCATTCGACGAACCTTCTGGTCAATGACATCGAGACTGAAAAGCGGGCGATGCAGCCGTTTCTGGACGTGCTGAAGGCGATGGGCTCGAAGGTGATCATCGTCTGCGAAACCTCGAACGCCATTCACGGGGCGGACGGAACGCCGGTGAATGACCGCCCGGCATTGCCCGATCACCAGTGGGACAGCTTTGGCGAAGGGATCGAGGCGCTGGCGGCCTTTGCGGCGGCGCAGGGCATCACGCTCGCCTATCACCATCATATGGGAACGATCGTGGAGACCGAGGCCGAGATCGACCGGCTGATGGAAGTGACCGGGCCGCAGACGCATCTTTTGCTCGACACCGGGCATTGCACCTTCGGCGGGGGCGATCCGCTGGCGGTGGCGCGGCGGCACATGGGCCGGGTGGCGCATGTCCATGCCAAGAACATCCGTCCGGCGGTCATGGCCGAGGTGCGGGCGAAGCGTCTGTCCTTCCTTGAAGGGGTCCGTCGCGGAGTCTTCACTGTACCGGGCGACCCGGAGGGCTGCGTCGAGTTCACGCCGGTCCTGAGGGTGGCGGCGGAGCATGGCTATCGGGGCTGGCTGGTGATCGAGGCCGAGCAGGATCCGCAGGTGCGCGATCCGCTGAAATATCAGATGATGGGCCTGGCCTGCCTGAAGCACTTCGCGGGGCAGGCGGGATTGACCTGATGCAAGGCCGGGGAGGCGCTGCCTCCCCGAGACCCCACCGGGATATTTGGACCAGAATGAATGAGGAGAAGCCATGAACCTTCTGCGCAAGCCGTCGGGTGAAACCGGCAAGGTCCATGACATCACGCCCGAGGGCGCGGGCTGGGGGTTTGTGGGCTTCGG
>CAZRKU010000117.1:0-2215 GCA_964600685.1 uncultured Frigidibacter sp. | reverse complement strand
CCGGCCGAGGGCGGGCGCGAGGTGATCCTCGTGATGGTGGAAGGCAAGGCTGCGATCTCGGCCGGCGGCACCGATTTCGGTGTGCTCGGGGACCGGATGAATGTCTTTGAAAAGACGCCGCCGCATTGCCTCTATGTCCCGTCCGGCAGCCACTGGGAGGCGCTGGCCAAGACCGACTGTACGCTTGCCGTCTGTTCCGCGCCGGGCCATGCCGGGCATCCGGCGCGCCGGATCGGGCCAGAGGGGATTGTTCTGACCGCGAGGGGGCAGGGCACGAACACGCGCCACATCAACAACATCGCGATGGAGGCCGAGGATTATGCCGACAGCCTGTTGGTGACCGAGGTATTCACGCCGGCGGGCCACTGGTCCTCCTATCCGCCGCATCGGCATGACGAGGATGACTTTCCGCGCATGACCTATCTGGAGGAGACCTATTATCACCGGCTGAACCCGGCGCAGGGCTTTGCGGTCCAGCGCGTCTATACCGAGGACGGTAGCCTGGACGAGACGATGAGCTTTGGCGATCATGACGTGGTTCTGGTGCCGAAGGGCCATCATCCCTGCGGCGCGCCCTATGGGTATGAGCTTTATTATCTGAATGTCATGGCCGGGCCGCGGCGCAGCTGGCGCTTTGCCAACGATCCCGCCCATGGCTGGATCGCCGAACGCGATGCGCGGGAGGTCTGAATCCGGCTTGCGCGGATCCCTGCTGTAGTCTGGCAGGACGGCGCTGATGCGACCGCTGGCCGCCAAGCTCCGCATCGAAGGTTTCGACGAATGCCGTCTTGATCTTCCCTTCGGCCCCATCTTCATCTCTGCCCCAGACCAGGGCGAGAAGGGTGATAAGGAGGATCCTGCCCCGCCATTTGACCGCAAGCGGTGCGCCCGCCCCGTGGTTTTGGCTTTCTGTGACTTCGGGCATGCCGCCCTGCAACTGAGTTTGCGGGAGGTTGGCAGTGGAGCACCAAAATGAGCATCGGATGGAGGTTTGCGGCCCGAAGGGAGCGGCGCGGATCGAGGTTCTGGATGGCCCGACAGGTGCAAGCGCTGTGTTGACCCCACCTTCCCGCTGAATCTGTAAGCTGCGATTGCGCGTTCCGTGGAGATTTGCACGGGAGGTGTCAGTGGGAGTCCATCGGGAGCGCCATATGGAGGCCGTGGGGTTCGTGGAGCTTTTGGCGGCTCCGGCAGCCAAGCGGCGATGGTCGGATGAGGCGAAGGGCCGAATGGTCGCCGAGACGCTGGTGCCCGGTGTCACGGTGAACGAGGTGGCGCGTCGGCATGGTTTGAAGGCCAGCCACTTGTCCTCGTGGCGGACGCTGGCGCGGCAGGGCAAGCTGGTCGTGCCGGAGGTTGCCTGGGCGGAGTTTGCCCCGCCGACGGCGTTGGCGCAGCCGGAAGAACTGCCAGTTGCAACTGCGTCGATTGATCTGGTCATCGGCCCTGTGACCGTGCGGCTGGTTTCTGCCACGCCCGCCGCCCGGGTTGCGGAACTGGTCATGGCATTGCGGGCCAGCCCGTGATCTTTCCGTCGAACCGGGTGCGGATCATGGTGGCCACCAAGCCCATCGACTTCCGGAAGGGCCATGACAGTCTGGCCGCGATGGTGAAGAACGAGCTGCGCAAGGACCCGTTCACCGGCACCGTCTTCGTGTTCCGGGCCAGGAAGGCGGATCGGCTGAAGCTGCTCTACTGGGACGGCACGGGTCTGGTAATGGCCTGCAAACGGCTGGAAGAGCACACATTTACCTGGCCTGCCGTGAAGGACGGGCTGATGCTGATGAACCACGCGCAGTTCGAGGCGCTATTTGCCGGGCCGGATTGGCGGCGGGTCCGGGCCGTTGAAGCAAGAACTCCAGAAGCCGTGGAATGACTGCGACGGGATGACTCAGGTGGTGCTTTCCAGAGGCATCGTCTGTGGCGGTTTGGTAGAAGCATGGTATGCCAGATACCGCTGACTTGCTTGATGAAATTGCTGCGCTGAAGGCGATGCTGATCGCCGCGGAGGCGCGTGACCAGCGCAAGGACGAGCGGATCGCGCGCCTGGAGAAGCTGGTAGCGGCCTTCAAGCAGGCAGCCTTCGGGCGGCGGTCGGAGAAGATCAATCCGGACCAGTTCGAACTGGCGCTGGAAGACCTGGAAACGGCCATCGCCGCGATCCTCGCCGATGCAATGCAGGGCGTTCACCGTGACACCGGGCACCAGCGTCTCG
>CAZRKU010000116.1:0-8922 GCA_964600685.1 uncultured Frigidibacter sp. | reverse complement strand
AACGCGAAAAGCTGAGGGTGTTCTATGAACGAGCCAGCGGCGCGCGTCTGCATGCCGCCTTCTTCCGTCGCTGTGGCGTGCATCAGGATCTGCCCGATGCGCTTCTGAACGATATCGAGGCCTGGACCGAGACCTTCCCCAAGGTGCTTGACGATCTCGACGGGCTGCTGACCGAAAACCGCATCTTCAAGCAGCGTAACGCCCTGATCGGTATCGTGACCGAGGAGGATGCGCTGGAATGGGGATATTCCGGTGTCATGGTGCGCGGGTCCGGCATGGCCTGGGACTTGCGCCGCGCCCAGCCCTACGAGTGCTACGACGAGTTCGAGTTCAAGATCCCGGTCGGCAAGAACGGCGACTGCTACGACCGCTATCTCTGCCGCATGGCCGAGATGCGGGAGAGCGTTTCGATCATCCGTCAGGCGATCACGAAGCTGCGCGTGGAACGGGGTGACATTCTGGCGCGCGGCAAGCTCTCCCCGCCGTCGCGCGGTGACATGAAGACCTCGATGGAAGCCCTGATCCACCATTTCAAGCTTTACACCGAAGGCTTCCATGTCCCCGCCGGTGAGGTTTATGCGGCGGTCGAAGCGCCCAAGGGCGAATTCGGCGTCTATCTGGTGGCGGACGGATCGAACAAACCCTATCGCGCCAAGATCCGCGCCCCGGGCTTCCCGCATCTTCAGTCGATCGACTGGATGGCCGACGTCGCCGCCATCATCGGCACAATGGATATCGTTTTCGGAGAGGTTGACCGCTGATGCTCCGCCGTCTTTACCATGAGCAACCGGCGTCCTTCGCCTTTACCCCCGCGAACCTCGCCTGGGCGCAGGGCCAGATCTCCAAATACCCCGAGGGCCGTCAGGCTTCGGCGATCATCCCCCTCCTGTGGCGCGCGCAGGAGCAGGAAGGCTGGCTGACCCGCAAGGCGATCGAACATGTCGCCGACATGCTGGGCATGGCCTATATCCGGGCGCTGGAGGTGGCGACCTTCTACTTCATGTTCCAGCTGCAACCTGTTGGATCGGTTGCCCATATCCAGATCTGTGGCACCACGTCCTGCCTGATCTGCGGGGCGGAGGACCTGATCAAGGTCTGCCGCGAAAAGATCGCGCCGAAGGCGCATATGCTGTCGGCGGACGGCAGGTTCTCCTGGGAGGAGGTCGAATGCCTCGGCGCCTGCGCCAATGCGCCGATGGCCCAGATCGGCAAGGATTATTACGAGGATCTGACGGCGGAAAGCCTGTCGCGGCTTCTGGACGAGATGGCCGAGGGCCGCGTGCCGGTGCCCGGACCGCAGAACGGGCGTTATGCGGCAGAGCCGCTGTCGGGTCTGACGAGCCTCAAGGACTTCGAATCCGGCCGCACCCAATATAACGGTTCGGTCCAGCGCGCCGTGGACATTGGCGACAGTATCAAGCGGATCGACGGGACGGAGGTGCCGCTTCTGACGCCGTGGCTGGGCAAGCCCGCTGGTGCCAAGGCCGCAAGACCTGCGGCCAGGGTCGAAGCACCGGCTGCGAAAACCGCCCCGGTGGCCGAGCCTGTGAAAACCACGGAACTCCCGGAGGCCCCGGCCAAGCCGAAAAGGCCGCGCGGCCTGAAGGTCCCGCGCAAGGCCGGCGCGGACGATCTGAAGATCATCAAAGGGATAGGGCCGAAGCTGGAGGTGCTGCTCCATTCGCTCGGGTTCTTCCATTTCGACCAGATCGCCGCCTGGACGCAGGCGGAACTGGCGTGGGTCGACGACAATCTCGACGGGTTCAAGGGTCGCGCCGTCCGCGAGGACTGGGTTGGACAGGCGCGCGCGCTGATCGACGGCAAGGCGAAGGCGTGACGCAACCAGGAGGGGGCGAGACAGATCATGAGTGAAGCTGACAAGATGTCCTGCCGGCGGAAATGCTGGCAAATCGCTGCGGTGGGCGGTGTTCTTCTGTGGCTGCTCCTGAGCGTTGCACTGGGCTATCCGGTGCTCAAGGCCCTGATCATCGCGGCGATCCTGGCCGTCGCCGGTGCATTCATCCTGCGCTGGGCAATCTGTGACGCCACTGCCGTCGGGGACGCCGCCTCCCATCGCCAGCCTGCGCCTGAACCGGCACGGTTGCCCGATCCGGCACCCGTGAAGCCGGAACCCGTTGGTTCCGCGCCAGCGGGACAGGCGGCAACCGAAAGCGCCGCCGCTGCGCCGGTCGTCCTTTCGGCGGTCACGCCGCGCCCCGACCCGAAGACGTTCGCTGCCGCGTCCGCTGCGGCTGCCGAGCCATCGGCCAAACCGGCGGCAAACTCACCTGCGGCAAAACCGAAAGCCGCGGCAAAACCCAAGGCGACCGCGCCGCAGAAGGCGAAGTCCCCGGCAGGCGCGGCAAGCGCCACCGGTCTTGACGCGGCCATGGGGCGGACCAAGGAAGCAACCAGCGAGGAGACCGTGCTGCTGCTGAGTCCGCGCGGGGGCAAGGGGGATGATCTCAAGCTGATCGTCGGCGTCGGGCCGAAGCTGGAAAAGCTTCTCAATGACATCGGCATCTGGCATTTCGACCAGATCGCCGGCTGGAAGGCCCGCGACATCGCGCTGGTCGACAGCAAGATGGCGAACTTCAAGGGCCGGATCACCCGTGACGGATGGGTCAAGCAGGCCCGCGCGCTGGCCAAGGGTGGCGCATGAACGGCAACACCCCGACCAACGAGGCCACCGCCCGTGCGCGCCAGGGGCGGATGGTCGCCCTGGTCATCGCCGGCGCGATGATCCTGTGGATGGGCGCGCAATGGTTGGGCGGGCGCCTGGGGCTTGATCCGTCCTATGCCTTCCTTTTCGATCTGGCGGCGATTGCCGCGCTTATCTGGTCGCTTGTCGTGGTCGCACGGCTGTGGCGGCGTCAAAAACGGGCCGGGAAATGAGCCTGACCGACATGAGGACCAAAGAATGCTGAGCGATCAGGACCGGATTTTCACCAACCTTTATGGCATGCACGACCGCAGCCTGAAGGGCGCGATGAAGCGCGGCCATTGGGACGGGACTGCGAAGATCCTCGCCCAGGGGCGCGACTGGATCGTCGAACAGGTGAAGGGCTCGGGCCTGCGTGGCCGGGGTGGCGCCGGGTTCCCGACCGGTCTCAAATGGTCCTTCATGCCCAAACAGTCGGACGGGCGGCCGTCCTATTTGGTGGTGAACGCCGACGAGTCCGAGCCCGGCACCTGCAAGGACCGGGAAATCATGCGCCACGATCCGCACACGCTGGTCGAGGGCTGCCTGATCGCGTCGTTCGCGATGGGGGCCAATGCCTGCTACATCTATATCCGCGGCGAGTATATCCGCGAGCGCGAGGCGCTGCAGGCGGCGATCGACGAGG
The DNA here is from genome assembly GCA_964600685.1 of uncultured Frigidibacter sp. Lineage (GTDB taxonomy): Bacteria > Pseudomonadota > Alphaproteobacteria > Rhodobacterales > Rhodobacteraceae > TMP-24. The sequence continues at coordinate 5,575 of CAZRKU010000116.1, read as the reverse complement.
CCTATGACGCGGGCCTGATCGGCAAGAATGCCTGCAAGTCGGGGTATGATTTCGACCTCTATCTGGCGCACGGGGCCGGGGCCTATATCTGCGGCGAGGAAACAGCGCTTCTGGAAAGCCTTGAGGGCAAGAAGGGCATGCCGCGCATGAAGCCGCCGTTCCCGGCGGGGTCGGGGCTCTACGGTTGTCCGACCACGGTGAACAATGTGGAATCCATCGCCGTGGTGCCGACGATCCTCAGGCGCGGGGCCTCGTGGTTTTCCTCGTTCGGGCGGCCGAACAATACCGGGACCAAGCTCTTTGGCATCTCGGGCCATGTGAACAACCCTTGTGTGGTCGAAGAAAGCATGTCGATCACGCTGAAGGAGCTGCTGGAAACCCACTGCGGCGGGGTCAGGGGCGGCTGGAAGAACCTCAAGGCGGTGATCCCCGGCGGGTCGTCGGTGCCGATGCTGAACGCGGCGCAGTGCGACGAGGCGATCATGGATTTCGACTGGCTGCGCGAGGCGCGGTCGGGTCTGGGCACGGCGGCGGTGATCGTGATGGATCAGTCGACCGACGTGATCAAGGCGATCTGGCGGCTGTCGAAATTCTACAAGCATGAAAGCTGCGGCCAGTGCACGCCCTGCCGCGAAGGCACCGGCTGGATGATGCGGGTGATGGACCGGCTGGTCCGGGGCGAGGCGGAGATCGAGGAGATCGACATGCTGCTGAGCGTGACCAAGCAGGTCGAGGGCCACACGATCTGCGCCTTGGGCGACGCCGCCGCCTGGCCGATCCAGGGCCTGATCCGCCAGTTCCGCGACGAGATCGAGGACCGGATCAAGGCCAAGAAGACCGGCCGCATGGGTGCGATGGCGGCGGAGTGATCATGACGCTTGCGGCTGCGGTGAAGTTCTCAGTGCTCGGGCGGCGACCGGCCGCGGGCGGGAAGCGAAGCGCCCGCTTGGGGGGGCGGTCGGGCGCTGGCCGTGCCGGCGTACGGTCGGGGGGCCGCGAATGACTGCGGCTCTTCACCTGGCCGAACTCAACATCGGCCGCCTGATCGCGCCGACCGACGATCCGCGCGTGGCGGAGTTCATGGCGGCGCTCGACCGGGTCAACGGGCTGGGCAAGCGCATGCCGGGCTTCGTCTGGATGATGGAGGGTTCGGGCGAGCCGGGGAAGGGCAATACCGAGGCGAAGGTCGGCGGCGATCCGCAGTTCATCTCGAACCTGACGGTCTGGGAGAGCGTCGAGACATTGGAGAACTTCGTCTGGAACACCGTCCACCGGCAGTTCTACGAACGCCGCGCCGAATGGTTTCAGGTGCTGGGCGCGATGCATTTCGTCATGTGGTGGGTGCCCGCAGGCCACCACCCGACGCCGGAGGAGGCGCTGGCGCGGCTGGAGCATCTGAAGGCGCATGGCGACAGCGACCATGCGTTTGGCTGGAAGCATCTCACGGAGGCGCAACTGTGGAAGAGCCGTGCCTGCACACAAATGGCGGCGGAGTAGGGCGATGATCGCACTTCAGTTCCTTGGCCCGCTGATTGCCAGCGTGCTTTACGTAATGGTCTTCCAGAAGGCGGGCTTTCGCGGCGGGATCCTGGCGTTCTGCGCCGCGCCGCTGGTGGGATCGGCCCTGATCACCTTTGCCTTCCGCACGATGATGGGGCAGGGCTACGGCTCCTGGGCGATCATCCTGCCGCTTCTGGCGATCCCGCTTTCGCTTCTGCCGCTTCTCATCCTTGCCTTCAAATCCTGGCCACCGGTGACGGTGGCCTCCAATATCCGTTCGGAGTCCTGAAGAATGTCGAACCTCCGCAGAATCATCATTGATAATATCGAAGTCGAGGTCGATCCGAACCTGACGCTGATCCAGGCCTGCGAGCTGGCCGGGGTCGAAGTGCCCCGGTTCTGCTACCACGAGCGGCTCTCCATCGCCGGGAACTGCCGGATGTGTCTGGTGGAGGTCGTGGGCGGTCCGCCGAAGCCTGCGGCATCGTGCGCGATGCAGGTCAAGGATCTGCGCCCCGGCCCGAACGGCGAGCCGTCGGTGGTCAGGACCAACAGCCCGATGGTCAAGAAGGCCCGCGAGGGGGTGATGGAGTTCCTGCTGATCAACCATCCGCTCGACTGCCCGATCTGCGATCAGGGCGGCGAATGCGACCTGCAGGATCAGGCGATGGCTTACGGCGTCGATTTCAGCCGCTACCGCGAGCCCAAGCGGTCGAGCGAAGACCTGAACCTCGGGCCGCTTGTCGCCACCGCGATGACGCGCTGCATTTCCTGCACGCGTTGCGTGCGCTTCACCAGCGAAGTGGCCGGCATCACCCAGATGGGCCAGACCGGGCGCGGCGAGGATGCGGAGATCACCAGTTACCTCAACCTGACGCTCGATTCGAACCTGCAGGGCAACATCATCGACCTGTGCCCGGTCGGCGCGCTGACGTCGAAACCCTACGCCTTCACCGCGCGCCCGTGGGAACTGACCAAGACCGAGTCGATCGACGTGATGGATGCGCTTGGCTCGAACATCAGGGTCGATGTGAAGGGGCGCGAGGTCATGCGCATCCTGCCGCGCAACCATGACGGCGTGAACGAGGAATGGATTTCCGACAAGACCCGGTTCATCTGGGACGGTCTGCGCCGCCAGCGGCTGGACGTGCCCTATGTCCGTGACGGCGGCAGGCTGCGGAAGGCGACATGGCCCGAGGCACTGGCGGCGGCGGCGAAGGCGATGAAGGGCAGGCGGGTCGCAGGGCTGGTGGGTGATCTGGCCCCGGTCGAGGCGGCTTTCAGCCTGAAGACGATGATCGAAGGGTTGGGCGGCACGGTCGAATGCCGGACGGACGGGGCAAAGCTGCCCGCAGGCAACCGTTCGGCCTATGTCGGCACGGCGCGGATCGAGGATATCGACGGCGCTAAGGCGATCTTTCTGATCGGGACAAATCCGCGCGAGGAGGCGCCGGTCCTGAATGCCCGCATCCGCAAGGCCTGGTCCAGGGGTGCAAAGGTGGCCATGGTCGGGCCCGCCGCCGACCTGACCTACGACTACCGGCATGTGGGTGGCGACCGCCTGGCACTGTCGCGGGTAGCCGAGGCAGAGGCCGATCTGGCAGCGTGCCGCGGGCTGGGCGGTGTCGTCATCGTCGGCCAAGGGGCAATCCGCGAGGCCGATGGCGAGGCGGTGCTGGCGCTTGCCATGAAGATTGCCGAAGCGTCTGGCAGCAAGCTTCTGATACTGCACACCGCCGCCGGACGTGTCGGGGCGATGGACGTCGGGGCTGTGACCGAGGGCGGGCTGGCCGCCGCGATCGAGGGGGCCGAGGTCATCTACAACCTCGGCGCCGACGAGGTGGAGATCGCGCCGGGTGCGTTCGTGATCTATCAGGGCAGCCATGGCGACCGGGGTGCGCACCGGGCGGACATCATCCTGCCTGGCGCCGCATGGACCGAGGAGAACGGCCTGTTCGTCAATACCGAAGGCCGCCCGCAGCTGGCGATGCGCGCCGGGTTCGCGCCGGGCGAGGCGAAGGAAAACTGGGCGATCCTGCGGGCGCTGTCGGCGGAACTGGGCGCGGCGCTGCCCTGGGATACGCTTGCCGTGCTGCGTCAGGCGCTGGTGGCGGCGCATCCGCATCTGGGGGGCGTCGATCAGGTGCCGGTGAACGACTGGAAAGCACTGCCGGTCCGGGCACCGGGCAAGGCCGATTTCCGCGTGGCGGTGCAGGATTTCTACCTGACCAACCCGATTGCGCGGGCCAGCCAGGTCATGGCGGATCTGTCGGCCATGGCCAAGGCGCGGGCCGAAGGCCTTCTGGCGGCGGAGTAGGCACTTGGGGGCGGGGCGCATCACCTTCGGGGTTCTCCTGACCGGTTCTTTCGCCGGGCTGGCGGGCTGCGCGGGCATGGCGCCGACCGCAGAGCCGGGACTGGCGCGCGCGACTTACCTGTCTGCCGATGCGGTGGGCTGGAAGGACGATCTGGTGCGGGTGCGGGTCACGCTGAAAGGCGCGGATGCGGAGGCGGCTGCGGGCGAATTCGCCCGCTGCATCGCCGCCGGTTATGCGGTGAAAAACAATGCCGGTTTCGTGCGCCATGTGCTTACTCTGACCGACAAAGAGGGTGGCATTTGGCGCGGCGATGCTGTTTACAGCGTCACGGCGGCATTGCCCCGGGGCGTGCAAACCATCGACGCGGACGTGACGGTCGAGGAATGTGGTGACAGGGCCATTCCGACCGGACCTTTCGCGGCGCAAGACAAGGCGGCCTGAGCGGCTGAAAGACCGAGGACTGGAGACAATGGCAGAGTTTCTTGCAACACCTTTCGGCACCTTCGTGCTGATCGCACTCCAAGGCCTGTTGATCATCGGCTTCGTGATGATCAGCCTGCTGTTCCTTGTCTACGGCGACCGGAAAATCTGGGCGGCCGTGCAGATGCGGCGCGGCCCGAATGTCGTGGGGCCCTTCGGCCTGCTGCAATCGGTGGCAGACGCGCTGAAATATGTGGTGAAGGAAATCGTCGTGCCGGCGGGCGCCGACCGGTTCGTCTTCTTCTTGGCCCCGATGCTGTCCTTCGTGCTCGCCGTCATCGCCTGGGCGGTGATCCCGTTCAGCGACACATGGGTTCTGTCGGACCTGAACGTGGCCATCCTCTACGTCTTCGCCATGTCCTCGCTCGAGGTTTACGGCGTGATCATGGGGGGCTGGGCCTCGAACTCAAAATATCCGTTCCTCGGCTCGCTGCGTTCCGCCGCGCAGATGATTTCCTATGAAGTCTCGCTCGGCCTGATCATCATCGGGGTAGTGATTTCGACCGGCTCGCTGAACTTCGGCGATATCGTCCGGGCGCAGGACACGGGTTACGGGCTCTTGGGCTGGTACTGGCTGCCGCACCTGCCGATGGTCGCCTTGTTCTTCATCTCGGCGCTGGCGGAAACCAACCGCCCGCCGTTCGACCTGCCCGAGGCGGAGAGCGAACTCGTCGCCGGCTATCAGGTCGAATATTCGTCGACCCCGTTCCTCTTGTTCATGGCCGGCGAATATATCGCCATCTTCCTGATGTGCGCGCTGACCTCGCTTCTGTTCTTCGGCGGCTGGCTTTCGCCCATTCCGGGCTTGCCCGACGGCCCGCTGTGGATGGTCGCGAAGATGGGCTTCTTCTTCTTCATGTTCGCCATGGTGAAGGCGATCGTGCCGCGCTATCGCTATGACCAGTTGATGCGCATCGGCTGGAAAGTGTTCCTGCCCTTGTCCATCGGTTGGGTGGTTGTGGTATCGTTCCTGGCGAAATTTGAAATCTTCGGTGCCTTCTGGGCCCGTTTCGCGATGGGGGGCTGATCATGTCGAACATCGACTATACCCGTGCCGCCAAGTATTTCCTGCTCGTCGACTTCTGGGTGGGTTTGAAGCTGGGGCTGAAGTATTTCTTCGCGCCAAAGGCCACGCTGAACTATCCGCACGAGAAGGGGCCGCTCAGCCCGCGGTTCCGGGGCGAACATGCGCTGCGCCGTTACCCGAACGGCGAGGAACGCTGCATCGCCTGCAAGCTGTGCGAGGCGATCTGCCCGGCGCAGGCCATCACCATCGA
>CAZRKU010000115.1:0-9243 GCA_964600685.1 uncultured Frigidibacter sp. | reverse complement strand
GGGTTCAACAAATCCCACGCCGCCGCCTATGCCGTGGTCAGCTACCAGACCGCCTGGCTCAAGGCGAACCATCCGGTCGAATTCATGGCCGCGGTGATGAACTGCGATATCCATCTGACCGACAAGCTCGCGATCTACAAGCGCGAGGTCGACGTGATGGGGATCACCACCGTGCCGCCCTGCGTCAACCGCTCGCTGGCGACCTTTACCGTAAAGGAAGGCAAGCTGGTCTATGCGCTGGGCGCGCTGAAGAACGTGGGCGTCGAGGCGATGAAGATGATTGTCGAGGCGCGCGGCGACAAGCCCTTCGTCACGCTCTTCGACTTCGCCCGCCGTGTGGACGTGAAACGGTTGGGCAAGCGCCCGCTGGAAATGCTGGTGCGGGCCGGGGCCTTCGATGTGCTCGACCCCAACCGCAAGCGCGTCTTCGACAGTCTCGATGCGCTTGCCGGCTGGTCGGCTGCGATCCATGAACAGGCCGGGTCGTCGCAAGTGTCGCTCTTCGGCGAGGCGGGCGATGATCTGCCGGAACCCCGTCTGGCGCAGACGAACGACTGGCTGCCGGTCGAACGGCTGGCCGAGGAACATCAGGCGGTGGGCTTCTATCTGTCGGGCCATCCGCTCGACGACTACATGCCCGCGCTGAAACGCAAGCAGGTGATGACGCTCGCGGAACTGACCCTCGCCGCCGAACGCGGGCCGATGGTTGCCAGGCTCGCGGGGACGGTATCGGCCCGGCAGGAGCGGAAGTCAGCCAAGGGCAACCGTTTCGCCTTCGTCTCGCTCTCCGACCCGACCGGGCTTTATGAAGTGACGGTCTTTTCCGACACGCTGGAAGCCGCGCGCCAGCATCTGGAACCGGGGCAGGCGGTGGTGCTGACGGTCGAGGCCAATCTGGAAGGCGAAACGCTGAAGCTGCTGGCGCGCGGCGCCCAACCGATCGATGCCGTCGCCGCCGATGCCGGGGCGGCGGGGCTGAGGGTGCATGTCGACACGCCCGCCGCCGTGTCTTCGGTCGCGGGGCTGCTGGATCGCATGGCGGGCGAGGCGAAGGGGCGGGGAACGGGCGCCGTCAGTTTCTGCATTTTCGACCGCGACACGGGGGCCGAGATCGAGGTGACGACCGGTCGGGATTTCCCGGTCAATCCGCAGATCAAGGGCGCGATCAAGTCGATGCAGGGCGTGGTGATGGTCGAGGAGGTCTGACCCCTTGCCATTCTCTGTCCCGAAATGTCCCGGGAGCGCGCGGGCAGCACCCTCGCTCGTCAGGCCGCCTTTTCGAAGCGTGCCGGCAGATCGCCCAACCGTTTCGCCTCGTTGACCATCGCGCCGACGTCGGTGTCCAGCGCGGAAGCCAATTGGGCGAAACTGTCGATGACGAAATAGACCGGCTGCACGATGTCGATGCGATACGGGGTGCGGAAGATCGTCATCAGGTCGAAAGGCAGCATTTCCGCCTTGCCACTGGTTGCATGGGCGGCCTCGGAGAGGGACGAGGCGATCCCCGCGCCGAAGCCGCGGATGCCCTCGTCGGTGCGGATCATCCCGAATTCGACGGTGAACCAGAACAGCCGGAACAGGCGCCAGCTGCAACTCTTGCCAAGCGCGGCCGCCGTCTTGCCGAACCGTTCGATGAAGGCGGCATAGTCGGGATCGGTCAGCAGCGGGCAGTGGCCGAACACTTCGTGGAAGATGTCCGGCTCCTCGATATAGTCCATGTCCTCCCGGCGGCGCAGGAATGTGGCGACCGGGAATTTCCGTTCGGACAGCAGATCGTAGAACCGCGCGGGCGGGATGAGCGCGGGCACCCCTTCGACCCCCGCCCCGGTCAGCAGGCTCAGCCGCGCGCTGACATCGCGCACCTGCGGCACATGGTCAGCCGTCAGCCCCAACCTGTGAACCGCCTCCAGAAAGGCGGGGGCCATGCGGCCCTCCAGAAAACGCATCTGCCGCGTGAAAAGTTCACCCCAGACCGCATCCTCTTCGGCCGTGTAGGGATAAAGGCCACGGGCGTCGGGTGTCTTGGAGATGTAGCCTGCCATGATCGCCTCCTGTTCGCGGCTACAGTTTGCCGTGCGGCGCGCGAAAAAAGCTTTCAAATTTCGAACGCTTGCATCACAATTTGGCACAGATTCCCAAAATGGATGCGGAAGTGGAATTTTCTGATCACGAGAAGCAGCTCCTTCGGGAAATTCAGGCGGACGCAGCGCTGTCTCTCGCCGATCTTTCGGCGCGCACGGGCATTGCCCAGTCCACGCTCTGGCGCAAGCTGAACGAGCTTGAGGCAGCAGGCGTGATCCGCGCGCGCGTGGCGCTTCTCGACCCCGCCAAGGTCGGGGCGAAACTCTGCGTTCTGGCCCAGATCAGCCTTGCCGATCATTCCGAAACCTCCGTTGCCGGGTTCACCGCGCTGGTGCGCCGCTTGCCCGAGGTTCTGGAATGCCATTCGGTGTCGGGTCAGGCCGATTATATGCTGAAGGTCCGGGTGCGCGACGTGGAGGCCTATGAAGCATTCATGTCCCACTACCTGCTGCGCAGCACGTTCGTGCGCGCGGTGGTATCGAGTTTCGTTCTGAGGGAAATCAAGTCCACGACGGCCTTGCCGCTTGGCTGATCCCGGCTGCAGTCCCGGCATCGGTGGCAGTGCAGGCGCGGGGCCTTCACCCTTCACGTTTCACTGAACGGAGCAAGCAGCTTTTACCAGTGCGGCGGCTTCTGATCGGCCAGCGGGATCGTGCCGCTGCCTGCCGCTTCGCGGTCCGCCTCCCGCTCGATCAGCAGCGCCACGCGCCGGGTCAGCAGGTCGATTTCCCGTGCCTGACGGGCGGTGACATCGGACAGATCCTCGATCGTCCGCGACAGATGCGCCAGCGCCTCTTCCATCTTGTCCAGCCGGTCTGCCATGGCCCTCTCCCGCACGAGGCCGCGCTTGCCGCCTCGTCCCTCATCCGTTACACCCCGGACCGCAAAAGGTGAAGGCAAGACGATGTCCAAGGATAGACCCCAGCGCAGGCCGCGCGCGGAAACGCCGAAAGGCTTCCGCGACTATTTCGGCGCGGAAGTGACCGAGCGGAAAGCCATGCTCGACGCGATTGCCGGGGTCTATCATCGCTATGGCTTCGACCCGCTCGAGACGAGCGCGGTGGAGACGGTGGAGGCACTCGGCAAGTTCCTGCCCGACGTCGACCGCCCGAACGAAGGGGTCTTTGCCTGGCAGGACGAGGGCGCCGACTGGCTGGCGCTGCGCTACGACCTGACCGCGCCGCTGGCCCGCGTCGCCGCGCAATACCGCAATGATCTGCCCTCCCCCTACCGCCGCTACGCGATGGGCCCGGTCTGGCGTAACGAAAAGCCGGGGCCGGGCCGGTTCCGCCAGTTCTACCAGTGCGACGCCGATACGGTCGGTTCGGCCTCGGTCGCGGCTGACGCAGAGATCTGCGCCATGCTCGCCGACGCGCTGGAGGAGGTTGGCATCCTGCGCGGCGACTATGTGGTCAAGGTCAACAATCGCAAGGTTCTGAACGGCGTCCTAGAAAGAATGGGTCTAGTCGACCACGGTGAAAAATCGGGAGAGACGACAAAAAGTGCAGTCGAGCAGGCATTTTTTGAGGTAACGGCTCAAAATATCGAACGCGCACAAAATGTTCTGCGGACGATGGATAAGTTTGACAAGGTCGGCGCCGAGGGCGTTAGGGAACTGCTGACTACAGGCCGCGTTGACGCATCGGGTGCTCGCATAGAAGGCATTGGTCTCTTCGATTGGCAGGTCGAGCCGGTGCTGAATTTTCTGATGGCAAAGGCAGAAACTGCGGAGGACACTTTTCAGAACCTTCGCACTGCTGTGGGAACTTCAGAAGTCGGTCTTGAGGGTGTCGCGGAGTTGGAGGCAATCACCAAATTGCTGCAGGCTCAGGGGTATGACTCGGATAGGATCGTGGTGGACCCCTCTGTCGTGCGCGGCCTCGGCTACTACACCGGCCCGGTCTTCGAGGCCCAACTCACCTTCGAAATCCTCGACGAAAAGGGCCGCAAGCGCCAGTTCGGCTCGGTCGCGGGCGGCGGGCGCTATGATGATCTGGTGAAGCGCTTCACCGGCCAGTCGGTGCCGGCAACCGGCGTCTCCATCGGCGTCGACCGGCTTCTGGCCGCGCTGCGCGCCAAGGGTCGGGCGGGGGCAGATACGCGCGGGCCAGTCATCGTCACCGTGATGGATCGCGACCGCATGGCCGATTATCAGGCGATGGCCGGCGAACTCCGCCGCGCCGGCATCCGGGCGGAGGTCTATCTGGGCAACCCGAAGAACTTCGGCAACCAGCTCAAATATGCCGACAAGCGCCAGTCGCCGGTCGCGGTCATTCAGGGCGGCGATGAGGCCGTGCGCGGCACCGTGGTGCTGAAAGACCTGATCCTTGGCGCGAAGATCGCCGAGAATGCAACGCTTGACGAATGGAAGAACCGCCCCGCGCAGGAAGAGGTGCCGCGCGCCGATCTGGTGCAGGCGGTCAGGCGGATGCTGGACGGCAGCGATGGCTGACAAGGCTGCGGCGCGCCGGGCGGCGGACCGGCTCTACGGCGCCTTCCTCGCAGCGGGCGCGGTGCCGGTGGAGGCTGACATCCTGCAACCGGCCGAGGTGCTGCTGGATCTGTACGGCGAGGATATCCGCGCCCGCGCCTATGTGACCGCCGATCCGGCGCGGGGCGAAATGATGCTGCGCCCGGATTTCACCGTGCCGGTGGTGCAGATGCACATGGCCCATGGCGCCGATCCGGCGCGTTACGCCTACCGGGGTGAAGTCTTTCGCAAGCAGGACCGGCCCGGCGCGCGCAAATCGGAATATTTCCAGGTCGGGTTCGAGGTTTTCGACCGCGAAAACCCCTCTGCCGCCGATGCGGAGGTCTTCGCGCTCTTCTCGGACCTGCTCGCGCCCCTGGGCCTCAGGGCGGCGACCGGCGATATCGCGATCCTGATGGCGGCGGTGCGCGGGCTGAAGACGCTCGACAGCCGCAAGGCCGCCCTTCTGCGCCATATCTGGCGGCCCCGCCGGTTCACCCAGCTTCTCGACCGTTTCGGCGGTCGCGCCGCGCCACCAGCGTCGCGGACGGACCTACTGTCGGCCCTGGCGCGGGGCGACCGCCCCGCAGGCGCGCCGCTTGTCGGCCTGCGATCACAGGCGGAAATCGACCGGCGCCTGGCGGCGCTGGCAGAGGATGCGGCGGCGCCCGTGATTTCGCCCGAGGAGGTGGCGCTGCTGGAAGACCTGCTGAACCTCACGGCCCGTTCGCCTGACGCGCTGGCCCATCTGCGTGATCTGGCGCGCGCCATGCCCGCCATCGGCCCGGCGGCGGATCGGATGGAGGCGCGGCTTGATGCGCTCGCCGCGCGCAACGTGAATGTCGCGGCGCTCGATTTCGAGGCCAGCCATGGCCGCACGACACTCGAATATTACGACGGTTTCGTCTTTTCCTTCCATGCGGACGACCCGGCGCTGCCGCCGGTCGCCTCGGGTGGCCGCTATGATGCCATGACCGAAGTGCTGGGCACCGACACCAACGGGGGCCGGTCGATCCCGGCGGTGGGTGGCGTGATCCGCCCGGGCCTCGTCGCCGATCTGGAGGGCGAAGCATGAGCCTGAAGCTCGGGGTGCCGTCCAAGGGCCGGCTGATGGAACAGTGCTTCGACTGGTTCGGCGCGCGTGGCGTGACGCTGAAGCGCACCGGATCGGATCGCGAATATGCCGGTGCGGTCGAAGGTGCGCCGGGCGTCGAACTCGTGCTGCTGTCGGCGGGCGAAATTCCCGGCGAACTGGCGCAGGGCCGCATCCATCTGGGTGTCACCGGATCGGATCTGGTGCGCGACCGGCTGGCCGACTGGTCCGCGCAGGTGGCGGAGCTTTGCCCGATGGGCTTTGGTCAGGCCGATCTGGTGATCGCGGTGCCCGCCGCCTGGATCGACGTGGCAAACCTCGACGATCTCGACGCCGCCGCCGCCGCCTTCCGCCGGGCCCATGGGCAAAGGCTTCGGATCGCGACGAAATATCACCGGCTGGTCCGGGACTTCCTGACGGCGAACGGCGTGGCCGATTATCAGCTCGTCGACAGCCAGGGCGCGACCGAAGGCACGGTCAAGAACCTGACGGCCGAGGCGATTGCCGACATCACCTCCTCGGGCGAAACCTTGAAGGCCAATCATCTCAAGGTACTCGACGACGGGCTGATCCACCAAAGCCAGGCCACCCTCTATGCCGCCCGCACCGCCGACTGGACAGGTGCGACCCCAACCTTTGCCGGGCTTGCCGAACGACTGGCGCTTGGCTCCAACCCCTTCTGACTTTCATTCTGGCCCAAATATCCCGGGGGAATCGCCCGGAACGGGCGATGGGGGCAGCGCCCCCTAGACCCCATACCCGCCGCTGGACCCATGTCGTTCGGTGCCGGCAAGCGCCGGCGTGAAACAGCAGATCAGCCGCATGTCGCCAGCGGGTGCACAGCGCAGCGTGTGGCGATCATGCCGGTTCAGCGCATAGATCGTGCCCGGCCGGATCGGATGGATCTCGCCCGTCGCATGGTCGCGCACCTCGCCCGCGCCCGAAATGCAGTAGCAGGCCTCAAGATGATTGGCATATTCCAGCTCCATCTCCGCCCCGGCGTGGATGATCGTGTCGGTCATCGTATAACCCATGCCGTCGGGTTTGGTCAGAAGCCTGCGGCTCTGCCAGCCCGGACCCGAGACGTCAAAGGCGGTTCCGGTGATGGCCTCCAGTGTCCTGACAATCATGATCCCCTCCTATCTCAGCCCGATCTCGGCCAGCGCCAGCGCCAGCGGATCGGGCAGGCGGTCGTCCCCGGTCCGGTCCCGGGCCAGATCGCGCGGGCTGTCCTTCACGTCCAGATAGCGCCAGCCCTGAAAGGCGCGGCGCGGCATGGGTTCGGTGCGGATCACGTCCGGGTCCATCACGATTCCGCAGCGGTGGATGCCGTCGGCACCCGTCACCTCATCCAGCCGCACGATCCTTTGGCGGCAAAGGACCAACCCCTTGACCACCCAATAGAGTGATCCTCCGGCCAGGATTTCGCGGTCGCGCTTGGGCCACATGCGGGTCACATGACGGCGTTCGCCGGTCGGGAAGGGCGAGGGATGCGTGCGCTGCCAGTCGAGCAGATCCTCGACCGATTCCGCGCCGACGCAAAGTTTCAGAAGATTGACGATTCCGGCAGACATCATTCACCCCGCCTCAGTTCTAGCAGCCGGGCAGGACCGGCGAAAGGGAAACCGGTCCTCGCCGCCCTCTCCCAGATCCGATGGGTTCGCGTTGACCTGCTGACCCACGAGACGTATGGTGGTCGGCCCCAACCGACCCCAATCCCGAGGATGACATGACCACCTTCGCCGCCCCGATTGCCGAACAGATCTGGGACATGAAATACCGGCTGAAGGAAGCGGACGGCACGCCCCTGGATCAGACGGTGGAGGATACCTGGCGGCGGATCGCCCGCGCCCTTGCCGCGGTCGAGAAGGATCCGGCGGCCTGGGAAGACCGGTTCTATGTCGCTTTGGAAGGGTTCAAATACCTGCCGGCCGGTCGCATCACCGCAGGCGCGGGCACCGGCCGCAGCGTGACGCTCTTCAACTGCTTCGTGATGGGCACGATCCCCGACAGCATGGGCGGCATTTTCGAGGCGCTGAAAGAGGCCGCCCTGACCATGCAGCAGGGCGGGGGGATCGGCTATGATTTCTCCACCATCCGGCCGCGCGGCGCGGTGGTGCATGGTGTCGCCGCCGACGCTTCTGGCCCCTTGTCCTTCATGGACGTCTGGGACGCCATGTGCCGCACGATCAGGTCGGCAGGCTCGCGCCGGGGCGCGATGATGGCGACCATGCGTTGCGACCATCCGGATATCGAGGCGTTCATCGAAGCCAAGCAGGACGCGGCGCGCCTGCGCATGTTCAACCTGTCGGTGCTGATCACCGATGGTTTCATGGCCGCCGTCAAGGCCGGCAGGGGCTGGGATCTGCGCTTCGGTGGCAAGGTCTACCGGACCGTGCAGGCCGAGGATCTGTGGAACAAGATCATGCGCGCGACCTATGACTATGCCGAACCGGGCGTGATCTTCATCGACCGCATCAACCAGATGAACAACCTTGGCTATGCCGAACGGATCGCCGCGACCAACCCCTGCGGCGAACAGCCGTTGCCGCCCTATGGCGCCTGCCTGTTGGGGTCGGTCAACCTGGCGCGGCTGGTGAAGGACCCGTTCGGCAAGAAGGCCGCGCTGGACCTGACGGCGCTGGACGATCTCGTCCGTGTGGCCGTGCGGATGATGGACAATACCGTCGACGCCAGCCGCTTCCCGCTGCCCCAGCAGGAGGCGGAGGCCCAGGCCAAGCGCCGGATCGGGCTGGGCGTCACCGGCCTTGCCGACGCCCTCCTGATGGTCGGGCTGCGCTATGGATCCGAGGAGGCCGCGAAGGCCTGCGAAGACTGGATGCAGCAGATCGCGCGGTCGGCCTATCTCGCCTCGGTCGATCTCGCCCGCGAGAAGGGCGCCTTCCCGCTCTTCGACGCGGAAAAATTCCTGGCTTCCGGCAACATGAAGCGGATGGGCAAGGACGTGCGCGAGGCCGTGCGCGAACACGGCATCCGCAACGCGCTGCTCACCTCGGTCGCGCCGACCGGCACGATCAGCCTTTACGCGGGAAATGTAAGTTCCGGGATCGAGCCGGTCTTCGCCTATGCCTACAAGCGCAAGGTCCTGCAAAAGGACGGCTCGCGCACCGAGGAAGAGGTGGTGGATTACGCCGTGAACCTCTGGCGCGAACGGTTCGGCGACAAGCCTTTGCCCGATCATTTCGTCAATGCCCAGACCCTGCCGCCGCTCGACCATGTGCGGATGCAGGCGGCGGCGCAGAAATGGGTCGACTCGTCCATTTCCAAGACGATCAACTGCCCCGAGGACATCAGCTTCGAGGCGTTCAAGGACGTCTATATGGCGGCCTGGGATCAGGGCTGCAAAGGCTGCACCACCTACCGGCCGAACGCGGTGACGGGATCGGTCCTGTCTGTCAGCGTGAAAGAAGAAAGGATGCCCGAGGCCGACAAGGGCGCCGAGGTCGTCTATCTCTCCGAACCGCTCGACCGGCCGCAGGCGCTGGAAGGGGCGACCTACAAGCTGAAATGGCCCGACAGCGAACATGAGATCTACATCACCATCAACGACATCATCCAGTCGGGCCACCGGCGGCCG
>CAZRKU010000114.1:0-9334 GCA_964600685.1 uncultured Frigidibacter sp. | reverse complement strand
TCCCGACCCGCATCTCCTTCCAGGTCACCTCGAAGATCGACAGCCGCACCATCCTCGGCGAACAGGGCGCCGAGCAGCTTCTCGGCATGGGCGACATGCTCTACATGGCCGGCGGCTCGCGCATCACCCGCATCCACGGGCCGTTCGTGTCGGATGAAGAGGTCGAGGAGATCGTCACCCACCTCAAGAGCTTCGGCCCGCCCGAATACATGTCCGGCGTGGTCGAGGGCCAGGACGAGGACCGCGAGGCCGACATCGATCTGGTGCTGGGCCTCGGCGGCAGCGGCGACGACCTGGAAAACGCCCTCTACGACACCGCCGTCGCCGTGGTCCTGAAGGACCGCAAGGTTTCCACCAGCTACATCCAGCGCAAGTTGGGCATCGGCTACAACAAGGCCGCGCGGCTCGTGGAGCAGATGGAGGAACAGGGGCTGGTCAGCCCGGCGAACCATGTGGGGAAACGGGAGATACTGGTGCCGGAGGGGTGAGGGGGTATTCGTGGCCCCCTCAGCCCTCGTTGGCAAGTCGTCATGGTGTGTTTTACAGGTTTATGTTATCTCGGTCGCTGCAGAGAATACCTGACACCCTCGAAGATTTTCGCCAAGCCCATTTGTTTGCTGTCGTAGTCGTACATTGAGTACAGTAGCCAAATTCTCCGCCATAGCGGATCGTCTTGCTTCAAGTACTCCACGTCAAGTTGAGCTACTCCCCGATCTTTGGACAGATTTCCGGGTGATTTAAGCTACTGCCTGCACCTGCTGATCGGTTTCTATGTGAGAGAAGTAGACCACGGCGGGCGGCTGTCCGCCATGGGCAGTATGTGGGCGATGATGGTTGTAGAAGGTGATCCAGCGCCCGATGCCGGCCTTGGCCTGCGATCCGGTTTCCCATGCGTGCAGGTAGACGCATTCATACTTCAGGGACCGCCATAGGCGCTCGATGAACCGAAGGTCCGCGAAGCGAAGATGTTGTCGAGGTATCGGGCTTTGCCGTCCATCGAGATCTTGGTTCTGGCCCGCTTCAGCCGGTCGGTCCAGTCGAAGGATGTGAACTGGCTGCCCTGGTCGGTGTTCATGATCTCTGGCGGGCCGAACTTGTGGATCGCCTCGTTCAGGGCCTCGACGCAGAAGTCCGCCTCCAGCGTGTTGGAGATGCGCCAGGCCAGCACCTTGCGCGTGAACCAGTCCATGATGGCCACCAGGTAGAGGAAACCCCGGCGCATGGGCAGGTAGGTGATGTCCGCGCACCAGACCTGATTGGGCCGCTCCACCCGCAGCCCGCCCAGCAGATAGGGATAGGTCTTGTGGCCTTTCGCGGGCTTGCTGGTGTTGGGTTTTTGGTAGATCGGCATCAGACGCATAAGGCGCATCAGCCGCCGGATGCGCTTTTCGTTCACGGCATGGCCCTCATTTTGCAGGTACCACGTCATCTGCCGGACGCCGAAGAACGGCGTCTCCAAGAATTGCTTGTCGATCAACAGCATCAGGTCGAGGTTCATCACGGTCTCGCCCTGCGGCGCGTAATAGAACGACGACCGCGAGATCGAGAGCAGGCGGCATTGCACCCCGACCGACAGTTGGGGATGGTTGCGTTCGATCATGCCCCGCCTCACTTCCCGGTCCACGGCTTGAGCTTTCTTGCCAAAAAATCGTTGGCGACGGCCAGCTCTCCGATCTTGGCATGCAGGTCACGAACCGTATCTTCGGCGATCTCGGCTGTCGCGGCGGCCTTGCCACCACGCTCAAAGATCCCTGCGGCGCCTTCCAGCAGCGCCTTCTTCCATTGATGGATCATCGTCGGATGGACCTCGTAAGCCGTCGCCAGATCCGACACCGTGCGCTCGCCTTTCAGCGCCTCCAACGCCACCCGCGCCTTGAACGCCGCATCGTGGTTCCTGCGTTTCGACATGTCCTGATCTCCTCGTGTTTGGAGACCAGCAGACGTCAGATCGTAGCTTCCGTCACTGTCCGATTTTCGGGGGGTAGCTCAGTCGGCGTTCGGGCATTCCTTCGGACCGGTGGCAGTCATGCCCTCACTCCCCAACGATGAAGCCATCACCCGCCTGGTCGGCGCGCTGCTCCTCGAACAGAACGACGAGTGGGCCGTCCAACGGGCCCGCTACATGGCGCTGGAAACCATCGCGCCGATGGGCGATGATCCCGTCATCAGCCTGCCCGCCGTGGCATCCTGATCAGGCAGGCCCGCGCCGAACATCACGGTGACGATCAGCGCCAGCTACACCACGCCATGGGACACGATCCACGTTTGTCGCCCGAAGCGGCGCGGCTGGCGTTTGATGCCCCGAAACTGCCAAGGGCGCAATCGTAACCGCCAGGGCGAACGTAACCGGCACCTTGCCGCGCTCTGCAGCCGGTTCGAGCCGGTGATGTACGAGGTGATGGCAACAGCCGAACCCGATGCGGGCTAGGGTAGCTCCGACGCTTGCCATTCCACGGTCCTGAGGCTATAGGGCACCTCTCGATACCCGCGAGTCCGGCCGATGTGGCATTGCCGAGGCGCGCGTTCACTCTGACATGGAGATGGAAATGCCCAAGATGAAGACCAAATCCGCGGCGAAGAAGCGGTTCTCGATGACGGCTTCCGGCCGCGTCAAGGCAGGTGTCGCCGGCAAGCGCCACGGCATGATCAAACGCACGACGAAATTCATCCGCGATGCGACCGGCACGATGCTGCTGGCGGCTTGCGATGCGAAAATCGTCAAGAAATACATGCCCTACGACCGCTGAGGAGAATGACACATGTCTCGCGTTAAATCCGGCGTCGTCACGCACGCCCGCCACCGCAAGGTCATCAAGAAGGCGAAAGGCTACTACGCCGCGCGTTCGACCAACTTCCGCACCGCCACGCAGGCCGTCGACAAGGCCATGCAGTATGCGACCCGTGACCGCAAGGTCCGCAAGCGCAACTTCCGCGCGCTGTGGATCCAGCGGATCAACGCCGCCTGCCGCGCCATCGACGAATCGCTCAGCTATTCGCGTTTCATCAATGCGCTGACGGTTGCGGGCATCGAAGTGGACCGCAAGGTTCTGGCCGATCTTGCGGTCAACGAACCGGCGGCTTTCGGCGCCATCGTCGAAAAGGCCAAGGCCGCCATCGTCTGAAAAGAACGACAGTGCGAAAAAGAAAAACCCCGCAGGCAGCCCCTGCGGGGTTTTTCCTTTGACTCGCCGCTCGCTCAGGCCGGTTGCGGTGCGCGCGCGGGCTTCTTCGCCATAAGCTTCGGCCGGGTGAGGATCGGAGCGTAGAGAACCGCATAGAGTCCGAAGCCCAGGATCCAGCCACCTGCGGCCAGATGCAAAAGCCAGTCCGGCCCGCCAAGGCCCGCGTAGACCCGCGCCAGTGCCGCCAGCAGGACGGGGACGTAGATCACCAGTTCGCGCATGCCCGCATGAAGGGCCCGGCCGGTATGGCCAAGGCTGGCCCGCGTCATCACCGCCAGCGTCATCAGCCCCACCGCGCCGGCCAACCAGGCGTGGAGCCCGGCGGCGGGCATGGCCCGGGCCGGGTCCAGCACCGCCCAGCCGAGGAGCAGGAAGCCCGCCGGCAGGAAAAGATAGGCAACATGCAGGACTGTCACCAGGGACTCGGCCAGCGTCCGCCAGCCTTGCCAGCGCCCCAGGCGGATCAGCTGAAGCAGTCCTGCAAGCGCGAGGGCAAGGCCCGAGGCCGGATTTTCCGGCAACGCTGACCAGAGCAAAAGCGCCGCGCCGGAAGCGATCACGGCGCCCATGTCGAGCCGCCCGCCGGGTGCAGGCATCGGCCCCGGACCGCGTGCTGCCAGCCAGTTGCGGGTGAAGCTCGGCACGATCCGCCCGCCGATCAGCGTGATCAGCATGACAAGGACCGAGATTCCCAGCCGGGCCGGCCAGCCGGTATAGGGCGCGCCACCCTCGATCGCTTGCCAGTGGAAGGCAATGTTGGCCAGAGCGAAGAGGCTGACGAAGGCGAGGACGACCAGATTGCGGCGGTTGTCGGCGAGGATGATCTCGCGCCCGATGATGGCGGCAAGCGCCACGAGGAAGGCGCTGTCAATCACCAGCGCGACTACCGGCCCGACGCTGAGTGCAAAAAGAACGGCGATCCGTCCGGCAACCCAGAGTGCGGCCAGCGCCGCCAATGGCGCCCCTGCCACCGGCAGCCGCCCGGTCCAGTTCGGCACGGCCGTCAGCAGGAAGCCCGCCACCACCGCCGCGCCGAAACCGAAGATCATCTCGTGGACATGCCACGAGAAGGGATCGAAGGCGGTGCCAAGGCCGAGATATCCGGTGAACATGAGGATCCAGAGCGCCATGGCCAGCCCCGACCAGAGCGCCGCAAGCAGGAAGAAGGGCCGGAAACCACCGGACAGGATGGCAGGGCCGGCATAGGCGCGCAGGCGCACGGCAGTGGACATGGGGCGTCCCTATATCTGATTAATTTTCTTGGGAATATGGTCCCCGGCGCGGGGCATGGCAAGGCAGGGGGCCTGCGGCAGATTGGCCCGGTCTGCCGCAGGCCCAAAGACCGTGCGAGATTCCTGGAGTAGAAGGCCGATTTTCCGGCCCGCCCCCTCGCCTGACTGGGCGCGATTGTGCTAGCAGGGCGGCCATGGCTGAGCGGACGGAAAATCAGGGCGGAAACGGGACGACAGCCATGTCGGTCGTCATTCCGCATTTCAACCAGCCCGAAGAATTGCGCCGTTGCCTGATCGCGCTGACCGGGCAGGTCATGCAGAACCATGCGGTTGAACTGATCATCGTCGACAATGGCTCGCGCGAGATGCCCGTCGCCGTGGTCGCGGCCTTTCCCGGCGTCAGGCTGGTCCAGGAACTGACCAAGGGCCCCGGCCCGGCACGCAATCATGGGGTGACGCTGGCCAGAGGCGCGATCCTCGCCTTCATCGACGCCGATTGCGTGGCGGGCCCCGGCTGGCTTCAGGCGATTGCCGACCGTTTCGCCGATCCGGGCGTTCAGGTTCTGGGCGGCGACGTGCGGATCCTGCATCGGGACGACGGAAGCCCCACCGGCATCGAATGTTTCGAGGCGGAATTCGGCTATCGGATGGAACATTACATCAAGGGCCAGAACTTCACCGGCACCGGCAATCTGGCGATGCGGCGGGCGGTGTTCGACCTTGTGGGCGGTTTTGCCGGGATCGGCGTGGCCGAGGATCGCGACTGGGGCCAGCGCGCCTTTGCCAGGGGTGTCCGCATCACCTGGGCGCCGGAAATGGTGGCCTATCACCCGGCGCGCACGACCTTCGCCGAACTTGCCCGCAAATGGGACAGGCACACCGCGCATGATTTCGAGGTGATCCTTGCCAAACCGTTGGGGCGGCTGCGCTGGATCCTGCGCGCCGGGGCGATGGTCCTGTCGCCTGTGGCGCAGGTGCCGAGGGTTCTCGCCTCGCGCCGGATCAAGGGGGGCGTCCCGGGCAAGCTCAAGGCCCTTGCGGTTCTGACCCGCATCCGGCTTTATCGCGCGCGCCTCATGGTGCCACTGATTTTCGCCCGCGATGCCTCGCGCCTGTCGGCGCGCTGGCGGAAGGGCTGACGGAAAGACTGACGGGGACTGACATGGACGATCTTCTGCAAAAATACATCGGCGCGATTGCCGGGGTGTCGGACGAGGCGGCGCTGGAGGATCTGCGTCTGGCCGCCCTTGGCAAGAAGGGCGAGATCAGCCTGAAGATGCGCGAACTGGGCCAGATGGACCCGGCCCAGCGCCAGGTCGCGGGGGCGGCGCTGAATGCGCTGAAGGATGAGATCGACGCGGCCCTGCGCGCCAGGAAGGCCGCTTTGGGCGATGCGGCTTTGGACGAACGGCTGCGTGCCGAATGGCTGGACGTGACCCTGCCCGGCCGCCCGCGCCGTCAGGGCACGATCCATCCGGTCAGCCAGGTGACCGAGGAAGTGACGGCCATTTTCGCCGACATGGGCTTTGCCGTGGCCGAAGGCCCGCAGATCGAGTCCGACTGGTATAATTTCGACGCTTTGAACATCCCGCCGGAACATCCGGCGCGGCAGGAGCATGACACGTTCTTCATGGCGCGGGCCGAAGGCGACAACCGCCCGCCCCATGTGCTGCGCACCCACACCAGCCCGGTGCAGATCCGCGCGATGACCGATCAGGGCGCGCCGATCCGGGTGATCGCACCCGGCCGCGTCTACCGGATGGACATGGACCAGACCCATACGCCGATGTTCCATCAGGTCGAGGGGCTGGCCATCGACCGCGATATTTCGATGGCGAACCTGAAATGGGTGCTGGAGGAATTCTGCCGCGCCTATTTCGAGGTCGACACGGTGGAACTGCGCTTCCGCGCCTCGCACTTCCCTTTCACCGAACCCTCGGCCGAGGTCGATATCCGCTGTTCCTGGGAAGGCGGGCAGCTGAAGATCGGCGAGGGCGACAAGTGGATGGAAATCCTCGGCTCCGGCATGGTGCATCCCAAGGTTCTGGCCGCGGCGGGGGTGGACCCCACGGTCTGGCAGGGCTTTGCCTTCGGCATGGGGATCGACCGGATTGCCATGCTGAAATACGGGATTCCCGATCTGCGGGCGTTTTTCGAGAGCGATCTCAGGTGGCTGCGGCACTACGGCTTCAGCGCGCTGGATATGCCGACGGTCAGCGGGGGGTTGAGTAGGTGAAGCTCGCGGCTCTCATTATTCTAGTTTTCGCAGGCGGGGCGTCAATCACTTCGGCAAAAAGCGCGATTTCCTTCAATTCGTGCGCGGAATTTCTATCTGCTCTCAGGTCGAACAACGAAGCCGATTATCAGCCATATATAGAGTTCTTAGAAGGCTACTTTGCAGGTGCGGCTATTTCCACTGACAACAAAGGCCTGATGGGTCGCTTGGGAGACGGAGACCTTAAGCATCGTTTTGCGGTAGCAGAGAGTTGCGAGCGATTTCCTTCGGATAGCTTTGGCCACGTCACCAGCGTCGTATTCGATACGCTCGCAAACAATAGAGAGCCGTAGGGTGGGCTTCAGCCCACCATCTGCCGAATTGGTGGGTTGAAAACCCACCCTACGAATGGGACGACAAAATGAAATTCACCCTCTCCTGGCTGAAGGATCACCTCGATACCGGGGCCTCGCTTGACGAGATCACCTATGCCCTGACCGACCTCGGGCTTGAGGTCGAGGAGGTCGTGGACCGCGCCGCACGGCTGAAGCCCTTCACGCTCGCCCGCGTTCTCCATGCCGAACAGCACCCCGATGCCGACAAGCTGCGCGTTTGCCGGGTGCTGACCGACGAGGGCGAAAAGCAGATCGTCTGCGGTGCGCCGAATGCGCGGGCGGGGATCATCGTCGTGCTGTGCAAGCCGGGCGACTATGTGCCGGGGATCGACGTGACCCTGGGCGTCGGCAAGATCCGCGGCGTCGAAAGCCACGGGATGATGGCGTCGGAACGCGAACTGGAACTTTCCGACGAACATAACGGCATCATCGAACTGCCGTCGGGTCAGGTGGGCGAGCGGTTCGTGGACTGGCTGGCGCGGAACCGGCCCGATACGGTCGACCCGATGATCCATGTGAAGATCACGCCGAACCGGCCCGATGCCCTGGGCGTGCGCGGCATCGCGCGCGACCTTGCGGCGCGCGGCCTCGGGCGGCTGAAGCCGCTGGATGTGCCCGCGATCAAGGGCGCTTTCGCCTCGCCGATCCGGGTGGAGATTGATCCGGCCCTGACGGCCAGGGGCTGCCCGCATTTCGCCGGGCGGCTGATCCGGGGCGTGAAGAACGGCGCCTCGCCCGCCTGGCTTCAGGCGCGGCTGGCGGCGATCGGCCTCAGGCCGATTTCGGCGCTGGTCGACATCACCAACTTCTTCACCTTCGACCTGAACCGGCCGCTGCATGTGTTCGACGCCGACAGGGTGAAGGGCGGTGTCTTGCGCATCCATCCGGCGCAAGGGGGCGAGGCGTTCCTCGCGCTTGACGGCAAGACCTATGCGCTCAGCGCGGGTCAGATGGCGATTTCGGACGCGGCGGGCGTGGAAAGCCTGGCGGGTATCATGGGTGGCGCGCATTCGGGCTGCACGGAGGCCACCACCAACGTCTTCCTCGAAAGCGCCTGGTGGGATCCGATCACGGTCGCGACCACGGGTCGGGCGCTGCGCATCCATTCCGACGCGCGCTATCGGTTCGAACGCGGGGTCGATCCGGCCTTTACCCTGCCGGGTCTCGATCTGGCGACACAGATGGTTCTGGATCTGTGCGGCGGCGAGGCGTCGGAGCTGGCAGAGGACGGCGCGCCCATCGACATGGCCCGCGCCTACCGGCTGGACGCCAAGCGGGTGATTTCGCTGGTGGGCATGGATATCCCCGAGGCCGAGCAGCGCGGAACGCTGGAAGCCTTGGGCTTCACGCTGCAGGGCGACATGGCGATCCCGCCGACCTGGCGGCCCGACGTGCTGGGCGCGGCCGATCTGGTCGAGGAAGTGGCGCGGATCGCATCCTTGACGAAGCTGGTGGGCAAGCCGCTGACGCGGGCCCGGGCGGGCGTACCGAAGCCGATCCTGACGCCGATGCAGGTGCGGGAGAAGACCGCGCGGCGGACGCTGGCAAGCCTGGGGTACAACGAATGCGTGACCTATTCCTTCATTGATGCGGCCAGCGCCGCGCTGTTCGGCGGTGGCGCGGAAGCGACGCGGATCGAAAACCCGATCTCGTCCGAGATGACCCATATGCGGCCCGACCTGCTGGCCGGCCTGTTGCAGGCCGCGGCGCGCAATCAGGCGCGGGGTTTCACGGATCTGGCGCTTTTCGAAGTCGGCCCAGCCTTCATGGGTGGCGAGCCGGGCGAGCAGGCCCTGCAGGCAACCGGCCTTCTGGTCGGCGCTTCTGCGGTGCGCGACCCGTTCGGATCGCGCCGCGCGGTCGACCTTTTTGACGCCAAGGCGGATGCCGAGGCAGTGCTGGCCGCCATCGGCGCGCCGGCGCGGGTGCAGGTCGGGCGCAAGGTCGCGGGCTGGTGGCATCCGGGCCGGTCGGGCGTGGTGTCGCTCGGGCCGAACGCGCTGGCGAGCTTCGGCGAGGTGCATCCCAGGGTGCTGAAAGCCATGGATGTGAAGGGGCCGGCGGTGGCCTTTACCCTGCATCTGGCCGCCGTGCCCTTCCCGAAGGTCAAGTCCCCGACGCGGCCCGCGCTGGAGATTTCCGACCTTCAGGCGGTCGAGCGCGATTTCGCCTTTGTCGTGGACAAGGGGGTTGAGGCGCTGGCGCTGGTGAATGCGGCGCAGGGGGCCGACAAGGCGCTGATTGAACGTGTGTCGGTCTTCGACCAGTTCACCGGCGAAAAGGCCGAGGCGCAGATGGGCGCGGGCAAGA
>CAZRKU010000113.1:0-9469 GCA_964600685.1 uncultured Frigidibacter sp. | reverse complement strand
CCGACGCGATCATCGCCACCGGCCGCTCCGACTACCCGAACCAGGTCAACAACGTCCTCGGCTTCCCCTACATCTTCCGCGGCGCGCTCGACATCCACGCCCGTGCCATCAACGACGAGATGAAGATCGCCTGCGCCGAAGCGCTCGCCAAACTCGCCCGTGAAGATGTGCCGGACGAGGTCGCCATGGCCTATGGCCGCAAGCTGACCTTCGGGCGCGACTACATCATTCCGACACCCTTCGATCCGCGCCTGATCCATGTGATTCCACCCGCCGTCGCCCGCGCGGGCATGAAAACCGGCGTCGCCCGTCGCCCGATCATCGACATGGGCGCCTATGAGCTTTCGCTGAAGGCCCGCATGGATCCGACCGCGACGATCCTGCAAGGTATCCATGCCCGCGCCCGCGCCGCCCAGGCGCGGATGCTCTTCGCCGAAGGCGACGATCCCCGCGTCCTGCGCGCCGCCGTCGCCTACAGCCGCGCCGGTCTGGGCAAGGCCATCGTCGTCGGGCGCGAGTCCGACGTGAAGGAAAAGCTGACCGCCGAAGGCCTTGGCGACGCCATGCGCGAGATCGAGGTGGTGAACGCCGCCAATACCCGGCATCTGCAGACCTACAAGGATTTCCTCTACGACCGGCTGCAACGCAAGGGCTTCGACAGCCATGACATCCACCGCCTCGCGGCGCGCGACCGCCATGTGTTTTCCGCATTGATGCTCGCCCATGGTCATGCCGACGGCCTTGTCACCGGCGCGACCCGCAAGTCGGCGCATGTTCTTGAGCTGATCAACCATGTCTTCGACGCCAGGGCCTCGGACGGCGCGGTTGGGATCACCGCCATTGTCCACAAGGGCCGGATCGTCCTCATCGGCGATACGCTCGTCCACGAATGGCCGGACGAGAACGACCTCGCCGACATCGCCGAACGCGGCGCCCATGTGGCGCGCGGCCTTGGCCTGGATCCGCGCGTGGCGTTTCTGTCGTTCTCGACCTTCGGCTACCCGGTCAGCGAACGCGCGACCAAGATGCACCAGGCCCCCCGCGTCCTCGACACGCGCCGCGTCGATTTCGAGTATGACGGCGAAATGACCGTCGATGTCGCGCTCAACCCCGACCAGATGGCACATTACCCCTTCTGCCGCCTGAGCGGGCCTGCCAACGTGCTGGTGGTGCCCGCCCGGCATTCGGCCTCGATCTCGGTCAAGCTGATGCAGGAAATGGCAGGGGCCACGGTGATCGGCCCGATCCTGACCGGCGTGGGCAAACCGATCCAGATCTGCTCGACCGGCTCCACCGTGAACGACATCGTGAACATGGCGGTCATCGCGGCCTGCAAGCTTGGCCAGACCGCATGATCTTCAACCTCGGCTCGATCAACATCGATCATTTCTACCGGGTGCCGCACTTTCCGGCGCCGGGAGAGACGCTGTCGGCGGCCGAATATACGATGGGCCTCGGCGGCAAGGGCGCAAACCAGTCCGCCGCCGCCGCCAGGGCGGGCGCGCAGGTCCGCCATATCGGCGCGGTCGGGCCGGAGGGCGGCTGGACCATCGACCGGCTGGCGGGCTGGGGTGTTGATGTGACCCACATAGCCCGCCTGGAAACCCCAACCGGGCATGCGATCATCAATGTCGATCAGGCCGCCGAGAACACCATCGTTCTCTATCCCGGCGCGAATTGGGCCATGCCGCTGGACGGGGTGAAGATCGCGCTCGCCGACGCGACCGCGGCCGATACGCTGATCGTGCAGAACGAAACCGCCCACCAGGCCGAAGCTGCCGCCATGGCGCGCGCCAAGGGCCTGCGGGTGGTCTATTCCGCCGCGCCCTTCGACATAACCGCCGTCCGGGCGGTCCTGCCCCATGTCACGATCCTTGCCCTGAACGCAGTCGAGGCCGACCAGCTTTGCGCCTCGCTGAACCTGACGCTCGATCAGATAGACGTGCCCGAACTTCTGGTCACCCGCGGATCCGAGGGTGCCGAATGGCGCGCCCGCGACGGCCAGCGCGCCTTTGCCCCGGCGCTGAAGGTGCAACCCGTCGACACGACCGGCGCGGGCGATACGTTCGCGGGCTACTTCGCCGCCGGGCGCGACAAAGGCTCGTCGCCTGCCGATGCCCTCTCCTGGGCCGGTGCGGCCGCCAGCCTGAAAGTCACGCGCAAGGGCACGGCGGACGCCATCCCCACAGCGGCAGAAGTCGCCGCTTTCCTGAAACGCTGAGGGGCGCTGCCCCTCCCCCGGATAAATCCGGGGTTCACCCCGGGATACTTGGGCCAGATTGAAAGCACCCATTTCATTCTGGTGAATATATCCCGGGGGTCCGGGGGCTGGCCCCCGGCGAAACCTCAATGCAGAAACGCGGCCTCCGTCCCGCGCAGCGCTTTCACCCGAATCGCGCCCGCAGGCCTTGCGCATGGGCGGGGCCGACAGCAGGACCGGACGCATAGACCCGCCGGATTGTCCGGCGGCCCGGCCCGTTTGCCTGGTAAGGGTTCAGCCTTCGGTAATGGTCGTGCCGGCGATCCCGAGTTGCTCGCGCAGATATTCGATCGTGCCGCGCGACAGGATCCGCCCGTTCGATGCGTCCAGAAGCGCCTCTTCCTCGGCCATCGTCAGCGTCTCGGCCGCCGCGACCGCCGTGTCATAGCCGGTCTGGGCCAGGTCCACATCGTCTTGGGCCGCGTCGATATCCGCCTGAAGCGCGTCGAGCTCTTCCTGCGTCGCACTGCCCGACTGCGCCGCTGCATCGTAAGCCGCTTGCGCGTCGGACAGGCTCTGTTCGGCGGCGCCGAGCGCCAGCCCGGCATCGTCGACTGCGGCCCCGGCATCCTGCGCGGCCAGCGCCGCCGCGCGATAGGTCGCGATCCGGCCGACCTGGCTGTTTGGCGCGGCGTTCTCGAACGCAGCCGCAGAGGCGTGATAGGCGTTCAGCCCCTTCAGTTCAGAGGCGATGGCGCCGGTACCGGTCTTGGCCTTTGTGGTTTTCCTGGCCTTGTTCGCCTCGGTTCCCTTGCTGCTCTTGTCTCCGGATTTACCGCCGCCGTTCCCATTGCCACCGTCGTTCCCATTGCCTTTGCCGGCATAGGCCGCATCCATGTTGTCGACAGAAAGCAGCGCGGGAAGCGGCGAAAGGCCAAGCGCGGCAAGAGAGAAAAGAACAATCAGGGGTTTCGTCTTCATGGACATCCTCCATCCGCCAGGTCAAAAGACCCCGCTACCTCCCTGCGTAGCAGCGGACTATGGCGAAATCCGGGCGGGCTGGCCACGAGGCGCGGCGCCCGCCCGACGCGTCAGCCCTTCCGGGCCACCCGGGCATTGCGCGTGGCGATCAGCTTCAGCCTCAGCGCGTTCAGGCGGATGAAACCGGCGGCGTCCTTCTGGTCGTAGGCGCCGGCGTCTTCCTCGAACGTCACATGCTTTTCGGAATAGAGCGAATGGTCCGACCAGCGGGCGACCGTCCGCGCCGAGCCCTTGTAGAGTTTGACGCGAACGGTGCCGGTCACATGGTCCTGGCTCTTGTCGATCAGCGCCTGCAGCATCTCGCGTTCCGGGCTGAACCAGAAGCCGTTGTAGATCAGTTCCGCATAGCGCGGCATGATCGAATCCTTCAGATGGCCCGCACCCGCATCGAGCGTGATCTGTTCGATCCCGCGATGCGCCTCCAGCAGGATCGTGCCGCCGGGGGTCTCGTAAAGTCCGCGGCTTTTCATGCCCACGAAACGGTTTTCGACCAGATCGAGCAGACCCACGCCATGTTTGCCGCCCAGTTCGTTCAGCCGGGTCAGGATGGTCGCGGGCGACAGGCGCTCGCCGTCGATCGCGACGGCATCGCCGCGTTCGAAGGTGATTTCGACATATTCCGGCACATCGGGCGCTTTTTCGACCGGAGTCACGCGCTGATAGACAAATTCGGGCGCCTCTTCGGCCGGGTTTTCCAGAACCTTGCCTTCGGAGGAGGTATGCAGAAGGTTGGCATCCACGCTGAAGGGGGCTTCGCCGCGCTTGTCCTTCGCGATCGGAATCTGGTTCGCTTCGGCGAATTCCAGAAGTTTGGTGCGGCTGGTCAGATCCCATTCGCGCCAGGGGGCGATGACCTTGATCGAGGGGTCGAGCGCATAGGCCGAAAGCTCGAACCGCACCTGATCGTTGCCCTTGCCGGTTGCCCCGTGCGCGACCGCATCCGCGCCGGTCTTGTGCGCAATCTCGACCAGATGTTTGGAAATCAACGGCCGCGCGATCGAGGTGCCGAGAAGATAGAGCCCTTCGTAGAGCGTGTTCGCCCGGAACATCGGGAAAACGAAGTCACGGACGAATTCTTCGCGCACGTCGACGATGTGGATGTTTTCCGGCTTGATCCCCATCAGCAGTGCCTTCTGCCGCGCGGGGTCGAGTTCTTCACCCTGACCCAGATCGGCCGTGAAGGTCACCACTTCGCAGCCATATTCCGTCTGCAGCCATTTCAGGATGATCGAGGTATCGAGACCGCCGGAATAGGCCAGCACGACTTTTTTCGGGGCATTCTGTTTGGCGGCGGCCATGGTGTTCCTCTCCATCAGCGGGACAGGCTGCGGGATAGAGCGAAACGCCCAATGGGGCAAGGGCTGCCACGGGCGTTTTCACGGTGCGGCGTGCGCCGCCGCGCGCGCCTTGCGGGAATGGCGGACCAGAAGCCGTTCCGGCCCCTGCGCTCTGAAGCGAACCAGCGTCCTGCCTTGCGGCATCGGCGTCACCCCGGCCTCAATCACCGGGCCGTCCTGCAGGGTGACGACACCATCCCATTCGGCGCGTTCGCCCTGTTGGGTGACAAAATCGCGCAAGTCGCCCCAGATCGGCGTCGGCCGCGACCGGGCCTGCCAGTGCCGCATCGCGTCGAGGATCGAGGTTGCCCCCAGTTTCGGGCGGGGGTCGACCTGCCAGAGCGTCGCATAGGCCCGGTTCGACATGACCAGTTCGCCCGTATCGGAGAAGACGGCGACCGCGTCTTCAAGCGCGTCGACCACGGACTGCGCCAGCTCGATCTCGGCCCGGAAGCGGCGGGTCAGCGAGATTTCCGCGCTGATATCTTCAATCAGGAGTGCCATGGCACCTTCGGGATGAGGGCGGCCGATGACCCGATAGGTCTGGCTGGTCGGCAGAAGCCAGGTCTCCTCATACTGGCCGGCGCTGGCCGCTTTTTCCAGATCGTTCATCTGCTGGCGCCAGCTCGCGTAATTCTTCGGCTCCGGCAGGATGCGGGCCTCCCTCAGGCCGTCAAGGAAGGCATGAAGCGTCGGTCTGCCCGCCAGGAATTCCCCGTCAAGCGTGGTCAGGTCGGTGAGCGCCGGGTTGAAAAGCGCAAGCTGTCTGTTGCGGTCAAAGATCGCCAAGCCGATCGGAAGATGGGCGAATGTCTTCGTCAGGGTCTGGATGAAATCGCGCAGCGACCGTTCGGCCCGCACCGCGGCATCTGCCGGCAGGGCAAAACCGATGCTTCCGACTGCGCCGGGCAGCGTGTGGCAGTCGAACCATTCGTCCTTTCCGCCCTGCGGGTTCACCAGCTTCTGCCGTTTGGCCCCCTTGGACTGGGGCCTGTCGGTTTCCGGCCGGAACAGATCCGGCAATGGCCAGACAAGTTCGCCCGTCTCGCTCTGGCGCGTCGCAAGCAAGAGATAGGCCGCGTTTGCCCAGGTTATCGTCCCATCGGCCCCGCGCCGCCAGGCAGCCAGCGGCAGGAGTTCGAGCGCCTCGCGCGAAGTGGCCAGTTCCTGCTCCGCCGCGTGATGGCTGAGACCGTCGATCACCACGAACTGCCCTTCGGCCAAAAGGTCGGTGAGCGTGAGGCGGACCGCCGGACCCACAAGTTCGGCATGCAGGCAGAAATGCGGCGCATCCGATGCCGCAAGGGTGAATTGCCCCAGATCCTCAAGGCGCGACAACTGGTCCGGAAAGCCGGGCAGGCGTTGGACCAGATAGGCCAGGAGCCTGTCCCATTCGCCCTCCGGCCCGGAAAGGCGCGACAGGAGGGCGAAGGCCGGGCCGGTGGCGTCCACCAGATCCCGCCCTTCGAAAAGATAGACTGTCGGTTCGGCGGCTGCCGGAAAGGCGGCAGGGACCGGACCGCGCTTATGCCGCGCCCGGTCGAAGGCCGCGGCGAGCAGGAGGGCGGCAAAGGCCGAGGCCACCGACGCGGCCACGAAGAAGATCGCCAGAAAAGCCGAACTTTGCATGTTGTCCCCGTTTGGCAGAACCACCGGGGACCAGTCTTTCGTCACAGGGTTAACGACGGGTTAAGAATATCCGGCGAAATCAGGGCATTTCGGTCAGATCCGCATGGGCTGATTGCTGCCCGACAGCGATGCAGGGTCCGCCGCGACCCGGTCGAGCGGCCAGCGCACCTCGACGCGGGCGCCGGAGCGGGCCTGCCGGTCTTCGTCGCTCAGGAATGGATCACTGGCATTACTGAAGGCAAGATCCGCACCGGTCCGCTCCAGCAGCGTCTTGGCGATGAAAAGACCCATTCCCATGCCGTCATAATGCGCGCGGGCCGGATCGGCGCCTTCCGGTCGCGTCCGGCTGCGCATGAAAGGATCGCCGATGCGCCCGATAAGCTGGGAGGGAAATCCGGGCCCGTCGTCGGTGATCGTGAGGGTCACGCTGTCGCTATCCCACGCCAGATCGATCCAGACGGAGGTTCGGGCGAAATCCACCGCGTTCTGGACGAGATTGCGCAGACCATGGATGATTTCCGGTCGCCGCAGGATCAGGGGTTGCGCTGTGCCCGGGCGGGTCGGTGCGATGTTCACCGCAACCTTGCGGTGGCTGTGGGGCTCTGCCGCTTCCTCCACTACCGCCTGAAGCGGCGCGGCGCGCATGTGAAGGTCATCCTTGCCCGCCCGCCCCATCGACCGGAGAATGTCACGGCACCGGTCCGCCTGCGTGCGGATCAGGTCGGCATCGGCCTTCAGGTCGGGCCAGGCGGCGAGTTCATCGGCCAGTTCGCTGCTCGCGAGCTTGATGGTGGCAAGCGGAGTCCCAAGTTCATGCGCCGCGGCGGCCACGACGCCCGACAGATCGGTCAGCTTCTGTTCGCGCGCCAAGGCCATCTGCGTGGCAAGAAGCGCATCGCTCATCGCGTGCAGTTCGGCGCTGACCCGGCGGGCATAGAGCGCCAGGAAGACCACGCCGATGACGATCGCCAGCCAGAAGCCGAAGGCAAGAATATCGGGCATGGCGATGATCGTGCCGTTGGCAAAGCGCAAGGGCACATGCGTCCAGGCGAGAAGCGTCACCAGCACGAGGGTCAACGCGCCGATGGTCGCGGTCGACAGATCATTGAGCGCGGTCGCCGAAACGGTCGCAGGCGCAAGCAGAAGCAGGGCGAACGGATTGTTGAGACCGCCGGTCAGATACAGGAGCGCCGCAAGCTGGCAGCTGTCGAAAGCCAGGACCATCAGCGCCTCGGTCTCGCTCAGGCGGCGGTTCTGCGGAAAGACGAGGCCGGAGATCAGGTTCGCCGCAACGGCAATCCCGACGACCGACAGGACCGGAACCGGGTCGATGGCGATGCCGAAGAACCGCCAGCCCACGCCGATCGCCGCAAGTTGGCCGAAGATCGCCATCCAGCGCAAAGCCACAAGGGTCCGCAGCCGCACCCAGTCCCCGCGCGCGAGAAGACCGTCGGCGAAGCTGGTATTGTTTTTCGTATCCATATGGCGCGATGCCGAAACTGGGATGAGTTGATTGAACCTTTCCGCAAGATAGGCCAACAATGCCGCCGCAGAAAGAGAGGTGCGGAGATGGGTCTTTCGTCAGGCAGGCTGGCCGTTGCAGCAGGGGCGACGGTTCTGATCGGGTTGGTGGCGACCTACAGCCTGACCCGTAAATCCGGCCTTGATGCGTTCGCAATCTGCCGGGCCGGCCGCGCTCTCGGCGCGACCGCGACCGCGACGGTCGGCGGCCCTTTCACGCTGACCGACGAGAACGGCAGTCGCGTGACCGACAAGGATGTGCTGTCCAAGCCGTCGCTGGTTTATTTCGGCTATACGTTCTGCCCTGATGTCTGCCCCACCGATGTGGCCCGCAACGCCGAGGCCGTCGATATTCTGGAAGAACAGGGGCGCGATGTCACGCCCGTCTTCATTTCGGTCGATCCGGGGCGCGACACGCCTGAGGTGCTGAAGGAATGGACCGACTTCTTGCATCCGCGGATGATCGGCTTGACCGGCACGCCGGAGGAACTGAAGAAGTTGGCCCAGCAATACAAGACTTTCTTTCAGGTGCCTGACAACCCCGTGGACGACACCTACATGGTCGATCACATGACCCAGACTTATCTGATGCTGCCCGATCAGGGTTTTGTCGAATTCTTCAGCCGGGAAGAGACGTCGGATGAAATTGCGGCGCGGACATCGTGCTTTATCGATGCAGCCGAAGATATCTAATGAATCCTGTCACGTTTGATCATTAACTCCACCAAGCCCTGCACGAGGTTGCAACATGTCGGACGGTGATATCCCCGAAATCGGGGCAGACAGGAGCCTGCTTTTGGTCGATGACGATGCGCCGTTCGTCGCCCGCTTGGCGCGCGCTATGGAAAAACGCGGCTTTGTGGCGAGGATTGCCGAAAGTGTCGCCGCAGGCCGCGCAATCGCCGAGAGGGACCCGCCCGCCTATGCGGTGGTCGACCTCAGGCTGGAGGACGGAAACGGGCTTGAGGTGGTGGAGGCATTGCGCCAGCGCCGGCCCGATTGCCGCATCGTGGTGCTGACCGGGTATGGCGCTATCGCAACGGCGGTTGCGGCAGTAAAATTCGGGGCAACCGACTATCTGTCTAAACCCGCTGATGCAAACGATATCACCAACGCACTTTTGTCGCGTGGCGAAGCGCCGAAACCGCCGGAGAATCCGATGTCCGCCGATCGCGTGCGTTGGGAGCATATTCAGCGGGTTTTCGAACTTTGTGACCGCAACGTCTCTGAAACTGCCCGCCGTCTAAGCATGCACCGCCGGACTCTGCAGCGGATTCTTGCCAAGCGCAGCCCTAAATAGCGTTAAGACGGCCCTGTTCAAAAAGACATGCTGCGTTCGCTTGTATTTGAGCGGAGTCTTGGGAATTGATGCTGTCCCCGGTGGTGGTGTAGCTCGACGGAGCCATCGGCGGGCGCCCACCCTTGCGGCCTGCCTTCGGATAATGCGGCGCGATCAGCGCCAACAGGCGGCCCCAGGGCACCCACCCGTCCATCTCCGCCAGGAACAGCGCGCGCCGCGTCTGCTTCTTCTTCATCGCATCGCGCAGGCCGGGAAAAGTGGGTTGTTTCGCCATCGGCAGATTCCTCGTCGCGTCACCCAAGTCTATCAGATCAGGCCGCAATCGAGAGGTAGTTCAGACGTTGCTCAATTTCTTATGTGATTTAGGCGCTGTCAGGCCGAAGCGAACTCGTCTCCGTTTGCCCTATCCGCGCGGTCCGTCAGGCCGCGAGAAGGCCGTGC
>CAZRKU010000112.1:0-9940 GCA_964600685.1 uncultured Frigidibacter sp. | reverse complement strand
GGCGCTGGGTCTGGAGAATCTGGCCGAAGCGGCGGCGCTGGCGGCGCTGGCGGGCGCGGGCCTGTCCGTGACCGGGTTCGAGATCAGCCTGCTGGCCTGCGACGACAGGCGCATCGCCGAACTCAACGCCGATTTCCGCGGCAAGCCGCAGCCGACGAATGTGCTCTCCTGGCCGTCGGACGAACGCGGGGCGGAGCGCGACGGCGCGGTGCCCCTGCGCCCGAGTCCCGGTCCCGAAGGGATGCCGCAGGAACTGGGCGACATCGCCATCGCCTTTGAGACCTGCGAACGCGAGGCGGCCGAGCAGGGCAAGCCGGTCAAGGATCATCTGACCCACCTTCTGGTCCACGGCACCCTGCATCTTCTGGGCTACGACCATGTGCGCGATGGCGATGTGGCGCTGATGGAGGGGCTGGAGGCGAAGATCCTGATGGGGATGGGGATTGCAAACCCCTATGAATAGACACGAGATGAACAAGAGAAACAGGTCGGACGGCAAGCATGGGTGAACAGGCAGACTCGATTTCCTCGTCGGATGGCGGGGACGATGGATCGGACAGTAGCGGACAGAAGGGATTTTTCGGCCGTTTCCTGAGCGCCTTTGCGCCGTCCGAGCCGGGATCGGAGGACGGGCCACAGGCGGGCGACGCGCCCCAGGCCCCCGCCACGCTGGCCCTGCCCGGCATCGGCAACCTGCGCAGGATGCGGGTCGACGACGTGGCCATCCCCAAGGCCGAGATCGTCGCGGTGCCCTCGACCATCTCGATGGACGATCTGGTGGCGATCTTCAAGGACAGCGGCTTTTCGCGTCTGCCGGTCTACAAGGGCACGCTCGATAACCCGCTGGGTCTGGTCCACCTGAAAGACCTGGCGCTGCAATATGCCTTTACCGAGGCGAAACCGAAATTCAGCCTGGCCAAGATGCTGCGCCCGCTTCTTTATGCGCCGCCGTCGATGGCGCTGGGGGTCCTGTTGCAGAAGATGCAGGCCGAACGCATCCATATGGCGCTGGTGATCGACGAATATGGCGGGGTCGACGGGTTGGCGACGATCGAGGATCTGATCGAGCAGGTCATCGGCGAGATCGACGACGAACATGACGAGGCCGAGGACAAGGGCTGGATCGTGGAAAAGCCCGGCCAGTATCTGGTGCAGGCGCGTGCGCCGCTTGACGCGTTCGAGGCGGAGATCGGCATGCGGCTCGCGGACGAAGAAGACGGCGAGGAGATCGACACGATGGGCGGCCTGATCTTCATGCTGGCCGGTCACGTGCCCGCGAAGGGCGAGGTCATCACCTCCAGGGGCGGCGTCGTGTTCGAGGTGATCGAGGCCGATCCCCGCCGGGTCAAGCGGATGCGGGTCCGCCTGCCGCGTCCGCAGGAATGAAGCGGGTGATGGCCGGTCTTGGTGCCGCGGTGCTGCCCGCGCTGGCGGGGCTGGCGGCGGCGGGAGGGCAGGCGCCCTTCGGCTTGTGGCCGCTCGCGCTGTTCGGATTTGCAGTCCTGACCTGGCATGTGGCGGGGGCAGTGACGGCACGGGCGCGGGCTTTTCGCGGTTGGGCGGGCGGTGTCGGCTATTTCGCGGGCACGCTTTTCTGGATCGTGGAACCGTTCCTGGTCGAGCCGGAGAGGGACGGCTGGATGGCCCCCTTCGCGCTCGTCTTCATGGCGGGCGGCATGGCGCTGTTCTGGCTGGCGGCGGGCGTCGCCGCCGGGCTGGGGCAGGGGCGGGCGGGGCGGGCGCTGGGCTTTGGTCTTGGCCTTGCCGCCAGCGACCTGGCGCGCACCTATGTGCTGACCGGGTTTCCCTGGGCGCTGGCCGGGCATATCTGGATCGACACGCCGGTGGCGCAGGCCGCAGCGTTCGTTGGCCCCGTGGGACTGTCGGTTCTGACGATGCTGCTGGCGGCGCTGCCGGTCATGTTCTCCGTCCGCAGGGGGCAGGCCGCGGGCCTGCTGGCAGCAGGCCTGCTGCTTGCCGCGGTTTGGGCGGGCGGGGCGGCACGGCTTGCGGCCCCCGATCCGCTGCGCGATCCCGCGGTTCAGGTGCGGCTGGTGCAGCCCAACGCCACCCAGTCGTTGAAATGGCAGCCCGGCATGCAGCAGGTGTTTCTCGACCGGCTGATCACCGCCGGGGGCGGGGTGAGCGACCGCAAACCCGATCTGATCGTCTGGCCCGAAACCGCCGTCCCCTATCTCCTGGAGGATGCGGGCGGCGTGTTCGAGGAGGCGCTGGCAATCTCGGGCGGGGTTCCCATGGTCACTGGCGTGCAGCGGGCGGAGGGGGTGAGCTATTTCAATTCGCTGGCCGCTATCGCACCTGACGGCAGCCTGACCGCGGTCTATGACAAGGCCCATCTGGTGCCTTTCGGGGAATATATTCCCTTTGGTGATCTGCTGGGCCGGTTTGGCATCAGCGCCTTTGCCGCGCAGGAAGGTTATGGCTATACGGCCGGTCCGGGCGCGCGGGTGCTCGATCTGGGCCGGGCGGGCAAGGTGTTGCCGCTGATCTGCTACGAGGCGGTCTTCCCGCAGGATCTGCGGGCCGCGCCGGAACGTGCCGACTGGATCTTGCAGGTGACGAACGACGGCTGGTTCGGTGAACTCGCCGGTCCCTGGCAGCATCTGGCGCAGGCGCGGCTCAGGGCCATCGAACAGGGTCTGCCGCTGTTGCGTGCCGCCAACACCGGGATCAGCGCGGTGATCGACGCGAAGGGCCGGATGGTCGCCTATCTGCCGCTTGACACCTATGATTGGCTGGATGCCGAGGTTCCGGGGGCGCTGCCTGCCCCGCCCTACGCCAGGACCGGGGATTTGCCGGTGACAATCCTCTTGATCGCGGGGTTATTGGTGCTTTTCTGGCGCGGGCGGCAGGTTCGCCGTTGACGCGGCGGCGCGGGGGGGCTACCGCTCTGCGCGAACTGCCACAACGGCTTCCTGGCGTGGCAGGGATAACCCCAATGGAGCGTTTCATGTCCCGTCAGAACTATATCTTCACCTCTGAATCGGTTTCAGAGGGGCACCCGGACAAGGTCTGCGACCGGATTTCCGATGCCGTTCTCGATGCCTTCCTGGCCGAGGAACCGAATGCGCGCGTCGCCTGTGAAACCTTTGCCACGACGAACCGGGTGGTGGTCGGCGGCGAGGTCGGTCTTTCGGACAAGGCCAAGCTGACCGAATACATGGGCCGGATCGACGGAATCGTGCGCGATTGCGTGCGTGACATCGGCTACGAGCAGGATGAGTTCCACTGGAAGACGCTGGAGGTGACGAACCTTCTGCACCCCCAGTCTGCCCATATCGCGCAGGGCGTCGACAAGGACGGCGCGGGCGATCAGGGGATCATGTTCGGTTATGCGACCGACGAGACGCCGGATTTCATGCCGGCGCCGATCCAGTATGCCCATGCGATCCTGCGCCGCCTGGCCGAGGCGCGGAAGTCCGGGCAGGAGCCGACCCTGCGTCCGGACGCCAAATCACAATTGTCGCTGCGGTATGAAAACGGCAAGCCGGTCGAAGTGACCTCGCTGGTGCTGTCCACGCAACATGCGCACGAAAGCCAGTCGAGCGCCGACATCCGCGCGATCATCGAGCCCTACATCCGCGAGGTGCTGCCGAATGGCTGGCTGACCGAGCGGACCGAATGG
Organism: uncultured Frigidibacter sp.; assembly: GCA_964600685.1. GTDB lineage: Bacteria > Pseudomonadota > Alphaproteobacteria > Rhodobacterales > Rhodobacteraceae > TMP-24. The sequence continues at coordinate 6,294 of CAZRKU010000112.1, read as the reverse complement.
TGGGTGAACCCGACCGGAACCTTCGTGATCGGCGGGCCGGACGGCGACGCAGGCCTCACCGGGCGCAAGATCATCGTCGACACCTACGGTGGCGCGGCCCCGCACGGGGGCGGCGCCTTCAGCGGCAAGGATCCGACCAAGGTGGACCGGTCGGCGGCCTATGCGGCGCGCTATCTCGCCAAGAACGTGGTGGCGGCGGGTCTGGCAAAGCGCTGCGTCATCCAGGTGGCCTATGCGATCGGCGTCGCCAAGCCGCTGGCGATCTATGCCGATACCTACGGCACCGGTCTGGTGCCCGAGGCGCAGATCGAGGCGGCGCTGTCGAAGGTCATGGACCTGACCCCGCGCGGCATCCGCACCCACCTGAGCCTGAACAAGCCGATCTACGCCCGCACCTCGGCCTATGGCCATTTTGGCCGGGCGCCCGAGGCGGACGGCGGCTTCAGCTGGGAAAAGACCGATCTGGCCGAGGCGCTGAGACAGGCGGTGTGACCGGGACGCTTCGGGCGGGCAGATTGCCCGCCTGGCGGGCCGGTGATATGGGGCGCGTGAACCGCGCCCCATTTCGTCACGAGGTGAGCCATGACCAAGACCGATGTCTCCGGCCTGACGCAGCTTGGCCAGCCGAGCGAAGCCCCGGCAAGCCCGGAAGCAGCACGGCTGGAGCGGGTGCCCGCAGGCCATGCGGGCACGCTTTACCTGGTGCGCTTCACCGCACCCGAGTTCACCTCGATCTGTCCGATGACCGGGCAGCCGGATTTTGCCCATATCGTCATCGACTATGTGCCGCAGGACTGGCTGGTGGAAAGCAAGAGCCTGAAGCTTTATCTGCACGCCTTCCGCAATCACGGGGCTTTTCACGAGGATTGCACCATCGACATTGCCAAGCGGCTGGTGGGGCTGCTCGATCCGGTCTGGCTCAGGATCGGGGCCTATTGGTATCCGCGCGGCGGCATTCCGATCGACGTCTTCTGGCAGACGGGCACGCCGCCCGAGGGCGTGTGGGTGCCTGATCAGGGGGTCGCGCCCTATCGTGGTCGCGGGTAGGCGGGAGCCACCCGGGACAGTCGTGGACAGAGAATGAGGAACGCCGCGCAGGTGGCGGTTTTGGTGCATGAGCGAAGAGCGGACTGGCGAGCGGCGGAATTTCTACGGGCGGGTGCATGGCAAGACATTGCGGCCCAGCCAGAAAGCCTATCTGGCCGAGGATCTGGCCCGGCTGAGCCTGACCGGGATCACGCGCGCGGATAATCCGGGACGGGTGCCGGTCGATCTGAAAGCCGCACTGGGCGGGCGACCGTTGTGGCTTGAGGTCGGGTTCGGCGGTGGCGAGCATCTGGTGCATATGGCCGCGCGTCATCCGGATGTGGGGATCGTGGGGTGCGAGCCCTTCGTGAACGGGATTGCCATGCTTCTGGGCAAGATCCGCGCGGCGGCGGTGGAAAACCTGCGGCTGCATCCGGGCGATGTGCGCGATCTCTTCGATGTGGCGCCGGCCGGGGCGTTTGCGAAGGCGTTCCTGAACTACCCCGACCCCTGGCCCAAGGCCCGCCACCACCGCCGCCGCTTCGTGACGCCGGGCTATCTGGCGGGCCTGCACCGGGTGCTGGTGCCGGGGGCGGAGTTCCGGGTGGCGACCGACATTCCGGACTATGTGCGCCAGACGCTCGAGCAAGTGCCGGAGGCCGGGTTCGAGCTGATCGCCCAGGGCGGCATTCCGTGGGAGGACTGGCTGTCGACGCGGTATGAGCAGAAGGCGCTGCGCGAGGGCCGGGTGCCGCATTACTTGACCTTCCGGCGTGTCTGAGGCCGCGCGGGGGCCGTGCCCCCCAGTCCGTTGGTCGCTCGGACCAATGGCGATACCGATCGACCGCCCCAGGATGTTCGGGCCCGAATGAAAGTGCATGGACCCCCTGATTGTCCTGCGCTATCAGCGCCTGAAAAGTAAGGGAGAATGACATGTCCGGCCACGGCTCACCCATTCCGATGACTGCCCGCAAGTCGGGGCCGCTGCGGGGGCGGGCGGAGGTGCCGGGGGACAAGTCGATCTCGCACCGCTCGCTCATCCTCGGGGCATTGGCGGTGGGCGAGACCAGGGTGACGGGGCTGCTGGAAGGGCAGGATGTGCTCGATACCGGCAAGGCCATGCAGGCCTTTGGCGCGGAAGTGATCCGCCACGGGACGGGCGACTGGTCGGTTCATGGCGTCGGCGTGGGCGGGTTCGCCGAGCCGGCCGACGTGATCGACTGCGGCAATTCCGGCACGGGTGTTCGGCTGATCATGGGGGCGATGGCGACCTCGGCCCTGAGCGCGACCTTCACGGGCGATGCCTCGCTCAGGAAGCGGCCGATGGGGCGGGTGACGGATCCGCTGGCGCTGTTCGGGGCGACAGCCTACGGGCGGCAGGGCGGGCGGTTGCCGATGACCATTGTCGGCGCGAAAGACCCGGTGCCGGTGGCCTATACCGTGCCAATGCCCTCGGCGCAGGTCAAATCGGCGGTGCTGCTGGCCGGGCTGAATGCGCCCGGTCAGACGGTGGTGATCGAGAAGGAGCCGACGCGCGACCATTCCGAGCGGATGCTGAGGGGCTTCGGCGCCGACCTGACGGTCGAGGATCTGCCGGAGGGCCGGGTGATCACGCTGACCGGCCAGCCGGAACTGATGCCCCAGACGGTGGCGGTGCCGCGTGATCCGTCCTCGGCCGCCTTCCCCGTCTGCGCGGCGCTGATCGTCGAAGGGTCGGATATCCTGGTGCCGGGCGTCAGCCAGAACCCGACGCGCAACGGGCTTTACACGACGCTGGTCGAGATGGGGGCGGACATCGCGTTCCAGAACCCGCGCGAGGAGGGCGGCGAGCCGGTGGCCGACCTGCGCGTGCGGTTTTCCACGCTCAAGGGCATCGCGGTGCCGGAAGAGCGCGCGGCAAGCATGATCGACGAATATCCGGTCCTGTCGGTGGTGGCGGCCTGCGCGGAAGGCACGACCGTGATGCGCGGCGTCAAGGAACTGCGGGTGAAGGAATCTGACCGGATCGACGCGATGGCGCGCGGGCTTGAGGCCTGCGGCGTCAGGGTCGAGGAGGAGGAGGACGTGCTGATCGTGCACGGGATGGGCGCGGGCGGGGTGCCGGGGGGGGCGACCTGCGCAACCCATATCGACCATCGGATTGCCATGTCTTTCCTGATACTTGGGCTGGCGGCGAAGAAGCCGGTCAGCGTCGATGACGGATCGCCGATTGCGACCTCCTTCCCGCCGTTCGAGGGGCTGATGGCGGGGCTTGGCGCCGACATCGCGCGGACATGATTTTCACGGTCGCCATCGACGGGCCGGCGGCGGCGGGCAAGGGCACGATCTCGCGCGCCGTGGCGGCGGCCTTTGGCTTTGCCCATCTCGACACCGGGCTGCTTTACCGGGCGGTGGGGGCGAAGGGCGGCGATCCGGTGGCGGCGGCGCGGGGGCTGACGGAGGCCGATCTGGGGCGCGGGGATCTCAGAACGCTGGAGGCCGCGCAGGCCGCCAGCCGGGTGGCGGTGATCCCGGAGGTGCGGGCGGAACTGGTTGATTTCCAACGCAGGTTTGCCCGGAGGGACGGCGGCGCGGTCCTCGATGGCCGCGACATCGGCACGGTGATCTGCCCGGAGGCCGCGGTGAAGCTTTTCGTGACCGCGGGCGCAGAGGTCCGCGCCCGGCGGCGCTGGCTGGAGCTGGGGAGCGAGGCTGGGCCAAGGCCCTATGAGGCGGTGCTGGCCGAGGTCAGGGAACGCGACGCCCGCGACATGGGCCGGGCGGATGCGCCGCTAAAGGTCGCGGCGGATGCGGTGGTGATCGACACGTCGGAGATGGGGGTTGAGGAGGCCGTGGCGCGGGCGGTGGCGGTGGTGAACGAAAGGTTGACGCGGCGCTGAGGGGCTGGGCCCGGGCTTTTTGAAATCAACGGCTTGGCGGAAAAGTCAGGTATTCCGAACGTATTCCAAAGGTATTCCAGGCGTGGGCCTGATGCGCGGCGGTTTGCGGGAAGGGTGTGATGGGTCCGCAGCCCGGATAGGGCGGTATACCCCGCCCCGCACTCCTGCCGCCGGGACTTGATTTTTGCGGGGATGGTGGGTGAACCTTCGCTGGCGCGAAGGGCCGCCCGCCCTACGACGCTACGACTGGCGCGGTCCAGACGCCGGTGTTAGCCTCGCGCCATGGGTTTCATTCGGTTCGTTTTCGGGGTCTCGCTTGTCGCCGGCTTTGCGGCGCTGCTCCTGCCGGACCTGGGCAGCCTGATCCTGCTGGCGCTGACCGCTACCCTCGTCAGTTTCCTTCTGCTGCTCCGTTCACTTCGGAAGCGCCCGCCGACATCGCCGCCGCGCTGGATCGTCGTGGACGGCTCGAACGTCATGCACTGGAGGGACGAGACGGCGCGGATCGAAACGGTCATCGAGGTGGTCGAGGAACTGACGGCACGCGGGTTCAGCCCCGGCGTCGTTTTTGACGCCAACGCCGGCTACAAACTCGACGGGCGCTTTCTGGACGAGCTGGCGCTGGCGCGGCTCCTCAACCTGCCGGCAGACCGCGTGCATGTCGTGCCGAAGGGCACGCCGGCCGATCCCTTCATCCTGCGCGCCGCGCGCGGTCTCGGTGCGCCGATCGTCACCAACGACCGTTACCGCGAGTGGGCCGAAGCCCACGCCGAAATCCGCGAGCCCGGATTTCTGATCCGGGGCCGGTATCGGGACGGTATCCTGATGCTGGCCGAGGTTCCGGCGAAGCGGCTGGTGGATGCGGAGCGCTAGAAGATGGCCGCCTGCCGCAGCCCCTCAACGCGCGCACCACCCCTCCCCCCTTGCCTTCCGCCCGCTTTCCGCCTATACGCGCGCCTGTCGAACAGGCCGCAAGTGTCTGGGGCGTGAGAGGATGGGCAGGGTCGGAACTTCCGGCCCTGATTGTTTTCCCGGCCCCGCACCCGACGGCAAGACCCGCGACAAGACCGGCGGAGACAACCGCATGGCCAGTGAAAACGTATGAAAAGGAACTGATACTCGCATGTGCGCTAAAGCAACTATGGACGAATTCGAAGCCCTGCTGAAGGAAAGCTTCGAGATTGACACCCCCGACGAGGGTTCGGTCGTCAAAGGCAAGGTCATCGCGATCGAAGCGGGCCAGGCCATCATCGATGTCGGCTACAAGATGGAAGGCCGCATCGATCTGAAAGAATTCGCAAACCCCGGCGAACAGCCCAACATCCAGGTTGGCGACGAGGTCGAGGTCTATCTGGACCGCGTGGAAAACGCCCGCGGCGAAGCCTCGATCAGCCGGGAAAAAGCCCGCCGCGAAGAAGCCTGGGACCGTCTGGAGAAAGCCTACGAAAAAGAAGAGCGCGTCGATGGCGCCATCTTCGGTCGCGTCAAGGGCGGCTTCACGGTCGATCTGGGCGGCGCCGTGGCGTTCCTTCCCGGTAGCCAGGTTGACGTGCGCCCGGTGCGTGATGCCGGCCCGCTGATGGGCATGAAGCAGCCCTTCCAGATCCTGAAGATGGACCGCCGCCGCGGCAACATCGTTGTCTCGCGCCGCGCGATCCTGGAAGAATCGCGCGCCGAACAGCGCGCCGAAGTCATCGGCAACCTGACCGAAGGCCAGACGATCGACGGCGTGGTCAAGAACATCACCGAATATGGTGCGTTCGTTGATCTGGGCGGCGTTGACGGCCTGCTGCATGTCACCGACATGGCCTGGCGCCGTGTCAACCACCCGTCGGAAATCCTGGCGATCGGCGAGACCATCAAGGTCCAGGTCATCAAGATCAACAAGGAAACCCACCGCATCTCGCTCGGCATGAAGCAGCTGCAGTCCGATCCGTGGGATTCGGTCGAAAGCCGCTTCCCGCTGCAATCGGTCCATCACGGCCGGGTCACGAACATCACCGACTACGGTGCCTTCGTCGAACTGGAAGCCGGCGTCGAGGGTCTGGTCCACGTTTCGGAAATGTCCTGGACCAAGAAGAACGTGCATCCGGGCAAGATTGTCTCCACCTCGCAGGAAGTGGATGTCATGGTGCTGGAGATCGACTCTGCCAAGCGCCGCGTGTCGCTGGGCCTGAAGCAGACGATGCGCAACCCGTGGGAGGTTTTTGCCGAAACCCACCCGGAAGGCACGATCATCGAGGGCGAAGTCAAGAACATCACCGAATTCGGTCTGTTCGTCGGCCTCGACAACGATATCGACGGCATGGTCCACCTTTCGTACCTGTCGTGGGAGAGCCGAGGAGAAGACGCGATCCAGAACTACCGAAAGGGCGAAATGGTCAAGGCC
>CAZRKU010000111.1:0-10225 GCA_964600685.1 uncultured Frigidibacter sp. | reverse complement strand
CATCGTCGCATGGCGATGCCCCCCGGGCCCCTGCGCCGCCTCGGCGGGGACCAGATAGGCGACGACCTGCGAGTTCTTGAGGATCGCCACCGGCTTGCCGTGGGCGCGGTCCAGCACCTTCTGCGGCTCGCGCAGTTCGGTGATGGTGGCGATCCGGTTGGTCGGCAGGGTGGTCATGGGCAAGTTTCCATCAGGATGTGCATCATAATATACATAATGATGGGCAAAATCAGGTCGACCCCGTCCGCCCCGCCGCACGGCGCCGGACCTGATCCGGGGCTACTTCGGCGTTCGCCCCGCTCACTCCGGTTCCGCCAGCCGCATCGCCCACATCGCCTTGAAGGCGGCCCGTTCGTGCAGCGCCGCAAGCCAGCCTTTCACCGCCGGATGGCCGTCCAGCAGCCCCGGCGCTACGGTCGCATAACGCACCATTTCGGCCATGTTGATATCGGCCACGGTGAAACGACCGCCGACCACATGACCCTCGGCGGCCAGATGGGCGTCCAGCACCTTCAGCGGACGGTGAAGCCGGTCGCGCGCGGCCGCCGCCTCCGGCGCGTCGGCGCGGCCTTCGCCAATCGCGAAGAGCATCGCCAGCGCGTCGGCCTCGATCGCGGTGATCCCGTAAAACCCCCATTGCAGCATCCGCGCCTCCTCCGCCGCATCGCGGGGGCCAAGGCCGTTGCCATGCTTCTTGGCCAGATAGAGGTTGATCGCCACCGATTCCGCCAGGATCAACCCCTCATCTTCCAGCACCGGGATCGCCCCGGCGGGCGACAGCGCCAGAAAGGCGGGCGAGAGCGTGTTCAGCGGCGCGTCCGCCGCGAACGGATCCTCCAGCCGATAGGCCTGGATGACCGGCACATGCTCATACGCCATCCCGATCTCGCCCATCAGCCAGATCGCCCGCGTCGCGCGCGACCGGGCCACGCCGTAAAGCTTCACCATCGCTCCCTCCCTCCTCGGCTCGCGCAAGGCTAGCGCCCCGCCCGCCCGGCCGACAACGGGAATCTTCCGCGGCGGCGAGCGGAGGTTGTGAGGATACAATCCCGATCCTAGACCTTCCCCGGGGGAACGCGTAAGCCTGCGGCATGACACAATCCCTGCCCTATTCCGCCCATGCCCGCGCGCTTCTGGTGCTGGGCCTGCCGCTCATCGGCAGCCACCTTGCGCAGATGGCGCTGCATGTCACCGATACCGTGCTTCTGGGCTGGTATGGGGTGAATGAACTTGCCGCGGTGGTGCTGGGCACGTCGTTCTTCTTCGTGCTGTTCATTCTCGGTTCGGGCTTCGGCATCGCGGTCATGGGCATGGTCGCCTCCGCGCTCGGCCGCGGGGACGAAACCCAGGTCAGGCGCGAAACCCGCATGGGCCTGTGGCTGTCGATCCTCTACAGCCTTCTGACCCTGCCTGTCTTTCTGTGGTCGGGCGCGATCCTGTCGGCGCTGGGCCAGCGGCCCGAAGTGGCGGCACTCGCGCAGGATTTCCTCGGCATCGCCGGTTTCGGCATGGCGCCCGCGCTTCTGGTGATGGTGCTGAAAAGTTATCTGGCGGCGCTGGAGAAGACCCAGGTCGTCCTCTGGGTCACGCTGGCGGCGGTCGGCGTCAATCTGGTCATCGCCTGGCTTTTCATCTTCGGCCATGGCGGCCTGCCCGAACTCGGCGTGCGTGGCGCGGCGCTGGCCTCGCTTGTCACCCAGATCCTGACCTTCGCGGCTCTCGCCCTCTATGCCGCCCTGTCGGACGGCAGCCGCCGGTTCCGCCTGTTCCAGCGCTTCTGGCGGCCGGACTGGCCGATCTTCGCCCGCGTCCTGAAACTCGGCCTGCCGGTCGGGCTGACCGGGCTGGCCGAAAGCGGCCTGTTCGTCGCGGCTTCGGTGATGATGGGCTGGATCGGCACCATCCAGCTCGCCGCCCATGGCATCGCGATGGAGATCGCGGCGCTGGCCTTCATGGTCCATCTCGGTCTCTCGAACGCCGCGACCGTCCGCGTCGGCCGGGCGGAGGGCGAGGGCGACCGGACGACAATGCGTGACGCCGCACTGACCGCGACCGCGCTCTCGTTCGGTTTCGGCAGCCTGATGGTCGGACTGTTCCTGGCGGTGCCGGAGGCGCTGATCAAGCCCTTCCTCGACCAGGCCAAGCCTGAGGCCGCGCAGATTGTCACCTTCGGCGTGGCGCTTCTGGCGATGGCGGCGCTCTTTCAGCTGTTCGACGCGATGCAGGTGATCGCGCTCGGCCTTCTGCGCGGCGTGCAGGATACCCGCGCGCCGATGTGGCTTGCCGCGCTGAGCTACTGGGTGATCGGGGTGCCGGTCAGCTATCTTCTGGCCTTCCGGCTGGGGTTTGGCGGTCCGGGCCTGTGGTTTGGCCTCGCCATCGGACTGGCCTGTGCCGCGGCGCTCCTGATGATGCGGTTCTGGCGCGGGCCGTGGTGGCGGCGCGCTGTGGCCTAGCCGCCCTCGGCCGGCCCGACCCGTTCGGATTTCTTGCGCACCAGCACCTGGCGCAGATCATGCATGGCCAGCAAAAGCCGGTCCGTCACCGCCGCAAGCTGGTCGGGGGTGGCCCTGGTCTGCGCCCAATGGGCGGTCAGGCTCAGATGGTCGATCGTGCGCATTATGTCATCGACATCGCGCGCCGCCAGAACCCCGGCCCGGTCCGCCATCCAGTCGCGGATCGCCGCCATGTCGGCCTCGGTCAGCTTGTGGTCGCCCTGCGCCCGGATCTCGCCGTTCCGGAGGTTGGCCACCGCGATCTGCTCCAGATCGAGCCGCCGCTGCCGGGTTTCGGGGTTCAGCCGAAAGACCGCCGCACCATTTTCCCGCGCCCGAAAATAATAGTCCGGCAGATCGTCGGTCATGGTTGCGTTTACCTCAGCCCCGCACAGAAAGTCTGGATGCGGCGGCAGGCCTCCTCCAGCGCTTTCTCCGAGGTAGCGTAGCTGACCCGGAAGTTCGGCGAAAGGCCGAAGGCCGCGCCAAAGACGACGGCAACCCCGGTCTCCTCCAGCAGCGCCGTGGCGAACGCTTCGTCGTCGGTGATCCTGGTGCCAGCCGCGCTCACCTTGCCGATGCAGCCGGAAATGTCGGGATAGACATAGAAGGCCCCTTCGGGCCGCGGGCATTTGATTCCGCTGGCCTGATTGAGCATCGACACGACCAGATCGCGCCGCCGCTGGAACAATTGCCGGTTCGGGGCCAGGAATTCCTGCGTGCCGTTCAGCGCCTCGACCGCCGCATATTGCGCCACCGAACAGGGGTTCGATGTCGATTGCGACTGGATCGTGCCCATCGCCCTGATCAGCGGGGCGGGCCCGGCCGCGTAGCCGATGCGCCAGCCGGTCATTGCATAGGATTTCGACACGCCGTTGCAGGTCAGCGTGCGGTCATAAAGACCCGGTTCGATCTGCGCCGGGCTGACGAACTTGAAATCGTCGAAGACCAGATGTTCATACATGTCGTCCGACATGATCCAGACATGGCTGTGGCGCATCAGCACCTCGGTCAGCCCCTTCAGCTCGGCCGCCGTATAACCCGCACCCGTGGGGTTCGACGGGCTGTTGAAGATGAACCACTTGGTCTTGGGCGTGATCGCCGCTTCCAGTTGCGCGGGGGTCAGCTTGAAGTTGCTCTCGATGCCGGCCACGACCGGCACCGGCGTGCCGCCGGCCAGCAGGACCATGTCGGGATAGCTCACCCAGTAGGGCGCGGGGATGATCACCTCGTCGCCCGGATTGCAGGTCGCCATCAGCGCATTGTAGAGCGTCTGCTTGCCGCCGGTGCCGACCGTCACCTGGGCGGGCGTATAGGTCAGGCCATTCTCGCGCTTGAACTTGGCGCAGATCGCCGCCTTCAGTTCGGGGATGCCGTCGACGGCGGTATATTTGGTCTTGCCCTGATCAATCGCCCGTTTGGCCGCATCCTTGATGTTCTGGGGCGTGTCGAAATCGGGTTCCCCGGCGCCAAGGCCGATCACGTCCTTGCCCTCGGCCTTCAGCTGCGCGGCCTTGGTGGTGACAGCGATGGTGGGCGAAGGTTTGACGCGCGCCAGCGTGTCGGAGAGGAAGGCCATGGGGGAACTCCGGTTTGTCATTTCCGAGGGTCACTCATATGATCGGGTCCGCAGGCGATCAAGCACGAAAGGCCTAAGCCCTTGTCAGCTTCTTCCTATTCAGATTCTGCCCCGGAGGAGGCCGCCGACGTGCGGCTGAAACGGCTGCGGATGCGCAGCTGGCGGCGCGGGACCAAGGAAATGGACCTGATCCTCGGGCCGTTCGCCGACAGCGAGCTTGCGGGGCTGCAGGGCGCTGATCTGGATCTGTTCGATGCGCTCCTGTCCGAAAATGACCAGGATCTTTACGCCTGGATCACCGGCGCGCAGGCGGTTCCCGTCCGATATGCCGCGCTTCTGGCCCGCGTCGGTGATTTTGCCCGGATCAGGCCGCGCCAGATTTAACCGGAAATTGGGTTTTTCCGCCGAACCTGTGCCCAGGGCAGCAGACGGAGGGAAACCATGAACATGCAGGTGTTGGTCGCAGACACACCGCCCCCCGCGCATCTGCCGGGCTATCTTGACATGCTGGGGCTGGTCGAACGGCTGCACCGGCTGCTTCTCGACGTGATCAAGGACGAGTTCGAGCGGCTGGGCGTCCTGGACATCAACGCGGTGCAGGCGCTCCTGCTGTTCAACATCGGCCAGAACGAGGTGACGGCGGGCGAGCTGAAGACCCGCGGCTATTATCAGGGCTCCAACGTCAGCTACAATCTCAAGAAGCTGGTCGAGATGGGCTACATGCACCACGAACGCAGCGAACGCGACCGCCGCTCGGTCCGGGTGCGGCTGACCGACCGGGGGCGGACGGTGCGCGATCAGGTGGCCGACCTGTTCCGCCGCCACGCCGACGGGATGGAGGGGCGCGGCCTTCTCGGCCTCACCGGGCTGGAGGAGGTGACGACGCTCCTGCGCCGGATGGAACGCTATTGGGGCGACCAGATCCGCTATATCTACTGATTGTCCGACCTTAGTGCAGCACCGGCCCGCCCGCCGCGCCCAACAGACGCGGCGACAGTTCCTTTTCCAGCTTGCGCCGGATCGCATCGGGGAAATCCGCCTGCGTGCGGGCCGGCTCGACAAAGGCACCTGGGCCACGCATCACCTCGGTCCGGTAATAAAGGCTGATATCGCTTTCATGCCCGCCGATCGGCAGGCCGTTCACCGTGAGCCCGGCGAAGTCATATGTCGCATAGGCCCGCGCCGGGCTGATCCCGTCATTGTTCTGCCCGTCCCCCGCGATGTCGAGCGTCTGCGCGGCGCAAGGGGGTGCTTCGGCCAGAAGCCCATGCCCATAGGCCAGCGCCGCCCCCAGCCCGGTCGGCGACAGCTTCTTCCCGCGCCGATGCGCCTCCACCGCCAGGGCCAGCGCCTCAAGATCGGCCGCGCTCCGCACTTCTGTCCAGGGCAGGATCAGCACCTGCTCCCGCTGTCCGCTCCATTCGTAGAGCGCCAGCGCCACATGGTCCGGCGGGGTCAGCGCGGCCTTGCGCACCGCGGGCGCCCGCAGCGCCGCCGCCAGTCCCGTCTGCATGATCCGGTAATCCGCCGCATCCACCGACCGCGACACGTCAAACCCCAGCGCCAGCGCCAGCCGGCACTCCGCCCCCGCTGGCCCGGCCAGAGCCAGCGCTACCAGTGCCCCGTATTGCCCATGCTGGCCCAAGGTTCCGCCGGCGCCTTCGCCGCCCCCCGCTGCAACAGTTCGATCGACACATTGTCGGGCGAGCGCACGAAGGCCATATGGCCGTCGCGCGGCGGCCGGTTGATCACCACCCCGTTCGCCCTGAGATGCGCGCACATCGCGTAGATGTCATCGACCTCATAGGCGAGATGGCCGAAATGGCGGCTGTCGGTCGGCAGGCCCTTGTCCCCGTCCCAGTTGAAGGTCAGTTCGACCGGGCACTCCTCCTGTCCCGGCGCCGCCAGATAGACCAGCGTGAACCGCCCCGCCTCGCTCTCGTGCCGCTTGATCTCCCGCAGGCCGAGAAGCCCGTAGAATTTCATCGACTTCTCCAGATCCAGCACCCGGACCATCACATGCAGATAGCGTATCGTCATCCTGACCCCTCGCGCGTTTGGCCCGAGCCTATCCCAGGCCGGCCGATTTCCCAATGACCGACGGCTCTCCCCGGAATCACGACAGATAGTATGTGCCCCCGCGTCCGCACATAGATAGAGTGGGCTGCGATTCGAACCGACGGAGGCTGCCCCATGACCCTTACCGCAGAACAACAGGCCGAGATCGCCGAGGCCCGCAGCCAGACCCGCCCCACGCTCCGCGCCACGTCGGAGGGGATGGAACGCCACCTCTATCGCGCCCACCCGGTGCTGGACCACGGCCTTGTCCGCGTCATCGACTATATGGGCGACGACGCCGCCATCACCCAGGCTGCCCGCGTCAGCTATGGCCGCGGCACCAAGGCGGTCTCGAACGACGAAGGCCTGATCCGCTACCTGATGCGCCACTGGCACTCGACCCCGTTCGAGATGTGCGAGGTCAAGTTCCACGTCAAGCTGCCGGTCTTCGTCGCCCGCCAGTGGATCAGGCACCGCACCGCCAACGTGAACGAATATTCCGCGCGCTATTCGATCCTCGACCGCGAATTCTACATCCCCGACCCCGCGCAGCTTGCCGCGCAATCGACGGTCAACAACCAGGGCCGGGGCGAAGTGCTTGAGGGGGCGGAGGCCGCCCGCGTCCTCGACATGCTGCGCGACGACGCGATGCGCAGCTATGACCATTACGAGGCGATGCTGAGCCAGGACGGCCAGCAGGGGCTGGCGCGGGAGCTGGCCCGCATGAACCTGCCCGCCAACGTCTATACCCAATGGTACTGGAAGGTCGACTTGCACAACCTCTTCCACTTCCTGCGCCTGCGCGCCGACGCCCACGCCCAGTATGAAATCCGCGTCTATGCCGAGGCGATGTGCGGGATCGTCAAGGATTGGGTGCCCCTGGCCTATGGCGCGTTCGAGGATTACCGGCTGGGCGGCGCGACCTTGAGCGGCAAGGCAATGGAGGTGCTGAAACGGCGGCTGAAGGGGGAGGTGGTGACGCAGGAGACGTCAGGGATGAGCAAGGGGGAGTGGCGGGAGTTTGAGGGGGTTTGGAACGATCCGGCGTAACCGGGGCAAATCGCTCCGGTGGAGCGATTTGAGCGACAAACGGGCGCGAAAGCTTTCGCGGCCTGGGGGGTAGGCCTAAATGGCAGACAAAGATCAAGCCCACCGCCGCCACCGCTATCGAGCGTCCCGACAAGAAGAGAAATAAGGAACGATGAAGGGAAACCAAAACCGGAGTAGCCAGCCGTCGGTCGGGGTTAAGCCCGACTCCCTCGCCTCCCCGACGCCACATCCCCGCGCTCTCTTTTGCGCCGCCCAGCTTGCCGGGGTCGCGAGCCGGGCTGAAGCCCGCCCTGCGGATTAGCCCCGCCGTCCCGATGATACGGCGAATCCGCCCAACCCCCGGGGCCTCGACCTTCCTCAATCCACGCGACAACCCGTCCCGGCGCGCGGTCGCCCTGTCGCCGATTGCTCCCGCCCCGCGTCCCGTCAGGCCGCGCGCAGCTTCTGCCGGAAGCGTTCGCTCAGCGCCTTGCGCTGCATGTGCACGCCGACCACAAAGCTTGACGCGCCGACCCGCGCGACAAGCTGGGCGAGGGTCGGGGGACGGTCGAAAACCTCGTCCCAGGTGTCGGCGCCATCGCGCGTCACCGTCACCATCACGCGCGAGATGCTTTCAAGCGCACGGGTGCGGCCCTCGCGGGCGCGGGCCGTCATCCGGCGGTCGGCCTCGGTCGAAAGGCGGTCGATCAGGGTTTGGTCTACTGTCATCGTGTCTGCCCCCCCAGGCATGTGTCCTGATCCCGACCGACACAGTGGCAGCATCGGCTGGAATCGCGTTCATTGGTGCTAATTCGGTCACAAAGATGGGTCAACCTGAGTCATTGTTGCTTTTCCGCCGATAGCCGGAAAGCCGCCGATCTGGGGGCGGAACTCCGCCGATCCGCTAGCCGTCGGTGCCTGATCGCACCGCGCGACCCGGCTTGCCCCGGCCCCCCGGCGGGTCTACTCTCGCCTTGCGGGTCGCCAAGGGCTGTCCGCTGCCCCTCGGGAACCACCCCTGACCTTTCGTCAGCCCTCAGGCACCGATCCGTCCGGCATGGGCCGGGCGGTCATTCCGGCAATGGGGAAAGACCATGTCCAAGGAAAAGAACCGCGGCAACAAGGAAGCCAAGAAGCCGAAGAAGGAAAAGGTGAAGGTGCCGGCCACCGCCAACAGCGGCACGGCCAAGGCCGATATGGTGATCGGCGGCAAGAAGATGAAATGACCCCTGGGGGCACCGGCCCCCGCGCGCCCCGCTGGTCCGGGGGGCACCCTAGCGCTTCCCGCCAGCCCCGGTCTGGTCCGCTCGGTTGCGCGGCGTCGGCCAGTGCCGTCCGATCGCCAGGACAAACGCCTCCGCGCCGGCGCGTTCGACCAGTTGCGCCAGTGTCGGCGGCGTGTCGAAGATCAGTTCGCGGACCGACTGTCCGTCACTGGTGATCTGCACGCTGACCTTCGATGCCGCCTTCAGCGCCGCCCTGCGCCGTTCGCGCAGGTCGTCGTCCATGCGCTGGGCCAGCACCCGGCCCCGGTAATCGAATCTGTCTCTCTCCCAGGTCATGTCGGCGCTCTCCGATCCGCAGCCCCAAAAGGTATGCCCCAAGCCGCAGGGTGGCGACTTTCGGTGAATGTGGCAAATTGATGGCGGAAGTCGGGGCGGGATTGCGGCGTCATGGCCGGATTTTGGGGAAAGAACCGGCCACTCACGGGCATTGTTGCGATAGTGGCAGGCTTTCGGCGCTGCGAATCACCGGTCCGCGCGTCGGCACGGATGCAGCACGAAAGACATACGTTTGCCATACGTCTGCCATACGCTGAAAACCGGCATCCGGTCCGTCAGACCAGCCGCTCCTTTTCCTTCGCGGCGCGGACGAAATCGGCGAAAAGCGGATGGGGCGCGAAGGGTTTCGACTTCAGTTCCGGGTGGAACTGGACCCCGATGAACCAGGGATGATCCTTGACTTCCACGATCTCCGGCAGGCGGCCGTCGGGCGACATGCCTGAGAAGATCAGGCCGCATTCTTCCAGTCTTTCCCGGTATTTGATGTCCACCTCATAGCGGTGGCGATGGCGTTCCTCGATGGTGGTCGCGCCATAGACGTCCGCCACCTTCGACCCTTCGGCCAGCAGCGCGGTATAGGCGCCCAGCCGCATGGTGCCGCCCTTGTCATCGTCTGCCTTGCGACTGACGGTATGGTTGCCCTGCACCCATTCCTTCAGGTGGTAAACCACGGGTTCAAAACGCTTTTCCCCCGCCTCATGGTCAAATTCCTCCGACCCGGCGCGGGTCACTCCGGCCAGATTCCGGGCCGCTTCGATGACCGCCATCTGCATGCCAAGGCAGATCCCCAGATAGGGGACGCCCTTCTCGCGGGCGAACTGCGCGGCCTTGATCTTGCCCTCGGTCCCCCGCTCCCCGAAGCCGCCGGGAACCAGGATCGCCTGGAAACTCTCAAGATAGGGCGCGGGGTCTTCCCGCTCGAAGATCTCGCTGTCGATCCATTCGGCCTTGACCCGCACCCGATTGGCCATGCCGCCATGGGTCAACGCCTCGGCGATGGATTTGTAGGCGTCCTCAAGCTGGGTATATTTGCCGACGATGGCCACCCGCACCTCGCCTTCGGCATGGGTCAGCCGGTCCATCACATCGGTCCAGCGGCCCATGTCGGGCTTGGGTGCCGGCGAGATGCCGAACGCGTCCAGCACCGCCTGATCCAGCCCCGCCCGGTGGTAGGCCAGCGGCGCTTCGTAGATCGTCTTCAGGTCATAGGCCGGGATGACCGCCTCTTTCCGGACGTTGCAGAAAAGCGCGATCTTTTCCCGCTCCCGCTCCGGGATCGGATGCTCCGACCGGCAGACCAGAACGTCGGGCGCGAGGCCGATGGACTGGAGTTCCTTGACCGAATGCTGGGTGGGCTTGGTCTTCAGTTCCCCGCTCGCCGACAGATAGGGCAGCAGCGTCAGATGCATCAGGATCGACTGGCCGCGCGGCCGTTCGTGGATGAACTGGCGGATGCTCTCGAAGAACGGCAGCCCCTCGATGTCGCCGACCGTGCCGCCGAT
>CAZRKU010000110.1:0-10388 GCA_964600685.1 uncultured Frigidibacter sp. | reverse complement strand
GGGAAAGTGGTACCGCCTGCCCGGCTCGAACGGGCGACCCCCAGATCCACAATCTGGTGCTCTAACCAACTGAGCTAAGGCGGCACTCACCGGGGCATTTACCCCCAGCCCCAACCGATTGCAAGAGGTTGGGGCGGGTTTTGCCGCGCTATTGCCGCATCGCTTGCCATAACCGGCGTTCCGGTTTAGCGACAGGAAACCGCAGGCCGGACAGGGAGTGCCGATCATGGGCATCAACAAGGAAAGCGACTTCGCCGCGAACCTGCAGATCGGGCCGACCAGCCTCGGGATGGTGCGGATCTTTGTCGAAGGCGAAGGTCTGGAACTGCCGCTCGACTTCGAGCCGGACGAGGCCATCGAGATCGCCGAGGAACTGATGGCGGCGGCAGCGGCCGCGCGTGAGATGCGCACTGGCGGCGCAAGGGGCGGCAAGCCTAAGCGGCGCTGATCCCGTCCGCGCGCACTCCCGGATCGCGGAAGGCCTGCAGCCTGAGCGCCGCATGGCGGGCGAACTTCGTCAGCATCACCTTGCGCCGCGCCCCGGCCAGGGCCCGCTCCGGCCCCATCCGCAGGATTTCGGCATCATAGCCGTCGGCGATCATCAGGCCCGTCCCCTCCGGCAGAAGATTGACCGGAAAATCCGCGTCGACGGCCCAGAAGAACCGGTCCGCCCATTCCAGATAATTCCGCCATTTGCCATCGGTGACAAAATCGGTGCGACCGGATTTGCACTCGATGATCCAGACCTCTCCCTTCGGACCCAGCCCCATCACATCAACGCGAAGGCCCGGAGCAGGCACAAGTTCCTCGACCGTCGCGAACCCATGGGTCAGCAGGTGTCTGGCGACACCCCGCGCGAGGATCTGTCCGGGCATCAGGTCGTGAGGCATCGAAAACTATGAACACAAAGTGAACATGCTGTAAAGAACCGGCCAGGCCGTGCTTCTATAACCTTCGCAGGATGGCAGTTGCTGCCAGCTGCCCATATCTCGGTCAGGCTACCTGGTGACGCACAGGGATCTCGGAGACCGGCATGCTGCTGAGGGACCATCTGGAGCGCAGTGGCGCGCTCTGCTTTCGCTGGCGCAGCGATCTGCCGATGGCCTTCCTGCCACTGATGGCGCTGGCGTTGCGGCGCGGCGCGGCGCGACGGTGGAGCTTTATGTGGGCGACGCGCCGGGCGATCCTTAAGAATGGGCCGCGATCCTGATCGTGATTGTCGGCCAGTCGATCCGGATTCTGACCGTGGGTTACATGTCAAACGGCACCTCCGGTCGGAACACGCGCCGGCAGATAGCGGACGAATTGAAGATGCTCAGGCTCTATTCGGTTGTTCGCAATCCGCTCTACCTTGGCAATAGCCTGATGTATGTGGGGCTTGCCGCCACACCCAGGCGCCCTTGCTGGTGCTGTTCATGGGGCTTGCGCTCATGCTCTATTATGAGTGCATCAGCAGCACCGAAGAGGCGTTCCTGTCGGCAAAATTCGGCAAGACCTATACCGACTGGGCCGGTGTCACGCCCGCCTTCCTGCCCAGGTTTTCGGGATGGCGCGCGCCGGTCCGGCGTTTTTCGTGGCGCATGGTCATCCGGCGGGAACATCCTTCGATCTACGGCGCGTTGTTTGCACTGTTCCTGATCGATCTGGGGTTCAGCCGGCTCGCCGCTCTGCCCGAAGATTTCCCGACGGCATGGCTTTGGGTGATGCTGGCCGCGACGGTGATGATTGCCGGCGTGAAGCTGGCAAAGCGGCACGGCGACCTGCTCGCGCCGCGCTGATCCGTCAGGACCCCTTGTGGTGATCCGGCAAGGCGCCTATCTTGCGGGTGGCGGGTTCTGCTCCTTGCGTGCTTGGCACTTTTCCAGTGGCCGATAAGCATCTCCGAGGGAGCTGGCTCTGCCAGGGTCCTGGCCCTGGTATCTGGCGACCACCTGACACGTCAGGCTCTCGGGAAATTCACGCCGGCACGATTGCTGCGGTTCCCGCCACTTTCCGCCGCAAGGGTGGCGGGCAATGCATCGCCCGCAGGCGCGCGGGTGCCGCCGCCTTCGTCCTCGGCCAAGCCCATGACCGCTATGCCGAACTGGGCGCCGGAAAAGACGATGGCGTTGAAGGTCACCAGCATCAGAACCGCCAGCGGCCCCGCGTCATTCGCCCGCACAAGATGCCAGAGGTTGCCGATGTTCAGCCACAAAAGCGCGGCGGTGAAGATGCAGGCCAAAAGAAAGCCGATCGTCACATGGCGGATATACATGCGCACCAGTTCGGGCATGGCGGACCTCCCTCTGACGGGCGAAGGATAGGCTTTCCGCCACGCAAGGCCAGAGACAGATTGCCGCAAGGCGCCAAGGCGCGGGATCAGAGCAGGTTCAGGGCGAGAAGCGCCAGAGCGGCAGGCACCGCCTGCACGTAAAGGATGCGGCGCGAGGCGGTCACCGCGCCATAGACCCCGGCGACCAGCACGCAGAGCAGCACATAGGTCGCGACCGGCCGGCCCAGCGCCGGTTCGGCGACAAGCGACCAGATCAGGCCAGCGGCCAGAAAGCCATTGTAGAGCCCCTGGTTGGCGGCCAGCATTTTCGTCGGCGTGAACAGACCCGCGGGAAACTGGCGGAAGACTTTCGGACCGCGTGTTTCCCAGGCGAACATCTCGAGCCACAGGATGCAAAGATGCAGCGCGGCGATCAGCCCGATCAGGATCTGGGCGGTCAGCGGCATCAGAACGCCTCCGGCTTGGCCTCTCGTGCCATATGATCAAGGACGGCATTGACGAATTTCGGCTCGCGCCCGTCGGGGAAGAAGGCGTGGGCCACGTCGACATATTCGGTGATGACCACGCGGGGCGGGGTCGCGGGCAGGATCAGTTCGGCCCCGGCGGCGCGGAACAGTGCCCGGATCACCGGGTCGATCCGGGCGATCGGCCATTTGGCCACCAGCGCCCGGTCGGTCATCTGGTCGATCTTCGCCTGCCAGTTCACCGCCTCTTCGATGATCTGGCGGAACAGGTGCGTATCGCCCTCCGCCAACGCCTCGTCCCCGATCATCGCGCCGAACCGGTGGCTTTCGAACTCGCGGCGCACCTTGTCGACCGTCTGTCCGGCGGCTTCCATCTGGAAAAGCGCCTGCACGGCATAAAGCCGGGCGGCGGATTTCATCTGCCGCTTTTCCTCCAGGCTCGGTTTGCGGGTCTCGTCACTCATGCGCGGTTCGGTCCTTCGGTCTCGCCAGCGATGCGGAACGCGCCTTCGGGGCGGAAGCCGATGCCCTTGGTCTGGCGCGCCCACCTGCGCGACAGCGCGATCAGATGCAAGGCCGCCGCCGCGGCACCGCCGCCCTTGTTCTGGCCCTTGGGGTCGGCGCGCACTTCGGCCTGCGCGCGGTTCTCGACCGTCAGGATGCCGTTGCCGACGCAGGCCCCCGACAGACCCAGCATGGTGATCCCGCGCGACGAGTCGTTGCAGACCGTGTCGTAATGGGTCGTCTCGCCCCGGATCACGCAGCCCAGCGCCACGAACCCGTCATAGTCGGCCATGCGAATGGCCATGCCGATGGCCGTGGGCACTTCAAGCGCGCCCGGAACCTCGATCACCTCGACCGTGGCTCCGGCTTCCGCCGCCGTGGCGCGAGCGCCCGCGATCAGGTTGTCGGCAATGTCGCGGTAATAGGGCGCGACGACGATCAGAAGCTTCACCGGCTTGTCGAAGCGGGGCAGCGGCAGGGTATAGTGGTTTTCGCTCACAGCCATGATCACTCCATCACGATCGGGCGGGTGCCGGTGATTTCCAGCCCGTAGGCGTCCAGGCCGACGATCTTCGGCGTGCCGGAGTTCGACAGAAGCTCGATCCGGTGCAGGCCCAGCGCCGCGAGGATCTGCGCGCCCAGACCATACTGGCGCAGCTTGTGGGGATGGGCCTCCTCGTCCAGCGCCAGCTTCATCGACGTGTCGCGCAGCATCACCACCGCGCCGCGCCCGGCAGCGGCAATCGTGCGCATCGCGGCAGGCATCTGGCCCGCATGCGACGGGTGCAGGCCCAGCACATCCTCCAGCGGGTTCAGGGCATGCATCCTGACCAGCACCGTCTCGGCCGCCGTCAGATCGCCCTTGGTCAGCACGATATGTTCGGCGCCTTGGGTGGCGTCGGTGAATACCCGCATCAGCCAGTCGCCGCCATGGATCGACACGACCTGCCGCTGCGCGATCTCGCGCACGAGGCTGTCGTGGCGCAGACGATAGGCGATCAGGTCGGAGATCGTGCCGATCTTCAGCCGATGTTCCCGCGCATAGGACACAAGTTCCGGCAGCCGCGCCATGGTGCCGTCTTCATTCATGATCTCGCAGATCACGCCCGCCGGATTCAGCCCGGCCAGGCGGCTCACGTCGGTCGCGGCCTCGGTATGGCCGGCGCGGACCAGCACGCCGCCTTCGCGGGCGCGCAGCGGGAAGATGTGGCCGGGCGTGGCAATGTCGGTCGCGCCCCTGGTCGGGTCGATGGCCACGGCGATGGTGCGGGCCCGGTCATGGGCGGAAATGCCGGTCGTGACCCCTTCGCGGGCTTCGATCGACAGGGTGAAGGCGGTTTCGTGGCGCGAGGAATTCTTGGTCGACATCAGCGGCAGACCCAGGGCGTCGATGCGCGCGCCGGGCAGCGTCAGGCAGATCAGGCCGCGCCCGTGCTTGGCCATGAAGTTGATCGCCTCGGGCGTGGCCATCTGCGCGGGGATCACCAGATCGCCCTCATTCTCGCGGTCTTCGTGGTCGACGAGGATGAACATGCGCCCGTTGCGCGCTTCCTCGATGATCTCCTCGATGGGGGAAATCGCCTGTTTCAGTTCTTCGGTCATCTTGGTTCCATGGCGTGGGCCTGCCTTGCCCGGCCATAGACCAAAGCCGCCGCCTTGGCCAGAGGAAGCGCGTCGCGGAACACGCAGAGCCGCTGTGCGTTCAGGCAGGGGCGAAGAAACGTTCGGCCGGCAGATAACCGGCAAGGCGCACCGCCGCGCACCAGTCCCGTTCCCAGGGCGCCTCGCCGATCAGAAGGACCGCATCCGCGGGATGACGGCCCAGCGCCGCCCGCAGGGTTGCGCGCGTCCGGCCTTCGCTATCGAACGGGCCCGGCGCGTGGTGGCAGGCGTCGAACTCCGGCAGAAGCGGGCGCAGCGTCGCGGGCGTCTGCGGTGACTGCGCCAGCGCGATGCGGCCGCACCCCCGGATCAGGCCCAGCCGCGTCGCCCTCGCGCTCGGCAGGCCGGGCGCAGGACCGACGAGGCCAAGCGCGTTCGACGAAAAGAGGAAGGCCACCAGATCGCGCCCGGTCGTCGCGCGCACCCCGGCATAGGTCTTGTAGTCCAGCCCAAGCTCCGCCGCCCGGCGGACGCGAAGCCGCACCACCTCGACCGGAAGGATGGGCAGGAGATTTTCCCGGGCCGCGCGCCAGCAATGGGCCTGCCACCCCTTGCCGGCAGCAAGGGACGGCCCTCTGTTATGGCCAGGCTCAGGCAGGGTCACCGGCGCGTCTCGCATGGGGCAAGGCTGCCACGGCACCCGACCAGCCCGCAACCCGGCCGGGCAACCCGCGCGGAATCTCCCGCACAACATTTGCCCGGTCGCCGGTTTTTCAGGCAAACCGGCGCTGGGTCAGTTCGCCTGCCCCGCCCAGTCGCGCATCCGCGCCACGTAACGGGCCAGGGTGTCGATTTCCAGGTTGACCTGATCGCCGACCCGGGCCGTTCCCCAGGTGGTGACAGTCTTGGTGTGGGGGATGATGTTCACGCCGAACTCGGCCCCCTCGACCTCGTTCACGGTTAGCGAGGTGCCGTTCAGCGCGACGGACCCTTTCGGCGCAATGAATCCGGCCAGCGCGGCGGGCGCGCGGAAGCGGAAGCGCGTGCTGTCGCCTTCGTCGCGCATCCCGACGATCTCGGTCACGCCATCGACATGGCCCGAGACGATATGGCCACCCAACTCGTCCCCGACCTTGAGCGCGCGTTCAAGATTCAGACGCCTGCCGACCTTCCAGCCCACGCGGTCCGATCCGATGTTGGTCTTGGCAAGGCTTTCGGCCGAAATCTGCACCTCGAACCAGCCGCGCGGTTCCGTCCCCTTGGCCACGACGGTCAGGCAGCAGCCGTCGCAGGCGATGGAGGCACCGATGTCGATGCCCGCCACGGCATAGGTGGTCGAGATCCGCGCCCTGAGATCACCCCGCCGCTCCAGCGCGATCACTTCGCCGATGTCGGTGACAATGCCTGTGAACATGGACATCTCCCTTTTCTGCCTGCCTAGCGGCCCCGGCTGGCCGACGCAAGCGCGGGGCGGTGATCGGGTCAGCGAGCCCGCGCGGATCATTCGTGACATAGGGCAACGAACCTGCGAAGAACAGCCCGAGGGGGCCAACGCCACCCCGGCAGGCAAGGGTGAAGCGTGCGGCGCAGCTTTCTTTTCCTTCAGGGTCCGCACGGTCCCTTCTTCCGCAGACTGGGCGATGGCCTGTCCGCGGCAGGCGCCGAGGTCCGGCGCATCGGCTTCAACCGGGGCGACCAGTTCTTCTGGGGGCGGGGCGGTTATCTGGCTTTCACCGACGCGCTGGAGGGCTGGCCTGACTTTCTGGCCCGGACGATCCGCGATCTGGCCGTTACCGATCTGGTCCTCTACGGCGACAGCCGCCCGATTCACGCCGAAGCGATCCGCCAGGGGCGCGCGGCGGGACTTTGCATCCATGTGTTCGAAGAAGGCTATCTTCGCCCCTACTGGATCACCTATGAACGTGGCGGTTCCAACGGCCAGTCGCGGCTGATGGCCATTCCGGTTCCGGCGATGCGGGCCGCCCTGGCGCGGCCGGGCGCCGAACAGCCGCCCGCGCCCCTGCATTGGGGCGACATGCGCGAACATGTGTTCTACGGCGCGCTCTACCATTTCTTCGTGCTGGCGATGAACGGCAGTTACCCGAACTTCAACCCGCACCGCGCGCTGGGTGTGGCGGCGGAGTTCCGGCTGCATCTGCGCCGGTTGCTGATGCTGCCCGTTCACCGGATCGAACGGCGGCTGGCCAATCTGCGGATCAGGCGCGGCGGGTTTCCCTATCATCTGGTCCTGCTGCAACTCGAACATGATGCGAGTTTTCAGGACTATTCGAGCCTGCGCTCCATGGCCGAATTCATCGACATCTGCCTTGAGGCCTTTGCGGCCGGCGCCGCCCCGCACCACCACCTGGTCTTCAAGGCCCACCCGCTTGAGGATGGCCGCGTGCCGCTCGCCCGGCTGGTCCGCTCCGGGGCTGCCGCAAGGGGGCTCGGGGCGCGGGTCCATTTCGTTCCCGGCGGCAAGCTCGCCCCCCTCCTGCGCGAAGCGGCAAGCGCGGTGACGGTGAACTCCACCGCCGCCCAGCAGGCGCTCTGGCGGGGTCTGCCGGTGAAGATCCTGGGCCAGGCCGTCTATGACAAGCCCGAGTTCGTTTCGCCCCAGCCCCTGTCCGCGTTCTTTGCCGCCCCTTCCCGGCCCGACAGCCGGGCCTATGCGGATTACCGGCAGTTCCTCTTGGAAACATCGCAGGTTTCCGGGGGTTTTTACTCAGCCGCCGGTCGCCGCCGGGCCCTGCGGCGGCTGGTCGATCTGATGCTCAGTGACCGCGACCCCTATGATGTGCTGCTCAAGCCACAAGCGGCAGGGCCGCAACATGTGCGCGCAATTATCTGAACTGGCTGATTTTGTCGATTTGCTTCGTCAGGCTTTCTCAATAAACATCGAGGCGACCCGGCGAGGGCACAGAGGTTTAAGCATGATGATCCATCGGTGGGCCAGATCGCTGGTTCTCTTGTCTTGCGTCGCCGGAACCGCGTCGTGCGGCCTGCCCCGCTCCGGGCCGAGCCGGAACGAAATCCTTTCCGGCAGCGTGGAAAAGCAGGGCGATTCCTTCATCGTCCCGGTGGATGCGCGTGTCGCCCGATTGACGACCGTGGATGCGGCAACCGGATTCCCGCCATCGTTCCGGCAGGCCGGAGTCGTCGGCTCCGACGACGTGCGCCCCGGGGACAAGCTCAGCATCAGAATCTGGGAGAACGTCGACCGGGGCCTTCTGACGATGGAAGGAACCAACGCGACCGGGCTGGACGAGGTTCAGGTCGACGGCGCAGGTTTCGTCTTCGTGCCCTATGCCGGACGGATCGAGGCGGCCGGCAATTCGACCGAGGAGTTGCGGCGCATCATCACCGAAAAACTTGCCGAACAGACGCCCGACCCGCAAGTCGAGGTCGCCCGCGTCGCGGGTGACGGCGCGACGGTATCCGTGATGGGCGACATCGGCGGCCAGGGTGTCTATGCCATCGAACGGCCGACGCGCACGCTGTCGTCCATGATCGCCCGCGCCGGTGGCGTCGCCGTCGATCCGCAGGTCGCACAGGTCACGGTGACCCGCGGCAATCGCAGCGGCACGGCCCGCCTGATCGACATCTACGACAATCCCGACATGGATATCGCGCTTCGTCCGGGCGACCTGATCCTGGTCGAGGCCGATCCGCGGTCCTTTACCGCGATGGGGGCGACGGGCGCGCAGACTCGGGTGAAGTTCGAAAGCGCCGAACTGACCGCGATCGAAGCCCTGGCCCAGGTCGGCGGCCTGCAGACCAACAGCGCCGATCCCAAGGGCATCTTCGTGTTGCGCGATGAAACTGCGGCTGTCGCCAACGCAATCCTCGGTCGCGGCGATCTGCAGGGCCCCCAGCGCGTTGCCTACGTCCTGAACCTGACCGAGCCGGACGGCCTGTTCAACGCGCGCGACTTCATGATCCGCGACGGTGACACGATCTATGTGACCGAAGCCCCCTATGTGCGCTGGCAAAAGACGCTGGCGGTGCTGACCGGCACGGCGACCTCGGCCAATTCCGTGAACCAGCTCGCTCTGGGCAACTGAACCCATGGCCGACGCCCCCGCCGCCGGTGGCCGCGCGCCCCGGCGGCTTTTCGTCTACAACGGCGGTTTCCTCACGCAGGGCCGGATCCGGCGTATCGTGACGCTGGCCGGCTACGACATTCGCCTGGGCGCGCCGGGGCCGGACGATGCCGTGGGCGTCTGGGGCAAGAGCCCGACCGCGCCGCGCGGCGAGAAGGTCGCCGATCATCTGGGCCGCGACGTGGTGCGGGTGGAGGATGCCTTCCTGAGGTCGGTGCGCACCGGGCGCGAGGGGGCGGCCCCCCTTGGCCTGCTGATCGACGCATCGGGGGTGCATTTCGATGCCTCCGTCCCAAGCGGCCTTGAAAAGCTGCTCACCAGCCATCCGCTTGATGACACGGCGCTTCTGGACCGCGCCCGCGTCGGGATGGCACGGATCAGGGCGGCGCATCTGTCGAAATACAACGCCTGCGATCCCGCCCTGCCCGCCCCCGCGCCGGGTTATGTGCTGGTCATCGACCAGACGAAGGGCGACGCCTCCATCACCTGCGGCGGCGCGCGGGCTTCCACCTTCCGCGAGATGCTGCTCGTGGCCCGGGAAGAACATCCCGCTGCCCGCATCGTCATCCGCACCCATCCCGAGACGGCGGCGGGCGGCAGGCCAGGCCATTTCGGGCCAGAGGATGCGGCCGGCCGGATCAGCCTGTGCGATGCGCGGGTTTCCCCCCATCACCTTCTGGAAGGGGCGGTCGCGGTCTATACGGTTTCCTCCCAACTCGGGTTCGAGGCGATCCTCGCCGGGCATCGGCCCCGGGTCTTCGGCCAGCCTTTCTATGCGGGCTGGGGGCTGAGCAACGATGAAACCCCCGTCTGGCGGCGGCAGCGCCGACTGACCCGCGCGCAGCTTTTTGCGGCGGCGATGCTGCTCTATCCGACCTGGTATGACCCCTGCCGCGACCGGCTCTGCACCTTCGAAGAGGTGCTGGATCAGCTGGAGGCCGAAGTGCGGGCTTTCCGCGACGACCGGGCGGGGCATGTCGCGGTGGCGATGCGTCTGTGGAAACGGCCGCATCTGCAGCGGTTCTTCGGGCGCGAGCGCCCCTTGCGCTTTGTCAACGACATGCCCCGCGCCGAGGCCCTGGCCCGGCGCGAGGGGCGCGGGCTTCTGGTCTGGGGCGCGGACGGGCAGCGCCGGGCAGGTCTGCCGCTTGCCCATGTCGAAGATGGTTTCCTGCGCTCGCGCGGGCTGGGCGCGGAACTGGTGCCCCCCCTCTCGCTGATCGCGGACCGGAGCGGCATCTACTACGACCCGTCCGGGGAAAGCGGCCTTGAGGCGCTGATCGCCGCCCCGCCGCCACCGGGCGGCGAGGCGCGGGCCGCGCGGCTGATCCGGGCGCTCACCCAGGCGGGCCTTTCGAAATACAACCTGCCTGCCGCCGCCCTGCCCCCTCTGCCTGCCGGGCGGCGCATTCTGGTGCCGGGACAGGTGGAGGACGACGCCTC
>CAZRKU010000109.1:0-10521 GCA_964600685.1 uncultured Frigidibacter sp. | reverse complement strand
AACTCACGACCCTAACCTTGGCAAGGTTATGCTCTACCCCTGAGCTACGCCCGCATCCTCGGGTGGGGGCGATGTAGTCAGTCTCGCGATCCTGCGCAAGCGAGAAATGTGCCGGTCATCGCGATTCGCATGAAATCGCCGTTCCGGGTGGAGGTGGCCGCGATCCTGGTTAAGGGAATCTTAGGCCGCACGGGAATGGTTGCCAAAGAGGGCGCTGGTCGCGCCATTAACGATCACGGCGAAAAAGTGCCCGCAAATTGTCGGGGTCGCGTCGAAATCCGGGCGGATTTCGGGTGTTTCCTTGACGGGCAGCCCAACTGATCAAGCCCCCGAAGCCGGGCAGGGGTCAGCGGCACAATGGGTCAGGGAAAGGACCGATCATGTTCATGCACAGCGCCAAAGCCTTCACCGCCGCCAAACGGATCACCATCGGCAACCTCGATGCCGCGACGGCAAGCCGCGCGCATCCGGGCGGTTTTCTTGCCGCCACCCTGGTCGAGACCGCCCTGGGCTGGTGCCCTGTAGGTGCGCTTCGTGAAGGGATGCGGGTGCAGACCCATGACGGCGGCCTGTGCCCGATCACGCGACTGACCCGTCAGGGGTTTTCGACCGGCGGCGCGATGCTTGTGCATGTTCCGGGTGGAGCGATCGACAATTGCGACGGGCTCTGGCTGATGCCGGGGCAAGAGATCCTCATCACCTCGCCCGTCATCGAAGAGGTGCTCGACCGCGCCGCGGCAAGGGTCGAGGCCCGCCATCTGGCGGGCTTTCGGGGCATCGGTCTGCGCTGGCTGCCGGGCGCGAGCGAGATCGTCACGCTGGCTTTCGCGCAGGACGAAGCGGTTTTTGCCAATACCGGCACGCTTCTGCATTGCCGGTCCGGCCGCGCCGATGCCGGGCCGGACTTCCATCCGGCGATCGACCGGGCGCAGGCCCAGGCCATGCTTGCCCTGATCGAGGACGGCGCGCTCAGCAGCGCTGACCTGCGGCTTGTCGCGTGACGCTCTTCGGGCGGGACAGGCGCGACCCTCAGCCAAGTGCGCCTCTCCGGCTGCGGAACAGCGGCGGCAAGTCCGCCGCTTCCTCGCCCAGCGCGTCGCGCAGCAGACCTTCAAGCGACATGCCGCTGCCTGCGGCATAGGCGGCAGGCGAGGCCGGGCGGGCGGCGGGCTGCGACGCCGGGTCGGGGGCCAGGGTGGGGCACATGGCACGGGCACGGTCCTGAAGCAACTCGATCTGGCGGTCCAGCCGGTCGAACCCGGCGCG
Source organism: uncultured Frigidibacter sp. (assembly GCA_964600685.1). Lineage (GTDB taxonomy): Bacteria > Pseudomonadota > Alphaproteobacteria > Rhodobacterales > Rhodobacteraceae > TMP-24. The sequence goes on along the minus strand of CAZRKU010000109.1, from coordinate 9,255 downwards.
ACAGGTCGCGGGGTCTGCTGCCGTCCCGCCATCGGCGAGCCAGGCGAGCGAGCCGCGCAGGTTGCCGAGGGTCAGGATCACGTCCTGCACCAGAAAAGTCTCGAACGCCGGCAGAAGATCGTCCCGCATCGCGTCTCACCCCATGTTGACCCCGCCCCAGACTGGCGGGCAAATGCTAAGAACTGGCTAATGGTCGCCCGCTTGACTCTGCCTTCGCCGCCTGTATAAGCCGCCCGTCCCGGTGCTGCGCGCGCCGGGTCTTTCATTGGTGTTGGTGGACCCCGCAAGGGGAAGCCTGTCGGCCGCAAGGCAAAGGACAACGCCCTTCACAGCCGCCTCTCGGGCGGTGCCTGTAACGAAGGAGATCAGCGGTGACCAAACGCACCTCTGCCAAGTATAAAATCGACCGCCGGATGGGCGAAAACATCTGGGGCCGTCCGAAATCCCCGGTCAACAAGCGGGAATATGGCCCCGGCCAGCACGGCCAGCGCCGCAAGAACAAGCTGTCGGACTTCGGCACCCAGTTGCGCGCCAAGCAGAAGCTGAAGGGCTATTACGGCGATCTGACCGAAAAGCAGTTCCGCAAGGTCTTTACCGAGGCCGAGCGCGTCAAGGGCGACACCGGCGAAAATCTGGTCGGCCTGCTGGAGCGCCGCCTGGACGCGGTGGTTTACCGCGCCAAGTTCGTGCCGACGATCTTCGCCGCCCGCCAGTTCGTCAACCACGGCCACGTGACCGTGAACGGCAGCCGCGTCAACATCGCTTCCTACCGCGTCAAGGAAGGCGACGTTATCGCGGTCCGCGACAAGTCGCGTCAGCTCGCGCTGGTTCTGGAAGCCGTGGCGCTGGCCGAGCGTGACGTGCCGGACTATCTGGAAACCGACCACCACAAGATGACTGCGACCTTCGTGCGCCAGCCGGCCCTGGGCGACGTGCCCTATCCGGTGCAGATGGAACCCCATCTGGTCGTCGAATTCTACGCCAAGAACTGATTTGCACCATTTGTGGTGCGACGGGGGCTCGCCTTTACGGCGGGCCCTTTTCATTTGCCGGTCGAGGGTGCGATGACGGTGGAAATGGCGCACCCGCCACAAGACCGCTCCGTTGCCGAACTTCCACTGGCCTAAAACCACTCGCACCGCTAGAAAGCCCCGGACCACCGGGGAGTCGCTGCCAGATGACCGATCATATCCGTCCCCAGCCGGGGATCATGGAGATTGCGCTTTACGAAGGCGGCGCGGCGCATGTGGCGGGGGTCACCGATGCGATCAAGCTCTCGTCGAACGAAAACCCCTTCGGTCCGTCCGACCGCGCCAAGGAAGCCTTCCAGCGCGCGGTGCACAGACTCAACCGCTACCCCAACACCGATCATGCCAGCCTGCGACAGGCCATCGGCGAGGTGCATGGGCTGGACCCGCAGCGGATCATCTGCGGCGTGGGGTCGGACGAGATCATCCATTTTCTCTGTCAGGCCTATGCCGGTCCGAAGGATGAGGTCGTCTTCACCGAACATGGCTTCCTGATGTATCGCATCTCGGCCCTCGCCGCCGGGGCGACGCCGGTGTCGGTCAAGGAACGCGACCGCACCACCGATGTCGATGCGATCCTGAAGGCCTGCACGAAACGCACCAGGCTGGTCTTCATCGCCAATCCCAACAACCCGACCGGCACGATGATCGGACTGCGGGAGATCGAGAAGCTGGCCGACGGCCTGCCGAAAGGTGCGATCCTGGTGATCGACGGGGCCTATGCGGAGTATGTGCAGGGTTATGATGGCGGCGCGGGACTGGCGACGACGCGCCCGAATGTCGTCATGACGCGCACATTTTCGAAGATCTACGGGCTTGGCGGCCTCAGGATCGGCTGGGGTTACGGCCCGAAGGCGATCATCGACGTCCTGAACCGCATTCGCGGCCCCTTCAATCTGTCTGCCGCACAGCAGGAGGCCGCGGAAGCCGCCGTGCGCGATCAGGACCATGTCACGCGTTGCCGCGAGGAAAACAGCCGGATGCGGGCCTGGCTGGCCGAAAGCCTGGCGGAAAAGGGAGTGCCTTCAGACACCTCAACGGCGAACTTCATCCTTGCACGCTTCGCGGACGAGGCGGAGGCACAGGCCTGCGACCAGTATCTGCAGGGCGAGGGGCTGATCGTGCGGCGCGTGTCGGGCTATGGCTTGCCCAATTGCCTGCGCATCACCATCGGAGATGAGGCCTCCTGCCGCCGGGTGGCGCATGCCATCGGGCAGTTCAAAGGCCTTAAGCCATGAAACCCGTCTACAACCGCGTGGCGCTGATTGGATTGGGGCTCATCGCCTCCTCGATGGGCCATGCGATGAAACGGCACGGGCTTGCGTCGCATGTGGCGGGCCATGCGAGGTCGGAAGCGACGCGCAGGGCCGCGCTGGAGATCGGCTTTTGTCAGTCTGTCCACCCGACGGCGGCAGAGGCGGTGATGGATGCCGATCTGGTGGTGCTGGCCGTGCCCGTGGGCGCGATGGGCGCGATCGCGGCCGAGATCGCGCCCTATCTGAAAAGGGGCGCGACGGTCACCGACGTGGGGTCGGTCAAGCAGGCCGTGGTCGCCGCGGTCGCGCCGCATCTGCCCGGTCATGTGCATTTCGTTCCGGGTCATCCGCTGGCCGGGACCGAACATTCCGGCCCCTATTCCGGCTTTGCCGCGCTGTTCGACAATCGCTGGTGCATCCTGACCCCCGGCGAAGAGGCTGACCCTGCCGCCGTGGCGCGCCTGCGCGAACTGTGGCAGCGGATGGGGGCCAATGTCGATCTGATGGATGCGGCGCATCATGATCTGGTGCTGGCGGTGGTGTCGCACACGCCGCATCTGATCGCCTACACGATGGTCGGTGTGGCCGACCATCTCGGGCAGGTGACCGAAAGCGAAGTCATCAAATATTCCGCCTCTGGATTTCGCGACTTCACCCGCATTGCCGCATCGGACCCGACCATGTGGCGGGACGTGTTCCTGACCAACCGGGACGCGACGCTTGATATTCTGGGCCGGTTCACCGAAGAATTGTTCGTGCTGCAACGGGCGATCCGCATGGGCGACGGTCAACAGCTGTTCGACTATTTCACCCGCACCCGCGCCATCCGCCGCGGGATCATCGAGGCGGGGCAGGACACGGCCGCGCCCGACTTCGGTCGCGCCAAGACCGCCCGGTGAGGGCGCGGTCCTATCCTGAAGAAGGTCCGCGCAGCGGCCTGCGGGCCGTTCACCACCGTTCTGGGGCCGGGTTCGGACCGATTCCACCGCGATCATCTGCATCTGGATACGGCACGCGGCGGACACGGGGCTTGCCGCCGCCGGGGCCTGGCCGCCTCAGAACCTGGGGGCCAAGGCCAAGGGGATGAACCCCATCCAGATCACCCCGTCCCGGAAGGCAAGGGGCAGGGCGACCGTGGTGGGATCATCCGGTTTCGCAGCACTTGCCAGCGCCTTTTCAACCGTCGCGGCCTGATCGGCGGGCAGAACGTCCGCCGCAGTCAGCAGCGCAAGCAGGTTGCGCCAGTTCTTCAGCGACAGCGCCAGCTGTCCGGTAGGATTTCCCGCCGGATCGATCGCCAGTTCACCGGCAGCGGAGGCGGAAATGTCGCCCCATCCGAACGAGAGGTCGATCTTTTGAAGAGACAGGATGCGCGGCGGCTGTGCCAGCACCTGCCGATCCAATGGCCGATCAAAGGTCACGATCAGGTTCAACCTTGCCTCGTCCGCGACGGCGGGTTGACGCCGCGCAGGGTCGATCTGGCCGCGATACTCATTGCCGGGGGCCAGACCCGTCAACACGACCGCCAGCTCATGGGTTGTGCCGTCGGCCCCGACCTGTCGCGACGCAATGATCAGCTTGTCCACCAGCGCCTGCCAGCCGAGGGCCGAGGTCAGCACCAGCCCATGCCCCTCCACCTCCGCATGGTCTAGCGCAAGGTCCAGATCGGCTTTCAGCATGACGCTGGCGCGCAGGTCGTCGCTTCGCACTGTCACACTGTCCGCCCCGACGCGCAGGGTCTGTTCCTTCGGCCAGACCGCAATCAGATTGTTGGGCCGGTAGGACAGGGCGAGAAGCTGGATGAAGGGCGCCTGCCAACCGATGTTACCGTCAGCGCTTTCCAGCTTCGGCGCATCAATGGTCAGATCGAAGCGCGAGGGGAACCCGCGGAGAGTGACGTCGGCAAAATCGGCCCGGCCCTCGGCCTTCAGCACGGTCAGCGCTTCGGTCGCGCCCTTCAGCACCGACCGGGAGCCGACAACCCAGTAGCCCGAGTAAAGCGCCGCCAGAAGCCCGGTCAGCCAGAACAAGACGCGCATCCCGAACCCTTTTCAACGCCGTCGTTCCGGGCTTTATAGGTAGCCCAAAAGGAAAGGGCCAGATGAACGACGAAATCTCCCTTTGGGTCTTCGGCTACGGATCGCTCATCTGGGATCCGGGGTTCGAGTATGGCGAACGGCAGGTGGCGCGGCTTCACGGCTGGCATCGGTCCTTCTGCATGAAATCCGTCCATTACCGCGGCACGCCCGAGGATCCGGGGCTCGTCCTCGCGCTAGATGCGGCTGAAGGGGCAGTCTGCGATGGCGTCGCCTACGGCGTGGCGCGGCGGGCCGAGGCTGCGACGCTGGCCTATCTGCATGAACGCGAACTGATTTCCGACGCTTATCTGGAACGCAGGCTGCCGGTCGCCCTGTCGGATGGCCGCAACGTGTCCGCGGTGACCTATGTGATCGACCATGCGCATCCGCAATATTGCGCGGGCCTTGACCTTGAAGCCCAGGCCGGAATCATCGCGCGCTGCCGGGGACAGACCGGCAGCAATGCCGACTACTTGTGGAATACCACCGCCCATCTGGGTGCGCTCGGCCTCGCCGACCCGGATCTGGACTGGTTGTCCGACCGGGTGCGTGCGCTGAACGGGGCGGCATAAGTGCCGTCTCCGTTCCCGGCTTGGCAGATCGCCGCACGGTCCCTATTCTGCCGCCGGAGCAGACAGGGGTGACGATCCAAATGGACAGACCCGCGCGCCAGACGGCGCCCTATTTCTCGCAGCCCGTGCGCCAGATCACGATGATGCTGCTGATCACCGCTTTGGTGGCGGTCGGCGGCTTCTTCGTCTTTGGCAAGGTCTGGCCGGTGATCCTCGACAATCCCTGGCTGAACGGGCTGATCTTTGCCGTCTTCGGCTTCGGGATCGTGACCTGTTTCTGGCAGGTGGCGCAACTCGTGATCTCGGTCCGCTGGATCGAAGGGTTCGCGCACGGCCGGGCCGGGCACCAACTGATCGCCCCGCCCCGCCTTCTGGCGCCGCTTGCAGCCCTTCTGAGCTCGCGTGGCGGCGGCGCGCGCGGGGCGCATATCTCCTCCACCTCCGCGCGCTCGATCCTCGATTCCGTCTCTGCCCGCATCGACGAGGCACGCGACATCACCCGCTATCTCACCAATCTGCTGATTTTCCTCGGACTTCTGGGAACGCTCTACGGCCTGTCCATCACTGTGCCCGCGGTCGTCGATACGATCCGGGCGCTGGCCCCGAAGGATGGCGAGACGAGCGCCGAGGTGTTCACCAAGCTGATGACCGGGCTTGAAGCGCAGTTGGGCGGCATGGGCACGGCCTTTTCATCGTCGCTTCTTGGCCTTGCGGGATCACTTGTGGTGGGACTGCTGGAACTCTTCGCCGGCCATGGCCAGAACCGGTTCTATGGTGAACTGGAAGAATGGCTTTCCGGGTTCACCCGCCTGTCGATCGCCGGGGGGGATGGCGACGGATCGCAGGCGGTGATCGCGGCCCTTGCGCAGCATCTGGAGGAACAGGCCGAGTTCTTTGCCGAGTTTCATGAACAGGCCGCAACCGACCGTGCCCGCGCCGATCTGGGATTGGCGGCGCTGGCGGCGGCGGTGACGGCCCTGGCGGAGCGTCTGGAAAACGGCATGGGCGCGACCGGCGCCACATTTGCGCGCCTTGCCGATGGCCAGGATCGGATTGCGACCCTTCTGGCCGAACGCGCCGAGGGGGCGAATGGCTCCACCGATGCCGAAAGCCGGATGCGGCTGCGCTCGATCGACACGCAGATGCTGCGGCTTCTGGAAGAGGTGGCCGCCGGCCGACAGGAAGCGCTCGGTGATCTGCGGGCCGACCTCGCGCAACTCACCCGCGCGGTGCGGACAATTGCCGGTCGGACCGAACCCCCGGCCGGGCGAGGCTGAGCATGGCAAGCCTCGGACGCGGACGGCAGGGGCAGGCGGCGGCCATATGGCCCGGATTCCTCGACCTGATGACCGCACTGGTCATGGTCCTGATGTTCGTCCTGACCGTCTTCATGATCGTCCAGTTCGCGCTCAGGGAAACGATCAGCACCCAGGACGATGAACTGGCCGACCTGAACCAACAGCTTTCGGGGCTGGCGGACAGCCTCGGGCTGGAACGGGCCAAAAGCGCGGATCTTGAAGCGAAAGTCGGCACGCTGACCGCGACCCTCGCCGGCACCAAGGCGGCGCTGACCGATGCGGAAGGCAGGATCACCGCCTTCGAGGGGCAGGTGGCCACCCTTCTCTCCGAAGCCGCGGCCGCGAAAGACCGGATCAGCCAGCAGGAGGAAGCCGCCCGTCTGGCCGAAGCCCGACGCGCCGCGCTGGAGGCGCTGGCGGCCGACCTGAAAGCCGAAGGGCAGGCGACCGCCGAAAAGCTGTCCGTGGCCGAGGCCGCCCGCCTGACCGAAGCCGCCTCCGCCGCCGCGTTGCGTGAAAAGCTGAAAGGTGCGGAAGACGAATTGACCGCCATGACGCTTGCCCTCGAAGCACAGCGCAGGAAGGCGGAAGAAACCCTGACCCTCCTGGCCGCCGCCGAGGTGGCGAAGCAAAGGCTTTCGGACGATCAGGCAACGCAGTTGAGCGAGGCCGACCGGCAAAAGGCGCTTCTGGCGCTGGCGCAGTCCGAACTTTCGTCGGAAAAGGCGGCAGGCGCCGAAGCGGCGCGCAGGCTGGCGCTTCTCAATGAACAGGTGACGGCCCTGCGCGGCCAGCTCGGCGCCTTGCAGGAGTTGCTCGACGCCTCCGCCGCCAGGGACGCCGCCGACAAGGTCCAGATCGAGGCACTTGGAAGCCAGCTGAACTCGGCGCTGGCCCGGGTCGCCGCTGAAGAAAAGCGCCGGGCCGAACTTGAGGCCGCCGAAAACGCCCGCCTGGCCGCCGAGGCGCAGGCGGCGAAGGACGAAGCCAAGGAACTGGCGAAGTACCGCTCGGAATTCTTCGGACGTTTGTCGGAACTGCTCGCGGGGCGCGAAGGGGTGCGGGTGGTGGGGGACCGCTTCGTTTTTTCGTCGGAAGTCCTGTTCCAGTCGGGTTCTGCCGACCTCGCGCCCGAGGGACAAAACCAGATTGCGGGCGTCGTGGCCACGCTGACAGAGGTGGTGGGGGCGATCCCGCCCGAGATCGACTGGATCATCCGCGTCGACGGTCACACCGACAATGTACCGTTGTCGGGGCGGGGTGCCTTCGCCGACAACTGGGAACTGAGCCAGGCCCGCGCCCTTTCGGTGGTGCGTTACATGCAGAACCAGCTTGGATTTCCGCCCGAAAGGCTGGCGGCGACCGGCTTTGGCGAATATCGCCCGGTGGCAGACGGCGACAGCCCCGAGGCGCGGGCACAGAACCGCCGGATCGAGTTGAAGCTGACCGAGAGATAGCGGCGCTGCCCCGCATTGTCCCAGGGGCCAAATTCACCCCGGCATATTTGCAAGCGGAAGAACGCTGCCGTTTCTTTCGTTCTTGAATGTCCCTGGGGCAGCCAAAGGCCGAGTGCAGCCAAAGGCCGACGGGGTGGGCTCCACGCTGCGGTTTCTCGCGCTTCCTGCTCAGTCCGCCGTGAGAAGCGGCGGTTTGGTTCCGGCAAGGCGTGGTTTTTCCGGCTCCATGACCTGCAGGTCGATGGCGCCGTCCCTGACCATCACCCGCACCAGCCCGCCCTTGGTCAGGCGACCGAACAGCAACTCTTCGGCCAGCGGCTTCTTGATATGTTCCTGGATGACGCGGGCGAGCGGGCGTGCGCCCATCCGGTCGTCATAGCCTTTTGCCGCCAGCCAGTCCGCGGCCTCCGGCGTCAGTTCGATATGGACATTGCGGTCCATGAGCTGCGCTTCGAGTTGCAGGATGAACTTGTCGACGACCCGAACGATCACCTCGCGCGGCAGCGGCGCGAAGGAGATCACCGCGTCCAGGCGGTTGCGGAATTCGGGCGTGAAGGTCCGCTCGATCGCCGCCGTATCCTCGCCCTCGCGCCGGTCGCGGCCAAAGCCGATGGCGGATTTTGCCATCTCCGACGCGCCTGCGTTCGAGGTCATGATCAAGATGACGTTGCGGAAATCGACCTGCCGCCCGTTGTGGTCGGTCAGCTTGCCATGGTCCATCACCTGCAAGAGGATGTTGTAGACATCCGGGTGCGCCTTTTCCATTTCGTCCAGCAGCAGCACGCAATGCGGATGCTGGTCGACGCCATCGGTCAGCATGCCGCCCTGATCGAAGCCCACATAACCGGGCGGTGCGCCGATCAGCCGGGAAACCGCGTGTTTCTCCATATATTCCGACATGTCGAAACGCAGGAGCTCCACGCCCAGCGTATCGGCCAGTTGTTTGGCAACCTCGGTCTTGCCGACGCCCGTCGGCCCGGCAAAGAGATAGTTGCCGATGGGTTTTTCCGGTTCGCGCAGGCCCGCACGGGCCAGCTTGATGGCCGACGACAAAGCTTCGATCGCCTTGTCCTGGCCGAAGACCACGCGCTTGAGTGTCTTTTCCAGATCGCGCAGCACCTCCGCATCGTCCTTGGAGACGTTGCGCGGCGGGATGCGGGCGATCTTGGCGACCACGGCTTCGATCTCTTTCGGGCCGATGATCTTGCGGCGCTTGGATTCGGCCACCAGATGCTGGGCCGCGCCGGCTTCGTCGATCACGTCGATGGCCTTGTCGGGCAGCTTGCGGTCATGGATGTAGCGCGCCGAAAGCTCCACCGCCGACTTGATCGCGTCCTTGGTATAATGCAGGTCATGGTGTTTTTCGAAATAGGGTTTCAGCCCCATCAGGATCTTCACACTGTCGTCGACCGTCGGCTCGTTCACGTCGATCTTCTGGAAACGGCGGCTCAGCGCCCGGTCCTTTTCGAAATGCTGGCGGAATTCCTTGTAGGTCGTGGACCCCATGCAGCGCAGCTTGCCGCCCTGCAGCGCCGGCTTCAGTAGGTTCGAGGCATCCATCGCCCC
>CAZRKU010000108.1:5013-10867 GCA_964600685.1 uncultured Frigidibacter sp. | reverse complement strand
CGGCAAGGGCACGCATGGCGGCTATTGCGGGCCGGCGGTGAAGCCGATCGCGCTCAACATGGTGGCCGAGATCGCCCGCGCGCCCGAGACGCGCGGCCTGCCGATTTCCGGCATCGGCGGCATCACCACCTGGCGCGACGCGGCCGAGTTCATGGCGCTGGGGGCGGGCAACGTGCAGGTCTGCACGGCGGCGATGACCTATGGGTTCAGGGTCGTGCAGGAAATGATCTCGGGCCTGTCGCAATACATGGACGAGAAGGGCATGGGTTCGACCGCCGATCTGGTGAGCCGCGCGGTGCCGAACGTCACCGACTGGCAGTTCCTGAACCTGAACTACGTGACCAAGGCGGTCATCGACCAGGATGCCTGCATCAAGTGCGGGCGCTGTTATGCCGCCTGCGAAGACACGTCGCACCAGGCCATCGACATGTCGGCCGACCGCACCTTCACCGTGAAGGAGGATGAATGCGTGGCCTGCAACCTCTGCATCGACGTCTGCCCGGTGACGAACTGCATCACCATGCGCGAACTGCCGATGGGCGAGGTCGACAAACGCACCGGCCGCAAGGTCGGCACCTATGCGAACTGGACGACGCATCCGAACAATCCGGCCGCGAAGGCGGCGGAGTAGGTCAGGCGTGATGGCCGATCAGGGTTGGGTCCGGCGTTGCCGGGCCTTGCCAGTTCGGCGGCGCGTCGGTGCGGCGATCAGACCGGAGACAGCAGGCGGGTGAACAGCCGGTCGAGGAAATCCTGCGCCTCGGCATAGGGATCATGGCCCTCACCCAGCACCGCCCGCACCTGGACATCGAAATCGGCATAATGCTGGGTCAGCGCCCAGATCGAGAAGATCAGGTGATGCGGGGGCAGGGCGGCCAGATGCCCCTCCGCCTGCCAGCGCGCGATCACGGCGGCCTTTTCATCGACCAGCGCCTTCAATTCCCCGGTCAGCGCCGCCATGATCCGCGGCGCGCCCTGCAGGATCTCGTTGGCGAAAAGCCGGCTTTCGCGCGGATAGTCGCGGCTGAGGTCCAGCTTGCGGCGGACGTAGCCCAGGAGTTCGGCGATCGGCACGCCGGCCGGATCAAGCGCCCGCAGGGGATCGAGCCAATTGTCCAGAAGCCGGCCCAGCAGCTCGACATGCACCGCCTCTTTCGACGGGAAATAATAGAGCAGGTTGGGCTTCGACAGACCGGCGACCTCGGCAATCTGATCAAGGGTCGCCCCCCGGAAGCCGGAGGCGGAAAACACGTCAAGCGCCGCATCCAGAATGGCCTGGCGGTTCCTAGCCTGGATCCGGGTCGGCGCGCGGTCCCCGTGCTTGTGCTGCTGTGTCTTGATCAAGAGCGATTCCGTCCGCCTGGCTGCAACCCCGTGTCCCTACCTAACCGCGCAATTCCCCGGTCGCCAAGCTTTCCGTTGGCTGCAAAATTTATTTATCGTTTTTCCCGATTTCGCTACGTTTTGCTTTATTCCCCCGAAACCCTCTGCTAGCTTGGCCAAAGACCGGCTGGTCCATCATTACCAATCGCGGCACATGGAAAGGCCGCACCGATATTTGGGAGAGTCTGACATGGCGCTTGACCGCAAGCCCGCACCGAACGACCTGAACGCGTTCTGGATGCCCTTCACCTCGAACCGGCAATTCAAGCAGAATCCGCGGATGTTCGTCTCGGCCAGGGACATGCATTACACAACCGCCGATGGCCGTCAGGTTCTCGACGGAACTGCCGGCCTCTGGTGCTGCAACGCCGGCCATTGCCGGCCGCTGATCACCGAAGCGATCCGGAAACAGGCGGCGGAGCTTGACTATGCGCCCGCCTTCCAGATGGGCCATCCGGTCGCGTTTGAACTGGCCAACCGCATCATCGACATTTCGCCGAAGGGCATGGAGCATGTGTTCTACACCAACTCCGGTTCGGAGTCGGTTGAAACCGCTCTGAAAATTGCCATCGCCTATCACCGCGCGCGCGGCGAGGGCACCCGCACCCGCCTGATCGGACGCGAGCGCGGCTATCACGGCGTGAACTTCGGCGGGATCTCGGTCGGCGGCATCGTCAACAACCGCAAGTTCTTCGGCACATTGCTGGCGGGCGTCGACCATCTGCCGCACACCCACCTGCCTGCACAGAATGCCTTTACCAAGGGCCAGCCGGAACATGGCGCGACCCTCGCCGACGATCTGGAACGGATCGTGGCGCTGCACGGGGCCGAAACCATCGCGGCGGTGATCGTCGAGCCGATGGCCGGTTCGACCGGCGTCCTGCTGCCGCCGAAGGGCTATCTGGAAAAGCTCAGGGCGATCACGAAGAAGCACGGCATTCTGCTGATCTTCGACGAGGTGATCACCGGCTTCGGGCGTCTGGGGTCGGCCTTCGCCGCCCAGCATTTCGACGTTCTGCCCGACATGATGACCACTGCCAAGGGCCTGACCAACGGCGTCATCCCGATGGGCGCGGTCATCACCACCGGCGACGTTCACGACGCCTTCATGACCGGCCCGGAACATATGATCGAACTCTTCCACGGCTATACCTATTCCGGCAACCCGATCGCCGCCGCCGCCGGGATCGCGACGCTCGAAACCTACAAGCAGGAAGGGCTTTTCGAGCGCGCCGCCGAACTCGCCCCCTATTGGGAAGACGCGCTGCACTCGCTGAAGGGCACGCGCAACGTCATCGACATCCGCAACATGGGCCTGATCGGCGCCATCGAACTGGAACCGATCGCCGGCGAACCGACGAAACGCGCTTTCAGCGCCTTCCTGAAAGCCTACGAGAAGGGCATCCTGATCCGCACCACCGGCGACATCATCGCCATGTCGCCGCCACTGATCATCTCGAAAGCCGAGATCGACCGGCTGATCGGCACGCTGAAAGAAGTGCTCGACACGCTGGAATAGGCAGGAAGGCCGGGGGAAACCCCGGCCTTTTCGCTTCACCCGTCGATCTTTGCGCCGATGATCGCCAGTGCCTGCTGATAGACGCCTGCGGCATTCCACTCCTTCAGGACCGCGAAATTCGGCTCACCTTGCTGATAACCCGCGCCGGGCCGCCAGCCCTTCGCGCTGAGGAAATTCGCGGTGGAGGCCAGCGCGTCCGTCATGTCGTCCAGATCGATCCGGCCATCGCCGTTGCCGTCGACCCCGTAGCGCAGGGCATTGCCGGGCAGGAACTGGGTATGGCCGATCTCGCCGTGTTTGGCGCCCACCGATTTCGCGGTGATCGTGCCCCGGTCGACCAGCATCAGCGCCGCAAGCAGGTGATCGGTGAAGAAATCGGAACGGCGGCAGTCATAGGCGAGCGTGGCGATGGCCGACACCACATTGGTGTCGCCCTTGAAGCCGCCAAAGCCGGTCTCCATGCCGTGGATGGCAAGGACGATCCCGGCGGGCACGCCATACTGTCGTTCAAGGGCGGCGTAAAGGTCGGGGTTCTTGGCCTTGCGCTTGCGGCCCTGCGCGACGATCACGTCCGCACCCCGGACCTTCAGGAACCTGGCCAGCGAATATTTGAAGCTTTTCTGCCCCCGGTCGGCGGCGATGGTCGCCCTGGAATAGCGCGAGCCCATCAGGGCGGCGATGCCGGCCTTGCCGACACCGGCCGCCGCCGCCGCGGCCGCCATGTCCGGCTTCCAGCTCTCGTAGGCCGCGCCGTTGTTGGAACATTGCGCCGCGATGGCGGGGGCGGACAGCAGACAAAGGAGGGAGGTCAGAAAACGCGCACGCACGGCAACACCCCGGTTCAGCAGTCGGGCCAAGGCTAGCCCGACAGGCGGCGACAGGGAAGGGCGGCCTCAGTCCAGACCCTGCGCGACCAGCGCGCTTTCCGTTGCATCGGCGTCGAGGAACCGCCCGTAGGGGCCGACCACGATCCCCGACCGGATCACTTTCGCCGGATTTCCGGCGACGATCGACCCCGCCGGCACCGATTTCGTCACGACCGCGCCCGCGCCGACGACGCAGCCGTCACCGATCTCCACCCCCGGCAGGATCAGCGCCCGCCCGCCGATGAAACAGTTCCGCCCGATCCGCGTGTGCAGGTAAAGCCCGCGGGTGCGGTCATGGGTCAGGATCCGGCTTTCGAACGCGAGGTAACTGTGGGCGCCGACATGCACACCCGGCGGAAAGGTCCGGTCAAGTTTCGCCGACAGGGACATCTGCACGGTGGGGTGAATGTCCATCCCATAGACCCCGGCATAGAAGCGCCGCCGCAACCCGACAAGAAGGTTGCGCAGCCCGGCCAAACGGTTCAGCCCGCGTTTTCTGGCTTTCAGGGGCGCTTGGTGCTGGGTCTCGTTCGGCATCTGCCGGTCCTGTGCATGATCCGGTGTTGCGGACTCCGTTGCCCGGCAAAAGACGACAAAGCTCAGCGCCTTGTCAATTGGCCTTCATGCGGTGCCGCCGGTTCACACCGCCCCGATCCCCCTCAGGATCATCTCCTTCACGCTGTCCTTCGCCGCCTTCCACTGCTTGTCGGACAGCGGCTTGCCGCCGTTCAGCGTCTCGATCTGGTGGCCGAAGTCGGCGTAATGCTGGGTCGTGGCCCAGAGCATGTAGAGCAGGTGATCGGGGTTGACCCGCGCCATCTTGCCCTCGTCGATCCAGCGCTGGATCAGCGCCGCGCGCCCCGCCGTCCAGTCGCGCAACGTGGTTTCCAGGTAGTCCTGGATGACCGGCGCGCCGTGCATCACCTCCGACGCCCAGACCTTGGAGCCGTCCGGGTGGCGGCGGGAGATTTCCATCTTGGCGTCGATATAGGCGCCGATCCCCTCGACCGGCCCGTCGGCCTTGTCGAAACTGTCGGCGGCGTGCAGCCAGATGTTGAAGATGTTGCGTACCACCTCGCGGTAAAGCTCCTCCTTGGTCGCGAAATAGTAGTGGAGATTCGCCTTCGGCAGTCCCGCCATGTCGGCAATCAGCTGCATGGTCGCGCCGCCAAACCCGGCTTCGGCAAAGACCTTTTCGGCAGCCGCAAGAATCCGCTGCTCATTTTCCAGGCGGATCGCATTGCGTCTGGACAGGCGTTCCGGTTCATTCATCGGCGTGTTCCGCGCGGGCAAGAAATTCGTTGACCGGATGGTCAGGTTATGATGCTCTCAAAGCTGACCATATGGTCAGGAAGCGAGTCGCCGCAAGGGGCATGAAGATCCCGGACCGGACGATGGGGAGTATGACGATGACGGCGCTTGGCGATAATCTTCGCATCAATTCCGCACGCCTGTGGGACAGCCTGATGGAGATGGCCCGGATCGGGCCGGGGATCGCGGGCGGCAACAACCGGCAGACCCTGACCGACGCGGACGGCGAAGGGCGGCATCTGTTCAGACGCTGGTGCGAGGCGGCGGGCTGCACGCTGGGCGTCGACACGATGGGCAACATGTTCGCGACACGTGCGGGCGCCGACCCCGAAGCACTGCCGGTCTACATCGGCTCGCACCTCGACACCCAGCCCACCGGCGGCAAGTTCGACGGGGTTCTGGGGGTGCTGGCCGGGCTTGAGGTGGTGCGCACGATGAACGACCTCGGGATCAGGACGAAACATCCGGTGGTCGTCACCAACTGGACGAACGAGGAAGGGGCGCGCTTCGCGCCCGCCATGCTGGCGTCCGGCGTCTTCGCGGGCATTCATACCGAGGACTATGCCAAGGCCCGGACCGACCTCGACGGCAAGCAGTTCGGCGCGGAACTTGAACGCATCGGCTGGGTCGGCGACGAAAAGGTCGGTGCCCGCAAGATGCATGCGATGTTCGAGTATCACATCGAGCAGGGGCCGATCCTCGAGGCCGAGGGCCGCGAGATCGGCGTCGTCACCCATGGCCAGGGCCTCTGGTGGCTGGAGATCACCCTGACCGG
>CAZRKU010000108.1:0-4913 GCA_964600685.1 uncultured Frigidibacter sp. | reverse complement strand
TCGGCGTCGTCACCCATGGCCAGGGCCTCTGGTGGCTGGAGATCACCCTGACCGGCAAGGACGCGCATACCGGATCGACGCCGATGAACATGCGGGTGAATGCGGGCCTTGGCATGGCGCGGATCACCGAACGCGTCCATCAGATCGCCATGGCCCATCAGCCGAACGCGGTGGGGGCGGTCGGACAGGTCAAGGTCTTCCCGAATTCGCGCAACGTCATTCCGGGCAAGGTGATCTTCACCGTCGACATCCGCTCGCCCGAACAGGCCAAGCTCGATGCGATGCGCGGCGAGGTCGAGCGCGCGGCCCATGCGGTCGCCCGCGAGCTGGGCCTTGGCTGCGCGATCGAGGCGGTCGGGCATTTCGACCCGGTGACCTTCGACCCGACCCTGGTCAAGCGGGTGCGGGCGGCGGCCGAGAAGCTGGGCCTTTCCCACATGGACATCGTCTCGGGCGCCGGCCACGACGCCTGCTGGATCAACCGCGTCGCGCCCACGGTGATGATCATGTGCCCCTGCGTGGATGGTCTGAGCCACAACGAGGCCGAGAGCATCAGTGAGGAATGGGCGGCCAAGGGCGCCGACGTGCTGTTCCACGCGGTGGTCGAGACGGCGGGGGTGGTGGGGTGAGCAGGGCGATCCATACGGTGCCGGGCCTTGTCGATGTCACATGGCGCGACGACCTGAAGGCCGTCCAGCTCAAATGGCATTCCGAGTATGACGAAGGCCGCGCCGTCCGGGACGCGGTGCATGCCGCACTCGCCCATGTGCGCGCGCATGACGTGACCAATTGGCTGGCCGATCTCTCGACCTCGCGGCGGGGTCTGTCGGAGGCCGACCTCGCCTGGGTGACGGGCGAGGATTTCAAGTCCCAGATCCGCAACTCGCCGCTGCGCCGCTTCGTGCTGATGCCGCCGTTGCCGGAGACCGGGCAGGATGTCACCTGGCTCGCGGACTGGGAAAAGAACACGCTGGCGGCCTTTGGCGCGCAGGTGCGCGCCAGACTGACTGGCGACGCCGAGGAAATCCGCGCGTTCTTCGGACAATGAGACGACAGGAACAGGGGAGGCACCGCATGTCCACCATCATCAAGAACGGCACCATCGTCACCGCCGACCTGACCTACAGGGCGGACGTGCGCATTGAGGGCGGCAAGATCAGCGAGATCGGCCCGAACCTGAAGGGCGACCGCGAACTGGACGCGACCGGCTGTTACGTGATGCCGGGCGGGATCGACCCGCACACGCACCTCGAAATGCCGTTCATGGGCACCTATTCCAAGGACGATTTCGAGAGCGGCACCCGTGCCGCGCTTTCTGGCGGCACGACGATGATCGTCGATTTCGTCCTGCCCGCGCCGGGGCAGGGGCTGCTCGACGGCCTCCAGATGTGGCACAACAAGTCGGGCCGGGCGACCTGCGACTACAGTTTCCACATGGCCGTGACCTGGTGGGGCGAGAAGGTGTTTCAGGACATGGAACCGGTGGTGCGCGACCACGGGATCACCACCTTCAAGCATTTCATGGCCTACAAGGGCGCGTTGATGGTGAACGACGACGAGCTCTACGCCTCCTTCCGCCGCTGCGCGGAACTGGGCGCCATCGCGCTCGTCCATGCCGAGAACGGCGATGTGGTGGCGGAACTGACGGCGAAGCTCTTGGCCGAGGGCAATACCGGGCCGGAGGCGCACGCCTATTCGCGCCCGCCGCAGGTCGAGGGCGAGGCGACCAACCGCGCCATCATGATCGCCGACATGGCCGGCGTGCCGCTCTATGTGGTCCATACGTCCTGCGAGGAGGCGCACGAGGCGATCCGGCGGGCAAAACAGGCAGGCAAGCGCGTCTGGGGCGAGCCGCTGATCCAGCACCTGACGCTGGATGAAAGCGAATATTTCAACCCCGACTGGGACCATGCCGCGCGGCGGGTGATGTCGCCGCCCTTCCGCGACAAGCGTCATCAGGACAGTCTCTGGGCGGGCCTCGCGTCGGGGACGCTCTCCTGCGTCGCGACCGATCATTGCAGCTTCACCACCGAGCAGAAGCGCTCCGGTCTTGGCAATTTTTCGAAAATCCCGAACGGGACCGGCGGGCTTGAGGACCGGATGCCGATGCTCTGGACCCAAGGGGTGAACAGCGGGCGGATCACGATGAACGAATTCGTCGCCGTGACCTCGACCAACATCGCCAAGATTCTGAACTGCTATCCGAGGAAGGGCGCGGTTCTGGTCGGCGCCGATGCCGATCTGGTGGTCTGGGATCCCGAGAAAACCAAGAAGATCAGCGCCGCGACCCAGCAGTCGGCGATCGACTACAATGTGTTCGAGGGCAAGCTGGTCAAGGGCCTGCCACGCTATACGCTGACGCGCGGGCAGGTGGCGGTGAACGACGGCCGCGTCGAGACCCGCGAAGGCCATGGCCAGTTCGTCAGGCGCGAACCGAACGGCACGGTGAACCGGGCGCTCAGCGCCTGGAAGGAACTGACCAATCCCCGCCCGGTGCGCCGGTCGGGGATTCCGGCGACGGGGGTTTAGGCCACATGAAAGACACCACGGCAGCCGCCGCCACCGTGATCGAGGCCCAAGCCCTCAACCTGACCTTCGACACCGCCGATGGCGCGGTCCATGCGCTGAAGGACGTGAATCTGACCATCGGCAAGGGCGAGTTCGTCAGCTTCATCGGCCCCTCGGGCTGCGGCAAGACCACCTTCCTGCGCTGCATCGCCGCGCTTGAGGCGCCGACCTCCGGCACGCTGACCGTGAATGGCATGACCCCGGACGAAGCGCGGAGGAAGCGCGCCTATGGCTATGTCTTTCAGGCGGCCGGCCTTTATCCCTGGCGGACGATTTCCGGCAATATCCGCCTGCCCCTGGAGATCATGGGCTTCGACAAGGCCGAACAGTTCGCGCGGGTCGAGCGGGTGCTGGACCTCGTCGACCTCAAGGGCTTCGGCAACAAGTTCCCCTGGCAGCTTTCCGGGGGCATGCAGCAGCGCGCCTCCATCGCCCGGGCGCTGGCGTTCGATGCGGATATCCTCTTGATGGACGAACCTTTCGGGGCGCTGGACGAGATCGTCCGCGACCGGCTGAACGAGGAGCTCCTGAAGCTCTGGGCGCGGACCGGCAAGACCATCGGTTTCGTCACCCATTCGATCCCCGAGGCGGTCTATCTGTCGACCAAGATCGTGGTCATGTCGCCCCGTCCGGGCCGGATCACCGATGTGATCGACAGCCCGCTGCCGAGGGAAAGGCCGCTCGACATCCGCGACTCGCGCGCGTTCATCGAGATTTCCCACCGGGTGCGGGAGGGGCTGCGGCATGGGCATGGCGATGAGGTGTGAGATGCCTCTGATTTCGTCCCCTTCGGAGTCGGTCGAGGAACAGATGATACAGATGATGTCGTCCCCTTCGGGGCCGACCGGGGCGAGGGGGCCTTCCGCCCCCTCGCGCTCCCCCGAGGATATTTGTGCCAGAATGAAAAGGCAGGAGGCATGAGGAACATTCTCCCCATCCTCACCGTCCTCCTCGCGATCCTTGTCCTCTGGTACGGGGCGGCGGTCAAGCTGAACGCCGCCTGGACCTATGATCAGGCGGCGCGGGCGGGGCAGGAGGTGACGTTCAGTGCCGTCCTCAAGGACACGATGGCGCAGGAACGCCCGGTGCTGCCCGCCCCGCATCAGGTGGCCCGCGGCCTCTGGGACGGGCTTTTCGGCCAGAAGTTCACCGCCAAGAAGAGCCTGGTCTATCACGGCTGGTTCACCTTCTCCGCGACGATGGTGGGGTTCCTGATCGGCACGGGGCTGGGCATTCTGCTGGCGGTGGGCATCATTCACAGCCGGGCGATGGACCTGAGCGTCATGCCCTGGGCCATCGCCAGCCAGACGATCCCGATCCTCGCCATCGCGCCGATGATCATCGTGGTTCTGGCAAGCCAGGGCATCACCGGGCTTCTGCCCAAGGCGATCATCTCGGCCTATCTCTCGTTCTTTCCGGTCGTGGTGGGCATGGTCAAGGGGCTCAGGAGTCCCGACCAGATGCAGATCGACCAGTTGCAGACCTACAATGCCAGCCGCAGCCAGACCTTCTGGAAACTGCGGCTGCCGGCCTCCATGCCCTATCTCTTTGCCTCGCTCAAAGTCTCGGTCGCGGCCTCGCTGGTCGGCGCGATCGTCGGCGAACTGCCGTCCGGCGCCACCGTCGGCCTCGGCGCGCGGTTGCTTTCAGGCAGCTATTATGGCCAGACGATCCAGATCTGGTCCGCACTTTTCGCCGCCGCGATCCTGGCGGCCGGGCTGGTGATGGTTGTCGGCCGGATCGAAAGCCGGGTCTTGAGGCGGATGGGGATGGCGGGATGAACTGGCTGACCTTCGCGCTTCTGTTCTGGATTGCGGCCTGGGGGTTGAACAGCTGGCTGGCGCGTTCGCACCTCAGCCACCGCCGCGACGTGCGGCTTTTCGTTCCGGCGCTTTTCGGCGTGACGCTCATGATCCTGTGGGAGGGTGTCGTGCGCGGCCTGGAGGTGCCCGCCGTGATCCTGCCCGCGCCCTCCGCGATCTGGGCGACGCTCCTCGTTTCACTGCCGACGCTGTGGGAGGATTTTGTCCAGACGATCCTCAAGGGCGGGCTGTCGGGGTATCTGATCGGCTGTGGCGCCGCGGTCCTGACCGCCATTGCCATCGACCGGTCGCCGTTCCTGCAGCGCGGTCTGCTGCCTGTCGGCAATTTCGTGGCGGCGCTTCCCATCGTCGGCATCGCGCCGATCCTGGTGATGTGGTTCGGTTTCGACTGGCAGTCGAAGGCCGCGGTCGTCGTGGTGATGGTGTTCTTCCCGGTTCTCGTGAACACCGTCGCCGGACTGGCCGCCAGCGAGCGGATGCAGCGCGACCTGATGGCGACCTGGGGGGCGAGTTACTGGCAGG
>CAZRKU010000107.1:0-10924 GCA_964600685.1 uncultured Frigidibacter sp. | reverse complement strand
TCTCCACCTTCGGCGGCTGCACCGCAGGCCCGGCGGCGGCGCTGGAGAACATGCGCATCATCGAGGATGAGGGGCTGCTGGACAATACGATCCGGATGGGCGAGCGGGTGCTGGCCAATCTTGAGGCGCTGAAGGACAGGCACAGCGTCATCGGCGAGGTGCGCGGCAAGGGGCTTTTCTGCGGGGCGGAGCTGGTCGCGGACCGGACCACGAAGGAGCCCGCGGATGAAAAGAAGGTCGCGGCGGTGGTTGCGGAGTGCAATGCGCAAGGCGTGATCATCGGCATGACCAACCGCAGCGTGCCGGGATTGAACAATACGCTCTGCCTGTCGCCCGCCCTGATCGCCACTGCGGACGACATCGACGAGATCACCACTGCAATCGACGGGGCGCTCGCCAGGGTTTTCGGCTGAGAAGGACGAGGGGCGCTGCCCCTCGCGCTCCCCGGAGGATTTTGGCAAGGAAGAAACTTCATTTGACCTTTGGCCGCGACCTGTCAGGATCGGTTATATCCAGAGGCGACGTCAGATAGCGCCAGAATGCCGATCCCGGTCGAAAGTTTCTTCCTGACGCCCGGCACGGGCGGCACCCTGCAGCAGCAGATCCGCCAGCTTGTCGCCGACGGCATCCTGTCGGGGCGGTTCCGCGGCGGCGAGAAACTGCCGTCGAGCCGCAGGCTGGCCGGTCATCTGGGGATCAGCCGGATCACGGTGACTTTGGCCTATACCGAACTTCTGTCGGGCGATTATCTGACGGCGCGCGGGCGGTCGGGCTATTTCGTGTCCGACAATGCCCCGCGCCCGCCGGATTTCACCCTGAAGTCGCTGCCCCGCCGCGAGACCGTCGACTGGGCGCGCCTGACCGGGCAGCGTTTTTCGGCCGCCCCCGATCTGGCCAAGCCCGGCGACTGGCGGAGTTACCCTTTCCCGTTCATCTACGGGCAGGCGGATGCGACGCTGTTCGACCACCACAACTGGCGACAATGCGCCCTGCGGGCGCTGGGGCGGAAGGATTTCGAGACGCTGACCGCCGACACCTATACCCGCGACGATCCGATGCTGATCGAATATATCGTGCGCACCATCCTGCCCCGGCGCGGCATCGCCGCCCGGCCCGAGGAGGTGCTGCTGACCATGGGCGCGCAAAACGCGCTGTGGATGGTGGCCGAGGTGCTTCTGGGGGCTGCTGGACGGCTTGCGGTGCAGGAGAACCCCTCCTACCCCGGTCTGCGGGTGCTGCTGGGTCAGCGCCCCTGCGCGCGGGCCTTTGTGAACGTGGACGCCGAGGGCCTGCCGCCCGATCTGATCCCGAAGGGCGCGGATGTGGTCTTCACCACGCCAAGCCACCAGTGCCCGACCAACGCCACCATGCCGGTCGAACGGCGGCGCGCGCTTCTGGACCGGGCGCGGCGGGAGGACTTCCTGATCGTCGAGGATGACTACGAATTCGAGATGTCCTTTCTGAAATCCGCCTCGCCCGCGCTCAAGTCGCTCGATGACGAGGGGCGGGTGATCTATGTGGGATCCTTTTCCAAGTCGCTCTTTCCCGGCCTGCGGCTGGGCTATCTGGTCGGTTCGGAACCCTTCATCCGCGAAGCACGCGCGCTGAGGGCCGCGATCATGCGCCACCCGCCGGGCCATATCCAGCGCACCACCGCCTATTTCCTGGCGCTGGGGCATTATGACAGCCTGCTGAACCGGCTGGCGCAGAGTTACCGCCGCCGCCGTCAGGCGATGACCGACGCGATCGAGGCGCACGATCTGACCGTGGCCGGCACCGCGGCCTTCGGCGGATCGAGCTTCTGGATGCGGGCCGCGCCCGGAACCGACTGCGATGCGGCAGCACTCAGCCTGCGCGCAAAGGGTGTGCTGATCGAACCGGGCGGCATCTTCTTCGACCCGGCCTCCGCGCCCCGCAATCACTACCGCCTTGCCTATTCCTCCATCGCGCAAAGCCGGATCGCCGAGGGCATATCGCTTCTGGCCGAGACACTCGGCGCGGGCCAGTGACCGGAGCGGCCCCGGAGAGCAAACTGGATATAAAGGCGCCGGGACACTGGCCCTAAGCCGCGCCATCGGGCCGGGCTTAGATAGCCGGAAAGCCGCGGATCGCGGATGACCGAAGATCGGAGAGACGCCATGAAGATGACCACCGAAGAAGCCTTTGTGAAAGTGTTGCAGATGCACGGGATCGAACATGCGTTCGGGATCATCGGATCGGCCTTCATGCCGATTTCCGACCTGTTTCCGCGGGCGGGCATCAATTTCTGGGACTGTGCCCACGAAGGTTCGGGCGGCATGATGGCGGATGGCTACACGCGCGCCAGCGGCAAGATGAGCATGATGATCGCCCAGAACGGTCCGGGCATCACCAACTTCGTCACCGCCGTGAAGACTGCCTACTGGAATCACACGCCCTTGCTGCTGGTCACGCCGCAGGCGGCGAACAAGACCATCGGTCAGGGCGGCTTTCAGGAGGTCGAGCAGATGGCGCTCTTCAGGGACATGGTCTGCTACCAGGAGGAGGTGCGCGATCCGTCGCGCGTGGCCGAGGTGCTGAACCGGGTGATCCTGCAGGCCCGCCGCCAGTCGGCCCCGGCGCAGATCAACTTCCCGCGCGATTTCTTCACCCAGGTCGTGGACATCGAGATGCCCGCCATGGTGGAGTTCGAGCGTCCCTCGGGTGGCGAGGAAGCGATTGCCGAGGCGGCGCAGCTTCTGTCGCAGGCGAAATTCCCGGTGATCCTGAACGGCGCCGGCGTGGTCATTGGCGGCGCGATCCCGGCCTCGATTGCGCTGGCCGAACGGCTCGATGCGCCGGTCTGCGTCGGCTACCAGCACAACGACGCCTTCCCCGGCTCGCATCCCCTGTTCGCCGGCCCCTTGGGCTACAACGGGTCGAAGGCGGGGATGGAGCTGATCCAGAAGGCCGATGTGGTGCTGGCGCTCGGCTCGCGCCTCAACCCCTTCTCGACGCTGCCGGGCTACGGGCTCGACTACTGGCCGAAGGAGGCCAGGATCATCCAGGTCGACATCAACCCGAACCGGATCGGCCTGACCAAGAAGGTCGCCGTGGGCATCGTCGGCGATGCGAGGAAGGTGGCGGAAGGTATCCTTGCGCGGCTCGCCGACAATGCGGGCGACGCCGGAAGATCGGACCGCAAGGCGCTGATCGCCAATACGAAATCGGCATGGGCGCAGGAACTGACCTCGATGGACCACGAGGCGGATGATCCCGGCACCACCTGGAACCAGCGCGCCCGGAAGGCCAAGCCCGACTGGATGAGCCCGCGCATGGCCTGGCGCGCGATCCAGAGTGCGCTGCCCAAGGAGGCGATCATCTCCTCAGACATCGGCAACAACTGCGCCATCGGCAACGCCTATCCGAGCTTCGAGGCGGGACGGAAATATCTGGCCCCGGGCCTCTTTGGCCCCTGCGGCTATGGCCTGCCGTCGATCGTCGGCGCCAAGATCGGCTGCCCGGATGTGCCGGCCGTCGGCTTTTCAGGCGACGGCGCGTTCGGCATCGCGGTGACGGAACTGACCGCGATCGGGCGCGAGGAATGGCCGGCGGTCACCATGGTCGTCTTCCGCAACTATCAGTGGGGCGCGGAAAAGCGCAACTCGACGCTCTGGTATGACGACAATTTCGTCGGCACCGAGCTTGATAGCGGCGTCAGCTATGCCGGGATCGCCAAAGCCTGCGGCTTGCAGGGCGTGCAGGCGAAGACGATGGACGAGTTGCGCGATGCGCTGGCCAAGGCCATCGACGACCAGATGAAGCATGGGCGTACCACGCTGATCGAAGCGTTGATCAACCAGGAACTGGGCGAACCCTTCCGCCGCGATGCGATGAAGAAGCCGGTCGCGGTCGCGGGCATCTCGAAGGCGGACATGCGCCCGCAGCGGGCATGACCCTGCCTTTCGATCTGTCACCGGGCGCGGCGGCATTCATGGCCGCCGCCTTCTTCGTCGCCGCCTTCGTGCGGGGCTATTCCGGTTTCGGTTTTTCGGCGCTTCTCGTCTCGGGGTCCGCGCTGGTGACGCATCCCCTGAACTTCGTCGCGGTCGCCATGCTGTGCGAGTTCGCGATCATCTTTCAGCAGTGGTCGACCATAGCCCATGAGGTAGACTGGCGACGGGTCCGGGCACTGATGGCGGGCGCGCTTCTGGGTGTTCCGGCGGGCTTGTGGGTGATCACCGGCATCGGGCTTGATGCGGCACGCGCAGTCATCGCGCTCTACGTGCTCGGGATGTGCGCGATCATGCTGCGCGGCTGGCGCATGAAGCGGGTCGCCGGGGACCGTGACCACCTGGCGGTGGGTCTGGCGTCGGGACTGGCGAATGCGCCGGGCATGGGCGGATTGCCGGTTGCGACCTTCTTTGCGGCGCAACCGATGGCGGCGGGGACTTTCCGGGCGACGCTCATCGCCTATTTCGCGCTCCTTGACCTCTATACGGCGCCGCTGATGTGGTGGCACGGGCTGGTGACGCGCGATACGATCATTGTCACGCTTGCGGCCGCGCCGCTGATCGTCCTGGGAATCTGGCTGGGCGGGCGGCATTTCCTGCGCACCGAACCCCAGGACTTCCGAAGGTTCGCCATCGGGCTGCTGGCCGTGCTGGCGGGCCTGGGTCTGGTGAAGGCGGTGCTCTGATGTCGGTTCTGGTGGTCAACGCGGGCTCCTCGTCGCTGAAGCTGGCCTTCTTTGACGACCGGCTCCAGCCGCTTTTCACCGGCCTCGTCGGCGAGATCGGCGGCCGGTCGCGCCTGTCCGCGTCCGGGCAGACGGCGGCAATCGCCGTGCCGGACCACCGGGCGGCGCTGGAGGCGCTGCTGGACGCCGCCGCGGCAGCGGGCCATCCTTTCGCCGCCGTGATGATCGCCGCGCACCGGGTGGTGCATGGCGGCCCCGGCCTGACCGCCACCTGCCGAGTGACGCCAGAAGTCGAGGCGGCAATCGCCGCGACCATCCCGCTGGCGCCCCTGCACAATCCCGCCAACCTGTCGGCGATCCGGGCCTTGGCCGAACGTGCGCCCGGCCTGCCGCAATATGCCGCGTTTGATACGGCCTTCCATGCCACCAACCCCGAGGTCGCATGGCGTTATGCAGTGCCGGACAGCCTTCTGGCCCAGGGCATCCGCCGCTATGGCTTTCATGGAATCAGCTTCACCGGCATGATTCGGAAAGTGAAGGAAATTTCCGTCAGTGATCTGCCAAAGCGGCTGCTTGCATTGCATTTGGGCAATGGCGCATCGCTTTGCGCCATCCGCGACGGCCGGTCTGTCGCCACCACGATGGGCTATTCGCCGCTGGATGGGCTGACGATGGGCACCCGCAGCGGCACCATCGACGGCAATGCGGTCCTGCGTGTGGCGGAATTGCATGGGCTGGAGGCGGCGGGACGCCTCCTGAACCGGGAAAGCGGGCTTCTCGCTCTGGGTGGCAGCAACGACATGCGGGTGCTGCATGCCGCCGGCACGCCCGAGGCGCGCTTTGCCATCGACCATTTCTGTTACTGGGCGATCCGGCACGCCGGCTCGATGATTGCCGCCATGGACGGGCTCGACGCCATCGCCTTCACCGGCGGCATCGGCGAGAACGATCCCGTCGTGCGCGCGACAATCCTGAAGGGGCTGGCCTTTGCCGGGGCCGACCCCGACGGGGCAGCCAACGACGCGGGATCGACAAGCATCCACAAATCGACCAGCCGTGTCGCGATCTGGATTGTTCCGGCCGAGGAAGAACGCCAGATTGCCCTTGAAGCCATGGCCCTCAGGGCGTCGGAGGCAGACGATGAACCAGCCGCGCCTTGACCTGTCGCCGCCCGTCTCGGACGAGGTGCGCAAGACCACCTGCTACATGTGCGCCTGCCGCTGCGGGATCAACGTGCATCTGAAATCCGGGCGTGTGAGTTACATCGAGGGCAACCGCGATCACCCGGTCAACAGGGGGGTTCTCTGCGCCAAGGGTGCCTCGGGCATCATGCAGGTCACCGCCCCCTCGCGCCTGACCGCGCCCTTGCGCCGGGTCGGGCCGCGCGGCTCGGGCGCGTTCGAGCCGATCAGCTGGGAGGAGGCGCTGGGGCTGGCCGTTCAATGGCTTGGCCCCCTGCGCGCCAAGGCGCCGGAAAAGCTCGCCTTCTTCACCGGGCGCGATCAGTCGCAGAGTTTCACCAGCTTCTGGGCACAGAATTTCGGCACGCCCAATTATGCGGCGCATGGCGGGTTCTGCTCGGTCAACATGGCGGCGGCGGGCATCTATACCATGGGCGGCGCCTTCTGGGAATTCGGCCAGACCGACTGGGACCGCACGAAACTGTTCGTGATGTTCGGCGTGGCCGAGGATCATGACAGCAACCCGATCAAGATGGGCATCGGCAAGCTGAAGGCGCGCGGCGGACGGATGGTCTGCATCAACCCCGTCAGGACCGGCTACAATGCGGTGGCCGACGACTGGCTGGGGATCACGCCCGGCACCGACGGGCTGCTGGTGCTGGCGCTGATCCATGAGCTGCTGAAAGCCGGCAAGGTCGACCTCGATTACCTCGCGCGCTACACCAACGCGCCCTGCCTGATCGACGAGACGGAGGGTGAGGAAAAGGGCCTGCTGCTGCGTGACGAACTGGGCAAGCCCATCGTCATCGACCGCGCGACGGGCCAGCCTGCCCCTTACGATCAGCCAGGTATCCGTCCCGATCTCGGTGCAAGCTGGAAGGGCTGCCGGACGGTCTTTCAGCATCTGGCCGAACGCTATCTGGCAGCCGACTACGCGCCCGACGCGGTGGCGGAACGCTGCGGCATCCCCGCCCCCCGCATCCGGGCGCTGGCGGCGGAAATTGCACGCGCCGCCTTCGATACCCCCGTGATCATCGACCAGCCCTGGACCGATTTCCGGGGCGAGCGGCACGAACGCATGGCGGGCCGCCCGGTCAGCTTTCACGCGATGCGGGGGATTTCAGCCCATTCGAACGGCTTTCAGACCGCGCGCGCGCTGCATGTGCTGCAAATCCTGCTGGGCGCGGTGGAGGTGCCGGGCGGTTTCCGCTTCAAGCCACCCTACCCCAAACCCGCCCATGCCCACCCGACGCCGCACAGCTATTTCATGCCGGGCCGCCCGCTCGACGGGCCGCATCTGGGTTTCCCGCAGGGGCCGGAACATCTGGCGCTGAAGCTCGATGACCTGACGCCCGCGCGGGTCGACAAGGGCTTTACCTGGGAAAACCCGCTTTCCAGCCACGGGATGATGCACATGGTCATCTCGAACGCGGTGGCGGGCGATCCCTATCCGATCGACACGCTGATGCTCTACATGGCCAACATGGCCTGGAATTCGTCGATGAACACGGCGGAAACCATGGCGATGCTGACCGCCCGGGACGGCAACGGCGAATACAAGATCCCGCGCATCATCTATTCGGACGCCTATGCCAGCGAGATGGTCGCCTATGCCGACCTGATCCTGCCCGACACGACCTATCTGGAACGGCACGATTGCATCAGTCTGCTGGACCGGCCGATCTGCGAGGCCGACCATGCGGCGGACGCGATCCGCTGGCCGGTGGTGGAGCCGGACCGTGAGGTCCGCGGCTTTCAGTCGGTGCTGGTGGAGCTTGCCAACCGGCTGGGCCTGCCGGGTTTCATCACCGAGGATGGCCGGGCGAAATACCGCGACTATGCCGATTATATCGTCCACCATCAGCGCCGCCCCGGCGTCGGGCCGCTGATCGGGTTCCGGGGCGAGGGCGAGGCGGTGGGACGCGGTGCGCCCAACCCCAACCAGCTCAATGCCTATATCGCGGCGGGCGGCTTTTTCATCGCCGAGGTGCCGGAAGAGGCGCGGTTCTTCAAACCATGGAACAAGGCCTATCAGGACTGGGCGGTGAAGATGGGCTTTTACGATCAGCCGCAGCCCTATCTGTTCCAGCTCTATTGCGAACCGATGCGGCGGTTTCAGCTGGCCGCCGAAGGTTTCCACGAACGCCAGCCGCCCGATCATCTGCGCGCCCGGATCAGTGCGACGATGGACCCGCTTCCGGTCTGGTATCCGCCCTTCGGGGACGAGGCCGAGGGTTATCCGCTGCACGCGATCACCCAGCGGCCGATGGCCATGTATCATTCCTGGGGCAGCCAGAATGCCTGGCTGCGGCAGATCCACGGGCACAATCCGCTTTATCTGCCGACGAAGGTCTGGCAGGCGCAGGGCTTTGCCGAGGGTGACTGGGCGCGGGTGACCTCGCCCTCGGGCCAGATCATCGTGCCGGTCGCACATATGGCGGCGCTGAATGAGAATACCGTCTGGACCTGGAACGCGATCGGCAAGCGCAAGGGGGCATGGGCCTTGTCACCTGATGCACCAGAGGCGACAAAAGCCTTTCTTCTCAACCACCTGATCGACGAACTTCTGCCAGATCGCGGCGATGGGCGGCGCTGGTCGAACTCCGACCCGATCACCGGGCAGGCCGCCTGGTTCGACCTGCGGGTCAGGATCGAGAAGTGCGATGCGCCGGCAGAGACCCAACCGGCCTTCCCACCGCTGAAATCTCCGGTGGCTGATGCGAAGAGGAACCGGCCATGACCGCCCTCCCGCCACCATCGCCCAGGAAACTCGGCCTCGTCATCGACCTTGACACCTGCGTCGGCTGCCAGGCCTGCGTGACCGCCTGCAAGGGCTGGAACGATCAGGGCTATGGAGCGCCCCTTTCCGATATTGATGCTTACGGATCTGAACCTTGCGGGACGTTCCTCAACCGTGTGCACAGCTATGAGGTGACCCCGGAGGCAGGCACGGCGCAGATCATCAACTTCCCCCGGTCCTGCCTGCATTGCGACAATGCCCCTTGCGTCACCGTCTGCCCCACCGGCGCAAGTTACAAGCGGGCCGAGGACGGGATCGTTCTGGTGAACGAGGATGCCTGCATCGGCTGCGGCCTCTGCGCCTGGGCCTGCCCCTACGGCGCGCGCGAGATGGATCAGGCGGCGGGGGTGATGAAGAAATGCACGCTCTGCGTCGACCGGATCTATAACGAGAACCTGCCGGAAGAAGACCGCCAGCCCGCCTGCGTGCGCACCTGCCCCACGGGCGCGCGGCATTTCGGCGATCTGGGCGACCCGGACAGCGCGGTCAGCCGCCTTGTCACCGAGCGCGGTGGCTATGACCTGATGCCCGATCTGGGCACGCGGCCCACCAACAAATACCTGCCCCCCCGCCCCAAGGATCACGGAGCGTCAGAGGCTCCGCTCGCGCCCCTCCTCGACATCCAGGCGACGGGTTTCGCCGGCTGGCTCGACCGGCTGCTGGAGAAGTTCTGATGCATCCCGCCCCTTCGGTCATCCTCTTCACGGTCCTTTCCGGCGCGGGGTTCGGCTTTCTATTCATGCTGGATGCGGGGATTCTGCGGCCCGCTGGCCTTGGCGCGCTTGCGGCCTTCGCGCTGGCCTACGGGCTGGCGATCTCGGGGCTTCTTGCGTCGACCTTCCACCTCGGCAATCCGCAACGCGCCCTGCGCGCCTTCAGCCAGTGGCGGACGAGCTGGCTCTCGCGCGAAGGCTGGGCCTCGGTCGCGGCGCTGGCCGTCAGCGCCCCGGTCGCGCTGGGTGCGGTTGGCGGCAACGGGCCGGGGCTGGTCGGACTGATCGGCGCGGCGCTCTGCGCGGCGACGATCCTCTGCACCTCGATGATCTATGCGCAACTGAAAACGGTGCCGCGCTGGAACCACTGGACGACGCCTCTGACCTTCTTTGCCTATGCGGCGGCGGCGGGCGCGATCCTGTCCGGGCGCGGCCTGCTGGCGCTGGCGGCCTGCCTGGTCCTTGCGGCAGTGATCATCCTGTCCTTCCGGCTGGGCGACCAGCAGTTTGCGGTGCGAGGATCAAACCTTGCCTCGGCAACCGGGCTTGGTCCCGAGGTCCGCCCCTTCGCCCCGCCGCACACCAGCCCCAACTACGTGATGCGCGAGATGATCCATGGCGTCGGGCGCAAACATGCGCAGAAGCTGCGGCTGATCGCGCTGGCCCTGTCCGCCGTCCTGCCCGCCCTGCTGGCGCTTCTGCCCGGCGGGCTGCTGACCACCCTGCCGGCCTTCGCCGTGCATCTGGCCGGGGCCTTCGCCCATCGCTGGCTCTTCTTTGCCGAGGCCGAACATGTGGTCGGCCACTACTACGGCCGGCCCCAAGCGGAGGCTGTTGCCGCGCCGCGCGCCTTCCCCTAACGTCGCACCCGACATCAGTTCGGGAGAATGACATGACCACCACCCAACGCTTCGACACGCTGGCCATCCATGCGGGCGCGGCGCCCGATCCGGCCACGGGCGCGCGGCAGGTGCCGATCTATCAGACGACCGCCTATGTCTTCAAGGACGCCGATCACGCGGCGCGGCTCTTCAACCTTCAGGAAGTAGGCTACATCTATTCGCGCCTGACCAACCCGACCGTCTCGGCGCTGGCCGCCCGGGTCTGCGCGCTGGAGGGGGGTGCGGGCGCGGTCTGCTGTTCCTCGGGTCATGCGGCGCAGATCATGGCGCTGTTCCCGCTGATGGGGCCCGGCAGGAACATCGTCGCCTCCTCAAGGCTCTATGGCGGCACGATCACCCAGTTCAGCCAGACGATCAAACGCTTCGGCTGGTCGGCGAAGTTCGTCGATACCGACGATCTGGGCGCGGTCGCCAGGGCCTGCGACAAGAACACCCGGGCGATCTTCTGCGAAACGATCGCCAATCCGGGCGGCTATGTCACCGACATTCCCGCACTGGCGAAGATTGCCGACAGGAAAGGCATACCGCTGATCGTCGACAATACGACCGCGACGCCCTGGCTCTGCCGCCCGATCGAGATGGGGGCGACGCTGGTCGTCCATTCGGCCACCAAATACCTGACCGGCAATGGCACGGTCACGGGCGGCGTGTTGGTCGACAGCGGCAAGTTC
>CAZRKU010000106.1:0-10951 GCA_964600685.1 uncultured Frigidibacter sp. | reverse complement strand
CACTGGGGGCTCGAGGAGTTCCTTGAGGTCAAGGCGATTTCGGGCTGGGCGGCGGAATAGGTCCGCCACGCCCGAAAACGACAAACTCGGCCATGATACTGTCGGCTCCGTTAAGGTGCCGACGCAACGCCTGCGTCAGCATCGGGGTCAGTGAACCGAGGAGGCAGATCATGACCGTAGCGCACACCGTATCACGCCATGGCGGGCGCGAGGGGCGCAGGCGGGACCGCGCCACCAAAGGGTCGGCCGGGCTGGGGCGGCCCTATATCGTCCGCAACATCCCCACTTATGACATTCTCGGCGAGGAAAGCCTGGAACGGATCGAGGCGGCCGCCGATCGCATCCTGGCCGAGGTCGGCATAGATTTCCGCGACGATCCAGAGGCGCTGGCGCTTTGGAAAAAGGCTGGTGCGCAGGTCGACGGGCTGCGGGTGCGGTTCGAGCCGGGCCTGTTGAGGGAGATCCTGCGTTCGGCCCCCGCAGAATTCACCCAGCACGCCCGCAATCCTGCCAACAATATCAGGATCGGCGGGAAAAATGTGGTGTTCGCGCCGGCATACGGCTCGCCGTTTGTCATGGATCTCGATCGCGGGCGGCGGTTCGGGACGCTTCATGATTTTCAGAATTTCATAAAACTAGCGCAGTCCAGCCCATGGTTCCATCATTCGGGTGGGACAATCTGTGAGCCGACCGACATTCCGGTCAACAAACGGCATCTCGACATGGTCTATTCCCATATCCGCTACTCGGATCGGCCGTTCATGGGATCCGTCACCGCCGAGGAGCGCAGCGAGGATTCCATCGAGATGACCCGTATCCTGTTCGGTGCAGACTTCGTCGATGGGAACTGCGTCATTCTGGGCAACGTCAACGTCAATTCACCCCTTGTCTGGGACGGGACCATGACGAAGTCCTTGCGCGCCTATGCCCGCGCCGGACAGGCGGCGGTGATTGTGCCCTTCATCCTCGGGGGGGCCATGGGGCCGGTGACGAATGCCGGCGCCATTGCGCAATCCCTGGCCGAAACCATGGCGGGCTGCGCGCTGACCCAGCTTGAACGCAAGGGCGCACCGGTCATTTTCGGGAACTTCCTGTCCTCGACCGCGCTCAGGACCGGCTCGCCCACCTTCGGCACGCCGGAGCCCGCCATCGGATCCATGGTGATCGGCCAGCTGGCACGGCGGCTGAACCTGCCCCTGCGCTGTTCGGGCAATTTCACCACGTCGAAGCTGCCCGACGCGCAGGCGATGACCGAA
Source organism: uncultured Frigidibacter sp. (assembly GCA_964600685.1). GTDB lineage: Bacteria > Pseudomonadota > Alphaproteobacteria > Rhodobacterales > Rhodobacteraceae > TMP-24. The sequence continues at coordinate 9,695 of CAZRKU010000106.1, read as the reverse complement.
GGCACGATGTCGATGCTGGCGGCGGTCCACTGCGGAGCGAACTTCATCCTGCATTCCGCCGGATTTCTCGATGGCCTTCTGTCGATGTCCTATGAAAAATTCATGCTGGATGCGGACCTTTGCGGGGCGCTGCACACCTATCTGGATGGCGTCGTCGTCGATGAAAACCAGCTGGCCGAAGCCTCCTTTGCCGAGGTCGGGCCGGGCAATCACTTCTTCGGGGCGGGCCATACGCTTGCCAACTACGAGCACGCCTATTGGGAGTCCGAAACTGCCGACAACAAACCCTTCGAACAGTGGGAGGCCGAGGGCAGTTCCGACGCGGCAAGCCGCGCCAACCGGCTGTGGAAACAGCGGTTGCAGGAGTATGAGGCCCCGGCCCTGGATGCGGGCGTGGACGAGGCGCTGTGCGACTATGTTGAACGCAAGAAGGCCGTGGCCGAAGATGCCTGGTACTGAGCCGCATCGACATCTGCTCTCGCCGGTCCGGCTGCGCGGGCAGACCTTGCGCAACCGGGTGGTCTTTGGCGCCCATACCGCGAACATGGCCGAGGACGGGCTACCGACGGCGCGTTATCAGGCCTATCTGCGCGAGCGTGCCATAGGCGGTGCGGCGATGATCGTGGCGGAACCGGTACCGGTTCATCGGACCGGGGTTCTAACGCGTGGCAACTTCCGTTGCCAGGATGACAGTATAATTCCTGGATTTCTGAAAATTACGGAATCCGTGAGAACTGAAGGCGCCCTCATCCTTCAGCAACTCTATCACGTCGGCGCGCATGGCGATTCCGACCTGAGTTTTCAGCCGCACTGGTCACCGTCTGGTCATGCGTCCTACCATGACAGTGACGGCAGCCACCGGATGACCGAGGGGGAGATCCTTGAACTGATTGACGCGCATGTGGCCGCGGCCATTCGCGCGCAGAAGGCGGGTTTTCAGGGGGTGGAGGTCTGGGCGGCCTATCATTCGCTGCTCGATCAGTTCTGGACGCCCTGGTCCAACAGCCGCGACGACCGCTGGGGCGGGTCGCTGGAAAACCGCACCCGGTTTTCGCGGAGGATCATCGAAGGGATAAGGCGCGCCTGCGGCGAGGATTTCATCATCGGCCTCGCCATATCGACCTCGGACGCGCAGCCGGTGCTTCTGCAGGGCGAGGCGCTCACGGAAACCGTGGCGCTGCATGACGCGACCGGGCACGTCGACTATGTGACCTGCGGGCATGGCGGCTACATGGACTTCGAGCGGCTGATGCCGACTTTCCTCTTCGGCGAAAAGCTGACCGCGCCCTACACCGAAATGCTGAAGGCGGCGCTGATCCATGCGAAAGTCACGTCAGAGGCGCATGTCCGTACCCCCGAAAATGCCGAAAACATCATCGCCTCGGGTCAGGCGGACCTGGTGTCGATCGTGCGCGGGCAGATCGCCGACCCTCACCTTGCGCGCAAGACCACCGAGGGGCGGGCCGAGGATGTGCGTGGCTGCATTTCCTGCAACCAGATGTGCTGGGGAAGGCGGTCGCGCGACTACTGGATTTCCTGCCTGATCAATCCGTCCGCCGGGCGCGAATGGGAATGGGGCGGGGACCGGTTCACCCCGGCAAACCGAAAGCGTCAAGTGCTGGTGGTCGGCGCCGGCCCCGCGGGGCTGGAGGCGGCGCGGGTTGCCGCGGAACGTGGCCACCGGGTCGACCTGCATGAGGCGCAGTCCCGTATCGGCGGGCAGTTCCGTCTGGCGGGCGAACAGCCGCGCCGTGCACAGATCCTCGATCTGATGGACTGGTATGAACGGCAGTTCACCCGGCTGGGCGTGACCCTCCACCTCAACAGTTTTCTTGAGGAGGGTGACATTGCCGCCCATCCCGCCGATGCGGTGGTTCTCGCTACCGGATCGCTGCCCGACCCGGACGCCCGCCAGCGCTGGCTCCCGGCGGAGCCGCGCCTGCCGGGGATTGGGGCCGGAAATGTCTGGTCGCCCGAAGAGATCCTGCGGAGGGAGGCCAAGCCGGGTGATGCGGTCATTCTCTATGATGAAGGCGGCCATTGGCGGGGTCTCGGCACCGCATGGGCGCTGGCCGAACAGGGGCGTTCGGTGACCATCGTCACACCCGAACCCTATGTCGGCAAGGAAATCACCCGCACGTCCGCCGATGGTCCCCTGCGCCAGAGGCTTGCGCGGCTGGGGGTGCGTTTCCTCACCGAACATGTGCTGCCGCGCTGGCATGGAAACGGGGCGACAGTGCGCAGCCTGTTGACCGGGGCTGAAGAAATCATCCCGGCCTCCGCGCTCGTGATGTCGACCACGAATATCGCCTTCGATCCGTTCCCGGAGACTTTTCCCGGAAAGGACACCCACCGCATCGGCGACTGTGCAGCCCCGCGTCTCGCTCCCTATGCCTTTCACGACGGGCGCAAGGCCGCGCTCGGCCTGTGACCTATTTTCTGTCGGCAAGTATCCCGGGGGAATCGCCGCACCTTGCGGCGATGGGGGCAGCGCCCCCGGAAGTCAGAGGTTGAATACCCGGCTGGGATGCAGCTCACCCGCCTTATAGAGTCCGATCGCGACCGGTTGCCCCTGATAGGAGGCCCAGGCCTCATCCCCGAATTCGACTTCCGATGCGATCACCATGCCCGGATTGCCATTGCGCAGACGCGCAGCCCCTTCCGCCGTCGCCTTCAGTTCCGGCAGGTCGGCAAGCCCGGTTTCGAGCGGCAGGAGCAGGTGATCAAGCGCCTCGGTCCGCGCCAGTTCTTCGAGCTTTTCCATGGAAATGCCGTCCCTGGCCTCGAACGGGCCGGACCATTCGCGGCGCAGCCACAGGACATGACCGAACGTCCCGAGCGCCTGCCCGAGGTCGCGGGCGATGGAGCGGACATACCCGCCCTTGCCACAGATCATCTCAAGAAGCGCGGTGTCGGCGTCGATCCGTTCGACCATCTCCAGGCTTTCGACCCAGAGCGGGCGGGCCTCCAGTTCCAGCACCTCGCCCGCGCGGGCCAGATCATAGGCGCGCTCACCCTCGACCTTCACGGCGGAAAACTGCGGCGGCACCTGCAGGATCTCGCCCCGAAGCGGGCTGAGCGCGCTGCGAATGTCATCATCGGTCGGCCGATGCGCTGATGTGGCAACCACTGCGCCTTCCGTGTCGTCCGTTGTCGTCGCCGCACCGAAACGGACGACAAACCGGTAACATTTCAAGGCGTCGGTGATATGGGCGACGGTCTTTGTCGCCTCGCCCAGCGCCACGGCCAGCACGCCGGTTGCCGCCGGGTCAAGCGTTCCGGCGTGGCCCGCCTTCTTCGCGTCGAAGGCCCAGCGCACCTTGTTCACAACCGAAGTGGAGGTGATCCCGGCTGGCTTGTCGACGACCAACCAGCCCGACACGTCGCGTCCTTTTTTCCTCGCCATCGTCCTACCTTGATTTGCCCGTCACTCCGACGGCACGACCAGTCCCACGATCGGTCCCATCGGCAGACCGAAATCGTTGCGCCCGATCTCGGGTGCGTAAAGGCGCGAAATGGTGCCGTCGAAGAAAAGCGCGTTGGGGGTCTTCAACTCGTCGCGGAAAAGACGGGCGAAAGTGTGGAAATTCACGTCGTCATTCGAGACCACGAAAAAGGCGCGCTTGCCATCGGCGCTGACCCCGACACCGTTGCGGATGTTGAGCGAATCCGAATCCGGCAGGAACTTCGGATGAAGCGCACCGGACAGGACCAGCATCGGCCCCGACTGGCTGGCAAAGCGGCACGCAGGCCGCGCCGCGTCGAAGGCAAGCGTTTCGATCACGTCGAAGCGGTCCGGCATGATGCAGAAGATGCCGTTGGGATGCAGCCCGAAATTGCCCGGTCCCGGCTTGCGCTGAAGCGGAGCGATTTCCCGACCGTCTGCCACGAAAAACCCGACCGGACGCCGATCCTCGTGGTACATGCCAGCGTTCATCGCGAAGGCAAGCTTGCGTTTTTCCGGGGCAAGAAAAGCGTCGACGGCGCCAAAACTTCCCAAGAGCACCCCTTGGGAATCGTTCAGGAACAGGCGCACATCGTCAGTCGCCGCCGCGTCACAGACCGAATAGCTTTGGCCCTCAAACTCGAGGTCGCGACAGGCGGCGCTGCTTTCAGTGGCGAAGAGGCCGAGGAGCGCCGCCGCCGCCGCCCTACTCCAGGCTTTCATCTTGGCCGTTGTCCGTTCTGGCAATATCGCGCTGCACGCGTTCATCCGCGAAAAGGCGGCGGGTTTCATCCATCCGGTCGAAGGTCTCGTCCAGCAGGAAGCGCAGTTCAGGGGCGAATTTCAGCGTCATCCCCTTGACCACAAGGCGGCGCAACTCCGTCCTGTTGCGGTTGAGCGCTTCGAGCGCGAGGGCAGCGTCACGCCCGCCAAGCGGCAGGACATAGGCCGTTGCCACACGCAGGTCGGCCGAGGTCCGCACTTCGCTCACCGTGATCGAAAAGCGGTTCAGTTCGGGGTCGTGAACCTCGCCCTTGGACAGGATGTCCGACAGAGTGTGACGGATCAGTTCGCCCACGCGAAGCTGGCGCTGCGAAGGGCCTTTGCCCGAAGAAAAGCGGTTTTGTGCCATACGCCCCATGTAGGCCAAAGCCCCGGCGCCCGCAACGGGCCTTTGCCAAGCCGCGCCCAAGCAGCTAAGGAATGCCGACCGACAGGGGAGCCTTACCATGAGCCAGTCCGCACAGCTTCCGGGCATCGTCATCACCGGCGCCACCGGCCGCATGGGCCAGATGCTGGTCAGGTCGGTTCTGGCGTCAGACAAGATGCGGCTTGCCGGTGCAGTCGAACGGACGGGGAACCGCGCGGTCGGACGCGACATCGGGCTCGTTTTGGGCAGCGATGCGGCAGGGGTCATCGTCACCGATGACCCGCTGGAGGCGTTCGCAAAGGCGCAGGCGGTCATTGATTTCACCACGCCTGCGGCAACGGTCGAGTTCGCCGCACTGGCTGCGCAGGCCCGCGCGGTGCATGTGATCGGCACAACCGGGCTGGAAGCGGTGCATCTGGACAAGCTGAAAGCAGCCGCGCGCCACGCCGTCCTGATCCGCGCGGGCAACATGAGCCTTGGCGTCAACCTTCTGGCCCGGCTGACGCAGAAGGTGGCCGCCGCACTGGATGATGATTGGGATATAGAGATCGTCGAGGCGCACCACCGGATGAAGGTCGACGCGCCCTCGGGCACCGCGCTGATGCTGGGGCAGGCGGCAGCGGCGGGGCGCGGCATCACGCTTGAGGATCACAAGGACAGTGGCCGCGACGGGAATACCGGCGCGCGGGCAAGGGGCAACATCGGCTTTTCGGCCATCCGCGGCGGCGATATCGTCGGTGAACACGACGTGATCTTCGCGGCAGCGGGCGAGCGGATCGTCCTGCGCCATATTGCGACCGACCGGGTGATCTTTGCCCGTGGGGCACTCAAAGCCGCGCTTTGGGGGCAGGACAAGGTGCCCGGCGAATATGACATGATGGATGTGCTGGGCCTGTGACGGCAGGTTCACGGCAAAGATCGTGAAGGTCAGAAGTCGACCGCGATCCCCTTCTTTTCCCAATCGCCGAAGCGAACCGGTTCCGGCCCGTCGCGCCCGCCGAGTTCGGGGGGATGCGCTGGCGCAGGGGCGGCCTTGCGGCGCGCCGCGGCCTCGGCCAGCGCGCGTTGGGCGGCGGGCGGCAGATCGGATGCGCGCTGATCGGTCATGGGCTATCCTTGAAGGGGCCATGCACCTGATATAGGCGCTGGGCCGGACGTGGCAAGCGGAAGGACGGATCATGGAAGAGGTGGCGGAGGTCCGGGCGGCGGCGGCACGTCTCATTCTGGGCGTGACCGAGGGCCGGCTAGCCCTGAACGACCAGGTGCAGAAAGGCGGGCTTGCCGCCCTTGCACCCCCGGATCGGGCACGGGCGCAAAGGCTTGCCCTGACTGTCTTGCGCCAGATCGGGCCGATCGATTCGGTGCTGAAGCCATTCCTTCGCAAGGAGCCACCGCCCTATGTCCGGGCGCTTTTGCGTCTGGCCACAGCGGAACTCTTGCACGATGACGCCGCAGCCCATGGGATCGTCCATGAGGCGGTGAGCCTGACCCGCGCGCCGGGCCAGCGGACCGACGGGTTTGCGGGCATGGTGAATGCGGTCCTGCGCCGGGTGTCCGAACTGCCGCCGGCAGCACTGGCGGCGGCACCGGCGCAGCCCCTGCCGGGCTGGCTGCGCGGGCGGCTGATGTCGGCCTGGGGCAAGCCGGCTACCATGCGGATGGAGGCCGCGCATGCGGCGGGCGCTGCCATCGACCTGACGCCGAAGGACGGGAATGCGACAGGTTTGGCGGTGCGCCTCGGTGCCCTGGCTCTGCCGACAGGCAGTGTGCGGCTCGCCGCGCCGGCGCAGGTTTCCGACCTGCCGGGATTTGCCGAAGGCGACTGGTGGGTGCAAGATGCCGCGGCCGCGCTGCCCGCCTGGGCCGTGGCCGCGCAGCCGGGCGAGCAGGTGCTGGACCTGTGTTGCGCGCCGGGCGGCAAGACCCTGCAGTTGGCGGCGGCGGGGGCGGTGGTGACCGCGCTCGATCTGTCTGCGGCGCGGATGGGGCGGGTCGAGGAAAACCTGAAACGCTGCCGTCTGACCGCGCGCACGGTCGTCGCCGATGCGCTGAACTGGCAGCCGGACCGGCTGTTTGACGCCGTTCTGCTGGATGCGCCCTGTTCGGCGACCGGCACCATCCGCCGTCATCCCGACCTGCCTTTCGTGAAGGACGCAATGGGTCTGAAGGACCTCTTTGCCCTGCAATCGACCCTCATCGACCGGGCATTGGGATTTCTGCACCCCGGCGGACGGCTGGTCTTTTCCACCTGCTCGCTTTTGCCCGATGAGGGCGAACGTCAGGTGACCGCCGCGCTGAGCCGCCACGAAGGGCTGGCGATTGACCGGAGTTCGGCTGCCCTGCCCGGCACCGACGCCGGGTGGATCGGCGCAGAGGGTGGGCTGCGCCTGAGGCCTGACTACTGGCCCGATCTGGGCGGCATGGACGGGTTCTATATCGCAACCTTCCGCCGGCCAACCTGAAACGGAGGAGGGCAACGGTGACAGCAACAAGGTCAACCAGTAAGGTGCGACCGGGATAAGAACCGGGATTCGGCCCGGCAGCATACAGGACCAGACGTGGCGAAAAGCGACGACAGGCCCGGCGGGCCGATCAGGGCGATGCACCGCCTGCACGCGCGGGTGTCGACCCTTGCGCGGCCCGCGACGGGTTTCGTGAGCCAGCCTGAGCCGCGTTCCATCGGCTCCTACGCGCGCGGCAAACAACTGTCGGCGGGCAACTTCCTGTTTGCCGGTTTCCTGATCGAAGCGAAGGGCAAGGCGATCTGGGATATCCCTGTGCCTGACCACCGTTTTGAAGATGCGTTGCATGGCTTTGCCTGGCTTGATGATCTGGCGGCGGTGGACGATGTCCCGGCCCGCAGTCGCGCGCAGGACTGGACCTTCGACTGGATCCTGCGCTTCGGGCGGGGGGGTGGCCCCGGCTGGACCCCTGACCTGACCGGGCGCCGGCTGATCCGCTGGATCAATCACGCGATCCTGCTTCTGAACGGGCGCGACAAGGCGCAGGCGCAGGCCTATTTCCGCAGCCTCGGCCAGCAGACGATCTTCCTTTCGCGCCGCTGGAAAACCGCGACGCCGGGCCTGCCCCGGTTCGAGGCGCTGACCGGACTGGTTTACGCCGGTCTGGCGCTGACCGGCATGGAGCGGCACGTCGCGTCCGCCAGTGCGGCGCTTGCCCGCGAATGCGTGCGCGAGATTGACAGCGACGGCGGCATCACGACGCGCAATCCGGAAGAACTGCTGCGGGTCTTCACGCTCCTGACCTGGGCGTCGCGCGCCCTGGCCGACGCCGGGCGCAAACCCTTGCCGGATCATGAAGCGGCGATCAGACGTATCGCGCCGACCCTGCGTGCCCTGCGCCACGCCGATGGCGGCCTGACGCGCTTTCATGGTGGCGGGCGCGGCGCACCCGGCGTGCTGGATCAGGCGCTGGCCGACGCGCATGGTCCAGCCGTGACCGCGCACGGGCTGTCGATGGGTTTTGTCCGGCTGACCGGTGGGCGCACCAGCCTGATCCTTGATGGCGCGGCCCCGCCCGTCGGGCGGGCTTCGACCAATGCCCATGCCTCCACTCTGGGGTTTGAACTGACGTCGGGGCGCAGACCGCTGATCGTCAATTGCGGATCGGGCGCAGGTTTCGGCGCGGAATGGCGTCGTGCCGGGCGCGCAACGCCCTCGCATTCGACCCTGTGCGTGCGGGGCTTCTCCTCCTCGCGCCTCGGGGCGGAGGCCGGGGGGCCGGGCGCGAGGGCCGAACTGGACGAGGTGCCCGAACAGGTCTGGGCGCAATCGGAGCAGACGCTGGACGGCCTGCGGCTTCTGGCAGGCCACAATGGTTACGCGCCGACCCACGGCATGACCCATCTGCGCGAACTGATGCTGTCGGTCGACGGGCGGATCCTCAACGGCGAAGATACGCTGGGCGCGATGACCGGGCCGGACCGCAAGCGCTATGACAGGCTAATGGAGCGGACCCGTTATGCTGGCATCGACTTTGACCTGCGCTTTCATATCCATCCTGATGTGGACGCAACGCTCGATCTCGGCGGCACGGCGGTTTCGATGGCGCTCAAGAGCGGCGAAATCTGGGTGTTTCGGCACGACGGCGTGGGCGAGTTGAAGCTGGAACCGTCCGTCTATCTGGAATCTGGCCGGCTGAAGCCGCGCGCGACGCGGCAGATCGTCCTGTCCGCCGCTGTTACCGACTATGCCTGCCAGCTGGGCTGGACCTTGGCGAAAGCTCAGGATACGCCCGCCGCGATACGCGATACCCTGCCGGACGATCTGTCCCTTCTGGACCAAGGAAAATAGCCCCGTGATCAAAGCGCCCGTCACTGCCGCCCCCGAACTCGCGCCCCTGAAGCGGGCGCTGCTGTCGGTCTTCGACAAGACCGGGCTGGTGGATTTCGCCCGCGCCCTTGACGCGCGCGGGGTGGAGCTTTTGTCGACCGGCGGATCGGCGCATCTGCTGCGGCAGGCCGGCCTGCCGGTGCGTGACGTTGCCGAGGTGACGGGCTTTCCCGAAATGATGGATGGCCGCGTCAAGACGCTGCATCCGATGGTGCATGGCGGGCTTCTGGGCCTGCGCGACAATCCCGATCATGCGCAGGCGATGACCGACCATGGCATCCTGCCCATCGATCTTCTGGTGGTGAACCTCTACCCGTTTCAGGAAACCGTCGCGGGCGGGGCCGATTATGCCACCTGTGTCGAGAATATCGACATCGGCGGCCCGGCGATGATCCGCGCGGCGGCCAAGAACCATGCCTATGTCGCGGTCGTGACCGATGTGGCCGACTATGCCGCGCTGCTGGACGAGATGGAGGCGAACGCGGGCCAGACGCGGCTTTTGTTCCGCAAGACGCTCGCCCAGCGCGCCTTTGCCTGGACGGCGGCTTATGACGCGGCGGTGTCGGGCTGGATGGCGGGCGCGATCGGCGAGGAAAGGCCCCGCACCCGGGCCTTTGGCGGCACGCTGGCGCAGGCGCTGCGCTATGGCGAGAACCCCCACCAGAAGGCGGCCTTCTACGCGGATGGCTCGAACCGCCCCGGCGTCGCCACCGCGCGCCAGTGGCAGGGCAAGGAACTGAGCTACAAC
>CAZRKU010000105.1:0-11143 GCA_964600685.1 uncultured Frigidibacter sp. | reverse complement strand
CCTCCTGGTATGAGCCGCAGAAGTAAGGTTCGGGCGCTGCCGCGCCCGGCCGACGCGGGGGGCTGTCTGCCCCCCGCACCCCCCGAGGATATTTTCACCAGAATGAAAGACGAGGTCGCCATGGCGGAACGACGCAAGACGCGCCTTCATATCGCGGTGTTTCTCGCCCCGGCCGTCCTGGTCTATACGGCGATCATGATCTGGCCGCTTTTCAATACCTTGCGGCTTGCCCTTTACACCGCGGACGAGGCGGGACGCCAGTTCTCGGGTCTTGCGAACTTCAGGACCCTGTTCGGCGATCCGCGCTGGGCCGCGTCCTTCTGGAATGCGCTCGGCAACAATTTCTGGTTCTTCCTGATCCACATGATCGTGCAGAACCCGATCGGGGTGGCACTTGCCGCCATCCTGTCGCATCCCCGACTGCGGTTCGCCGCCTTCTACCGCTCGGCGATCTTCGTTCCGACGATCCTGTCCTTCGTGATCGTCGGTTTCGCCTGGAAACTGATCCTGTCGCCCATCTGGGGCATCGCACCTTCGATGCTCGATGCGGTCGGGTTGAAAGGCCTGTTCCTGCCCTGGCTGGGCAAGGAAGAATATGCTTTGACCACGCTCGCCCTGATCTCGGTCTGGCAGTTCGTCGGCATTCCGATGATGCTGATCTATGCCGCGCTCCTCTCGATCCCCGAGGAGGTGCTGGAGGCGGGCGAGATCGACGGGCTGACCGGCTGGTCCGCCTTCTGGAAGATCAAGCTGCCGCTGATCCTGCCGTCGATCGGCATCATCTCCATCCTGACATTCGTGGGCAACTTCAACGCCTTCGACCTGATCTATTCGGCGCAGGGCGCGCTGGCCGGCCCGAATTTCTCGACCGACATCCTGGGCACGCTGCTCTATCGGACCTTCTTCGGCTTCCAGCTGCAGCTCGGCGATCCCTACATGGGGTCCGCCATCGCCACGGCCATGTTCGTGATCATCCTTGCCGGGGTCTGCCTCTATCTCTGGGGCATCCAGACCCGCATGCGCCGCTACCAGTTCTGAGAGGAACATCATGAACAAGGCCCGCCAGAATCCGCTGAACTCGGCCGCCGCGCACGGGGCGCTGATCCTTTACACCTTGATCGCGCTCTTTCCGGTCTTCGTCATCATCGTCAATTCCTTCAAGACCCGCAGGGCGATCTTTGCCGAGCCGCTCGGCCTGCCCGTGGGCGAGGCATTTTCGCTGATCGGCTATCAGACGGTGATGAAGCAGGGCGACTTTTTTCTCTATTTCCAGAATTCCCTGATCGTGACGGTCGTATCGCTGTTCTTCATCCTCCTGTTCGGGGCCATGGCCGCCTTCGCGCTGTCGGAATACCGGTTTCGCGGGAACATGCTCATGGGACTCTATCTCGCGCTCGGCATCATGATCCCGATCCGGATCGGGACGGTGGCGATCCTGGAGTTGATGGTCCAGTCCGGCCTCGTGAACAGCCTCACCGCGCTGATCCTGGTCTATACCGCGCAAGGGCTGCCGCTGGCCGTCTTCATCCTCAGCGAATTCATGCGTCAGGTATCGGATGACCTGAAGAACGCCGGCCGGATCGACGGGATGAGCGAATATGCCATATTCTTCAAGCTGGTCTTGCCGCTTGTTCGACCCGCCATGGCCACGGTCGCGGTCTTCAACATGATCCCGATCTGGAACGACCTGTGGTTTCCGCTGATCCTCGCTCCGGGCGAGGCGACGAAGACCCTCACCCTCGGTTCCCAGGTCTTCATCGGCCAGTTCGTCACCGACTGGAACGCGGTCCTGTCGGCCCTGTCGCTCGCCATCCTGCCGGTGCTGGTGCTCTACGTTCTCTTCTCGCGGCAACTGATCCGCGGCATCACTTCGGGAGCGGTAAAATGAAGGTTCTGATCGCCGGTCTCGGCAACATGGGGACGAGCCATGCGCTGGCCCACCACCACCATCCGGGGGCAGAGATCGCCGGCCTGGTGAACCGTTCGGCGGTCACCTTGCCGCCGGAGCTGCAATCCTATCCGCTTTTCAAGGACTTCGGTGCGGCGCTTGAAAAGACGAAGCCGGATCTGGCGGTCATCGCCACCTACAGCGACAGCCATGCCGACTTTGCCATCGCGGCGATGGAGCGCGGCTGCCACGTGTTCGTGGAAAAGCCGCTGGCCACGACGGTCGCCGATGCCGAGCGCGTCGTGGACTGCGCCAAGCGGCTGGGGCGCAAACTGGTGGTGGGCTACGTCCTGCGCCACCATCCCTCCTGGCAGCGGCTCATCTCCGAGGCGCGCACGCTGGGCGGCCCCTACGTCTTCCGCATGAACCTCAACCAGCAATCCAGCGGCCCGACCTGGGAGACGCACAAGGCCCTGATGCGGACCACGCCGCCGATTGTCGATTGCGGTGTCCACTATGTCGACGTCATGTGCCAGATCACCGATGCCAAGCCGGTGCGGGTTCATGGGATGGGGCTTCGGCTTTCGGACGAGATCGCCGAAAACATGTATAATTACGGGCAGTTCCAGGTGATCTTCGAAGATGGATCGGTCGCCTGGTACGAGGCGGGCTGGGGTCCGATGATGTCCGAGGTCGCCTATTTCGTGAAGGATGTGATTTCGCCCAACGGCGCGGTGTCGATCCTGTCCGGCATGCACCCGGACTCTGATTCGGTCGACGGCCATACCAAGGTGGGCGCACTGCGCGTCCACCGCGCGAACGGCACCGACAGCGATATCCACTTCCCCGGCGAGCCCGGCCACCAGGATCTCTGTGACGCGGAACAGGCCTACATGCTGCGCGCCATCGCCGAAGATCTGGACCTTACACGCCACATGTCCGACGCCGTGCAATCCCTCGCCATCTGTCTTGCCGCCGATCAAAGCATCCGCACCGGCCGCGCCATTGACCTGAAAGGGTAAAGATGACCGCTCTGTCACTTGAAAACATTCATAAATCCTTCGGATCTGTCGATGTCTTGACGGACATCAACCTGACGGTCGATCCTGGCGAGTTCATCGTCTTCGTCGGCCCATCCGGCTGCGGCAAGTCCACCCTCCTGCGCACGATCGCGGGGCTGGAGGATGCGACCTCCGGCACGATCCGCATCGGCGGACGCGATGTGACCGTGACACCGCCGGCCAAACGCGGGATTGCGATGGTCTTTCAATCCTATGCGCTTTACCCGCATCTTGATGTGGAAGGGAACATGGCACTGGCCCTGAAACAGGCGGGCGAAGGCCGCAAGATCATCGCGGAACGTATTGCGACGGCAGCAAAAATGCTGTCGCTCGACAAGTATCTCAAGCGCCGCCCGTCCGAACTTTCCGGCGGGCAGCGCCAGCGCGTGGCGATTGGCCGGGCGATCGTCCGCAAGCCGGAACTGTTCCTGTTCGACGAACCGCTCTCGAACCTCGACGCGGCGCTGCGCATGGCAACCCGCGTCGAAATTGCCCGGCTCCATCGTGAGCTGGGCGCCAGCATGGTCTATGTCACCCATGACCAGACCGAGGCGATGACCCTCGCCGACCGGATCGTCGTGCTGCGGGACGGGCGGATCGAGCAGGTGGGCAGTCCCATGGCGCTCTATAATGACCCGGCAAACCAGTTCGTCGCCGGTTTCCTGGGGGCACCCTCGATGAATTTTATGGCCGCCGGTCCCCTTGGCGCGCCAGGCGCCACCCTCGGCATCCGGCCCGAACATGTGACGGTGGGCAAGAAGGGCCGGATCGCCGGCCGGGTCGCGCACGTCGAACGGCTGGGTGGTGACACCAACCTTCTGGTCAGCACCGACGGCGGGGAAACGATCACGGTCCGGCTTTTTGGTCAGCATCCGCAACAGGTCGACGACATGGTCGCGCTTGACTTCGAGGACCGCAATGCCTTTGCCTTCAATCAGGACGGCAAGCGCCTGAAAAACTGATTGAATTCACCTTTGCAATAAGACCCCCGCGGCGGGGGTTTGAAACCCCCCGGCCTTCAGGTCACCACATCCGGCCCCGCCCGGCCCGAAGCGGCCCCGATCACGGCCAGCGCCTCGGCGGCGCGGATCATCGGACCAAGCGCGTCCTGCACATTCAGGTCGAGCCCGTCCGGCCCGGGCACGAACCTTTCGAGATAGAGGCGGATGGTCGCCCCCTCGGTTCCGGTGCCGGACAGGCGCAGGACGAAACGCGACCCGCCGTCGAAGACCACCCGGATGCCCTGCCCCTTCGCGATTGATCCGTCGACCGGATCTTCATAAGCGAAGTCATCCGCCGCGATGATCCGCATCCCTTCGACGACGGTTCCCGGCAGGCTGGCAAGCCGTGTCCGCAGCCCGTCCATGATCGGATTGGCCAGTTCGATCGGCAGCGCTTCGTAATCATGGCGGGAGTAATAGTTGCGCCCGAACTTCCTCCAGTGGGCGTTCATGATTTCATGAACCGTTTCAGTACGTTCCGCAATGATGTTCAGCCAAAGCAGCACGGCCCAGAGCCCGTCCTTCTCCCGCACGTGGTCCGAGCCGGTGCCGAAACTTTCCTCGCCGCACAATGTCGCGCGCCCGGCATCCAGCAGGTTGCCGAAGAACTTCCAGCCGGTCGGCGTTTCATACCTGCCGATCCCCAGCGCATCCGCCACCCGGTCGGCAGCGGCCGAGGTCGGCATCGACCGCGCCACGCCTTTGAGGCCAGCCCGATAGCCCGGCGCAAGCTGGGCGTTCGCTGCCAGAACCGCGAGCGAGTCGGAAGGCGAGACATAGATCCCCCGCCCCACCACCATGTTGCGGTCGCCGTCCCCGTCCGATGCCGCACCGAAGTCGGGGGCGTCGGCGCCGAACATTTCCGCCATCAACTCGTGCGCCCAGGTCGGGTTCGGGTCGGGATGCATGCCGCCGAAATCCGGCAAAGGCGTGCCATGGGTGACCGTGCCTTTGGCCGCGCCCAGACGGCGTTCAAGGATCTCGATCGCATAGGGGCCGGTGATCGCGCACATCGCATCGAACCGCATGCGGAAGCCGCCGGCAAAGAGCGCCCGCATTTTCGGGAAGTCGAACAGGCTTTCCATCAGCGCGGCATAGTCCGCCACCGGGTCTACGACGGAAACATCCATGGCGCCAATATGTTGCGTTCCTATCCTCATCAGATCGACATCATGCGTCTCCATGATCCGGTAACGCGTCAGTTCCAGCGTGCGTGCATGGATCGCCTCGGTCACCGCCTCGGGCGCGGGGCCGCCGTTCGGCATGTTGAACTTCACCCCGAAATCTTCCCTGGGGCCGCCGGGATTGTGGCTGGCCGACAGGATGATCCCGCCGTCGGTCTTGTTCAGCCGGATAAGGTGCGAGGCTGCGGGCGTGGACAGAAGCGCCCCCTGTCCGACGATGACCCGGCGTGCGCCGTTCGCCGCGGCCATCCGCAGGATCACCTGTGCCGCGCGATCGTTGAAATAGCGCCCGTCACCGCCGAGGACGAAACATTTCCCCTCGGCCCCGCCGATAGCGTCAAAGGTCGCCTGGATGAAGTTTTCAAGGTAATGCCTTGACATGAAGGCCGAAGTCTTCTTTCTCAGGCCGGATGTCCCGGGCTTCTGTCCGACGATGGGCTGGGTGGCGACGGTCAGTTGTTCCATGGTCTGCCTCATATTGCCGGATGGTCCGGCCTGACGAAAAGTTGCACCGATTGCCGGGGGATCCGGACTTGCCCCGACTGCTCCGTCACCGGGCGGTCGGAGGCGGCACTGTCCAGCTCCCATCGCCATCGGCCTTCCGGCAACAGAATGTCATGCTCCGGTCCGGCGTTGAAGATGGCATATAGCCCTCCCGAACTGCCCCGCCGACCGGTTTCCCGCAATTCCATGCCCAAGGGCCAGGTGTCGACCTGCATCCAGTCCTGCGCTGCTGGTTCCCGCCCCGAAGCAAGCCGCCAGACCAGGTCGCGCAATCCGTCCGCACCCCGGTCGCCGTGCAGGAATGCGGCCTGCCGCAGCGCCGGATGGGCCAGACGCAGCCGCGCCAGCCGCGCCACGAAGCCCGTCAGCAACGGATCGGCCTTCGCCCAATCCAGCCAACTCGTCGCATTGTCCTGCGCATAGGCATTGTTGTTGCCGTTCTGGCTGCGCCCCCCCTCATCACCGCCCAGCAGCATCGGCGTGCCCTGCGACAGGAAAAGCGTCGCCAGCATCGCCCTGACGCGCCGCTTGCGTTCCGCCGCCCTGACCGGATCGGCGGTCGGACCCTCCTGCCCCATGTTGTCCGAACAATTGTCAGGGTGGCCGTCCCGGTTGTCCTCGCCGTTGGCCTGATTATGGCGGCTGCCGTAGGAGACGACATCATGCAGCGTGAACCCGTCATGCGCGGCCAGATAATTCACCGAGGCCGCGGCACTTCGCCCCGGCCGATCGAACAGTTCGGCCGATCCCGCCAGCCGCCGCGCCAGATCCGCCGGCCGCCCGTCGCCCCGCCAGAAGCGGCGCACATCGTCGCGATAGCGGTCGTTCCATTCCAGGAACGGGCGCGGGAACCGGCCCAGCCGATAGCCGTCCGGCCCGATGTCCCAGGGCTCGGCGATCAGGATCAGGCGGCTGAGCACCGGGTCGGCACGCAGCGCCTCCAGGAACCGCGACCCGTCGCGCAGGAGCGTGACGGCAAGGTCAAAGCGGAACCCCGCCACCCCCTGTGCCGCCCAATGCCGGAGCGCGTCCAGAGCCAGCCTGAGAACCATCGGATGCGCGAGGTTGAGCGTATTGCCGGTGCCCGCGTCATTGACCGGCACGCCGCCCGCGCCCAGCCGGTAATAGCTTCTGTTGTCGAGTCCCCGGTAGCACAATGTCGGGCCGGACAGATCGCCCTCGCCCGAATGGTTGAAGACCACATCGAGGATCGTGCCGATCCCGGCACCGGCCAGCGCGCGGATCGCCTGTGCCAGCCCGTCACCCTGCCCTGCCTGAAAGCGCGGCTCGGGCGCGAACTGGGCGATCGGCTGATAACCCCAGTAGTTGGTCAGCCCGCGCTCGCAGACATGCTTGTCGTCGATGAAGGCGGCGACGGGCAGCAGCTCCAGATGGCTGACGCCGAGCCCCCGAAGATGGTCCAGCACCGCCGGGTGGGCCAGCGCCTCATACCGCCCGCGCAGCGCTTCGGGAACCACGGCAAGGCGCTCCGTCAGGCCGCGCACATGCGCCTCGTAGATCAGGCCCGCGGGTCCGGGCGGCGGCGCGCAGGGAACAGGTTCCGGCAGCACGAGCGAACGGGGTGCCACCGGCGCGCTGTCGACGGCCGACGGCGTGCCGTCCGCCAGACTTCCGCTCATGTCGGGGTGCCAGACGATCCGCCGATCCACCGCCCGCGCATAGGGGTCGATCAGCAGTTTCGCCGGGTTGAACAGATGCCCCTCCTGCGGCACCCATGGCCCGGAGGCGCGCAAGCCATAGGCCAGCCCGGCGCCGGCACCCGGCAGGAACCCATGCCAGATGTCGCCGCTGCGCGCCGGAAGGGGCAGGCGTTCCTCCGCGTCTCCGTCAAAGAGGCACAGGTGCATGGCGCTTGCATGGGCGGAAAACACGGCGAAATTCACCCCCTCGGCCGTCAGCGTCGCCCCCAGCCGGTCAGGGGTGCCTGGCCGCAGGGATCGGATCATCGTGCGGTCAGGTCCCGGTAAAGCGCGCCATAGGCCCGCGCCGCCGAAGCCCAGCCGAAATCGGCCTGCATGGCCCGGCGCTGCATCGCCTTCCATGTGGTCTTGTCGGCATGGAGCGCCAGAAGCCGGTCGAGCGCCCGTGACAGGGCCAGCTCGTCCACCGGGTGAAAGGTGATGCCGGTGGCGACCCCGGCCCCAAGGGTTGCGGGGCTGGCACCGATCACCGTGTCGGCAAGGCCGCCGGTCAGCGCCACCACCGGCAGCGTGCCATACTTCAACCCATACATCTGCGTCAGGCCGCAGGGTTCAAACCGCGACGGCACCAGAACCGCGTCGCCCCCGGCGAACATCCGGTGCGCCAGTTCCTCGTCATAACCGATCGCGACCGATACCCGCCGCGCGAACCGCCCGGACAGCGCCTGCAAGGCCGCTTCCAGTCCCCCATCCCCACTGCCCAGAAGCGCAAGGCTGCCGCCTCCGGCGATGAAAGCCGGAAGCGCCGCAATCAGCAGGTCGATACCCTTCTGATGCGACAGGCGGCTGACCACGATGGCCAGCGGGCCGTCTCCCGGCTCCAGGCCCAACTCCAGGGCAAGGGCCGTCCGGTTGGCCGCCTTGCCACGCAGGTTGCCAGGGCTGTAGGGCGTGACCGCGGGGTCGCGGTCGGGCGACCAGACCGCGCTGTCGATTCCGTTCAGGATGCCGCTCATCGCCAGGCCGCGATCGGCGATGACCCCTTGCAGTCCCATGCCGAAGGCCGGGCGCATCAACTCCTCCGCATAGGTCGGGCTGACGGTGGTGATCCTGTCCGCCGTCACAAGACCGGCCTTCAAAGCACTGATATTTCCCCAATATTCCAGGGAACCGGGATGAAATTCAGCACGGGGCAGGCGCAGCGCGGTCAGACGCGCTGCGGGCGCGATCCCCTGAAAGGCGATATTGTGGATGGTCAGGACCGATCCGATGCCGCTGCCGCGAAAGGCCCAGCGCAGATAGGCCGGGGCCAGACCCGCCTGCCAGTCATGCGCATGCAGAACCTCCGGTCGCCAACCCTCGCCGTCGCCCTCGGACGCCAGCGCCGCCGCCGCCCAGGAGAGCGCCGCGAACCGTTCGGAATTGTCGGCATGGTCCTGCCCGCCGGCCGAATAGGGCCCGCCCGGCCGGTCGAAAAGATGCGGAGCCTCCAGCAGATAGAGGGCAAGCCCGCCCACCTGCCCCAGCACGATCCGTGCCGCGCCGCCGAACAGCGCGCCGTCCCGCCAGACTACCCGCGCATCGCCCAGGCGCTCCGCCAGCCCCGGATAGGCCGGCAGCAGCGTGCGCATCTCCCAGCCTTCCGATCTCAGCGCCTCCGGCAATGCGCCGACCACATCGGCCAGACCGCCGGTCTTGATCAGTGGCACGCATTCCGACGCCACGGAAAGCACCCGCCCGTTCGCTGCCGCCTCTGTCATCTTCGCCCTTTCATTCTGGCGTAAACATCCCGGGGGAACTCCGCGCCTGGCGCGGAGTGGGGGCAGCGCCCCCTTCCCCTACTCCAGCTTCGCCGCCCGCGCGTCCAGCATGTCCTGGGTGATCAGGACGATCCCGGCATCCGTCCGCCGGAACCAGCGGGCATCTTCCTCGGCGTCCGCGCCGACCACCAGCCCTTCGGGGATCACCACCCCCCGGTCGATGACGCAATTCTTCAGCTGCGCCCTTCGGTTCACCGTCACGTAGGGCAGCAGCACCGCATGGTCGAGCGTCGACCAGGAATGGGACCGGACCCCGGTGAAAAGCAGCGAGTTCCTGACCTCCGACCCCGATACGATGCAGTCGCCCGAAACGAGCGAGGAGACCGCCGCGCCGCGCCGGCCGTCCTCGTCATGGATGAACTTCGCGGGGGGCACGATTTCGGCATAGGTCCAGATCGGCCAGGAACTGTCGTAGAGATCGAGCTTCGGGACGAAATCCGTCAGGTCGATGTTGGCCTGCCAGAAGGCGTCGATCGTTCCGACATCACGCCAGTAGGGCTCTTCCTCCAGCCCGCTTTTCACACAGCTTTCGGCGAATTGGTGGGCCATCGCCTTGCCGTTCCTCACGATATCCGGAATCAGGTCGTTGCCGAAATCGTGGCTGGAATGGTCATCTTCGGAATCGCGGATCAGAAGATCGCGCAGGAAGGCCCAGTCGAAGACATAGATCCCCATGGACGCCAGCGTATGGTCGGGATCGCCCGGCATTCCCGGCGGATCGGCGGGTTTTTCCAGAAAGGCGGTGATCCGGCCCGTCGCGTCAATATCCATCACGCCAAAGGCCGACGCCTCCTGGCGCGGGACCGTCAGGCACCCGATGGTCACGTCGGCGCCTGTTTCCGCATGCTGGCGCAGCATGATCTCGTAATCCATCTTGTAGATGTGATCGCCCGCCAGAACGACGATGTATTTCACGTCATAACTGTCGACGATGTCGATGTTCTGGCGCACCGCATCGGCCGTGCCCATGTACCAGTGCGTCTCGTCCACCCGCTGCGAAGCGGGCAGGATGTCCAGATACTCGTTCCGTTCGGCGCGGAAGAACCCCCAGCCGCGCTGCATGTGGCGGATCAGGCTGTGGGCCTTGTATTGCGTCGCAATCGCCATCTTGCGGATGCCGGAGTTCAGGGCGTTCGACAGGGCGAAGTCGATGATCCGCGTCTTGCCGCCGAAATAGACCGCCGGTTTCGCGCGCCGGTCGGTCAGTTCCTTCAGCCGCGATCCGCGCCCGCCGGCCAGGACGAACGCCATCGCCTGCGAGGACAGGCGCGCATTGGGTTTTGGTTGCATCTTCGTCCCTCCCTACACTTCCCGGAAAACCATGACCGACAGCGGCGGCAGCCAGATCGCGGCGGAATGCGGCTGGCCCTGCGCTGGCACGGCCTCGGTCCTGACCTGACCGAAGTTGCCCGCACCGGCGCCGCCATACTCGCCCGCGTCGGTGTTCAGAACCTCGCGCCAGACGCCGCCGGTGGGCAGGCCCAGCCGGTACTGTCCGCGCGCGACCGGCGTCATGTTGGCAACGACCGCCAGACGCGGGCTGCCTTCGGCCCGCCGCACGAAGGCGTAGACCGAACGTTCCGCATCATCGGCCTCCAGCCAGTAGAACCCGTCCGGGCGCGAATCGGTCGCATGAAGCGCGGGTTCGGTGCGATAAAGCCGGTTCAGATCGCGGATCAGGCTTTGCACGCCCCGATGCAGCGGCTGATCAAGCTGGAACCAGTCGAGCCCGCAGTTGTGGTTCCACTCCGCCCCCTGCCCCCATTCCTGCCCCATGAACAGCAGCTTCTTGCCGGGATGGCACCACATGTAGGCGTAAAGCGCGCGAAGGTTGGCGAATTTCTCCGCCGCGTCCCCCGGCATCCGGCCCAGCATCGTGCCCTTGCCATGCACGACCTCGTCATGGCTGATCGGCAGGACGAAATTCTCGCTGTAGGCATAGGTCAGCGCAAAGGTCATCTGGTTGTGATGCCAGCGCCGGTGGACCGGATCCTTGCCCATGTAGCTGAGCGTATCGTTCATCC
>CAZRKU010000104.1:0-11212 GCA_964600685.1 uncultured Frigidibacter sp. | reverse complement strand
AGGTGCCGATGGGCGCCGGTCTCATCATCCGCACCGCCGGTTCGCAGCGCACCAAGGCCGAGATCAAGCGCGACTACGAATATCTGATGCGGCTTTGGGAACAGGTCCGTGACCTGACGCTCAAGTCGATCGCGCCCGCGCCGATCTACGAGGAAGGCGACCTGATCAAGCGGTCGATCCGCGATCTTTACAACAAGGACATCGAGGAGGTTCTGGTCGAGGGCGATACCGGTTATCGCGCCGCCAAGGACTTCATGAAGATGATCATGCCGTCCCACGCCAAGAACGTGAAGCTTTACAATGAAACGCTGCCGCTCTTCGCGCGTTATCAGGTCGAAAGCTATCTGGGGGGGATGTTCAACCCGACGGTGCAGCTGAAGTCGGGCGGTTACATCGTCATCGGCGTGACCGAGGCGCTGGTGGCGATCGACGTGAACTCCGGCCGCGCGACCAAGGAAGGCTCGATCGAGGAAACGGCGCTCAGGACCAACCTCGAGGCCGCCGAGGAAGTGGCCCGCCAGCTGCGCCTGCGCGACCTTGCGGGCCTGATCGTCATCGACTTCATCGACATGGAAGAGCGGCGCAACAACGCGTCGGTCGAAAAGCGTCTGAAGGAAAAGCTGAAGACCGACCGCGCCCGCATCCAGGTGGGCCGCATCTCGGGCTTCGGGCTGCTGGAGATGAGCCGTCAGCGCCTGCGCCCCGGCATGCTCGAATCCACGACCCAGCCCTGTGCCCATTGTCATGGCACCGGCATCATCCGGTCGGATGACAGCCTGGCGCTGTCGATCCTGCGCCAGATCGAGGAAGAAGGCACGCGCAAGCGGTCGCGCGAGGTGCTGCTGAAGGCCCCGGTCGCAGTGGTGAACTTCCTGATGAACCAGAAACGCGAACATGTCGCCGGGATCGAGGCGCGCTATGGCCTGTCGGTCAGGATCGAGGCCGATCCCGTGCTGGTCAGCCCCGACTTCAGCCTTGAGAAGTTCAAGACGGCCACGCGCTTCGTGCCCGAGGTGACATCGGCGGTCGTGTCGGTGAACACGACGATCATGGAGGACGCCGACGAAGACGATCTTATCGTCGAGGAGGACGAGGCCGAGGAGGAAGACCTGCCCGAGGTGAAGGGCCCCTCCGATCGCGCGCCGCGCGCCGAGAGCGAAGACGAGGGTGATCCCAGCCGCAAGAAGAAGCGCCGCCGCCGCCGCCGCCGCAAGGGCGGCCCGCGCGAGGGCGAGGGCATATCCTCTGCCGCAGACGAGGCAGGCACGGGCGAGGAGTCCGACGCCGAAGCGGCTGGCGAAGGTGCGGCGGCAGGTGATGAGTCGCCTGCCAAACCTGACGGAGCGAAGAAGCGCATCCGCAGCCGGGGTGGGCGGTCGCGCAGGGCGGCGGATGAAGCCGCCGCTGTCGAGCCGGTGAGCGAGGCCCTGGTGGTCGCGGAACCGGCACTTGCGCCGGTGGAAGCGGCCGAGGCGGCGCAAGAGGCGGCAGCCGAGGTTCCGGTCGAGAGGCCGAAGGCCAAGCGCGCATCCCGCGCCAGGAAGGCCGAGGCCGCGCCGGTGGTGGAGATGGCCGAAGTCGCCATCGAGCCGGCACCCAAGGCCAAGTCGACCCGCAGCCGCGCCAGGAAGGTCGCGGTGGCGGACGAAGCACCCGCCGTGGTCATGGTGCCCGTCGCGGCGAAAAGCCCCGCACCGGCCGTCCATCAGCCCGCGCCGGAGTCGGTGATTCCGTCGGCCAGCGCCAGCCTGCAGCCCGATCCGGGCCAGGAAAGCGCGGTCATCGAGGACGAGCCGGCCTCCGACAAGCCCAAGCGCAAGGGCTGGTGGTCGCTCGGGCGATAAGGTGATGGCCGCCGGGGCAACCCGGCGGCCTCAACCCCTACGGATCAGATAGGTCTTGATCCCGGCTTCGTCGGTGGCCGACAGAAGTTGATGCCCGCCGGTCGCGCAGAAATGCGGCACATCCACCCACGAGGCCGGATCCGTCGCGACAAGCCGCAACACGGAGCCGCGCGCCATATCGCGGAGCCGCTTCTGCGCCTTCAGGACGGGCAGGGGGCACAGGAGCCCGCTGGCGTCGATCTCTTCGTGATGATCCATGAGCAGCGCTTAGGCAGCGCGGGCGCGCTTGTCCACGCTCTTGTGAAGGCTGCGTGCGATTGGCGCCGTGACGGCGCGAAAGGAAGGCAGCAGCGATGCCTCCATGTTCCCTATTCCGCTCTGGACCGCGAGGCGCGGCCGGATGCCGGGGACCGGGGCGGATCGAGCTTCGGGACCTATCGCCTGGGCCTGGCCTTCGCCTTCGGCTGGACGCCGTGCATCGGCCCGCAACCGGGCGCGATCCTGTCGCTCGCCGCGTCCGAGGCATCGCTGGCGCGCGGCACCTGTCTGCTGGGCGTCCATGCGGTGGGACTGGGTATTTCCGTTCCTGCTGGCGGCGGTCTTCCTCACCCGCTCGATTGCGCCGATGGGGCGGATGCGGCGGCATAGGGGGCTGATCGAAAAGGCGATGGGGACGCTGCCGATCCTTGTCGGGCTGGCGCTGATCCCCGGGGCCTTCTCGGGCTTTTCCTATTGGCTGCTTGAGACTTTCCCGGCGCTGTCGCAGCTCGGTTGACGGGTCCACGGCGGCGCTTGACTTTGCCCGGTACCTGCCCGATAAGCCCACGGTCCCGGCAGGTCATCCGACTCGCAGGGGCTTCTTTTTTGCAATGACGCCTCCATGAGGGGCGCGCTGTCCGAGGCGGCGAGAGCCGGCAACACCCGAGTGGGGCCACAGGACGCGGAAACGAATGAAGGAATGACCCATGTTCGCGGTCCTCAAGACGGGCGGCAAGCAATACAAGGTTCAGGCGGGCGATGTGCTGCGCGTGGAACTGATTGCCGCAGAAGCTGGTGACAAGATCCAGTTCAACGAAATTCTGATGCTGGGCGGCGACAAGCTGGTCCTGGGCGCGCCGCTGGTCACGGGCGCTGCGGTTCAGGCCGAAGTCATCGACAACATCAAGGCCGACAAGGTCATCACCTTTCACAAGCGCCGCCGCAAGCATTCGTCGCAGCGCACCCGCGGCCACCGTCAGAAGCTGACGCTGGTGCGGGTGACCGACATCCTCGCCGCTGGCGCGGAAAAGTCGGACGTGGCGGTTGCCACCGGCACCGCGATTGCCCGCCGCGCCGCCCACAACAACGCCCCCGCCGCTGCGACTGAGGCCCCCAAGGCCAAGCGCGCGACGAAAAAAGCTGACGCGTAAGAGGAGCAAGACCAATGGCACACAAGAAAGCAGGCGGTTCTTCCCGTAACGGTCGCGACTCGGCTGGCCGTCGTCTGGGCGTCAAGCTCTACGGCGGCGAAAAAGCCATTCCCGGCAACATCATCGTGCGCCAGCGCGGCACCACCTGGCACCCGGGCCAGGGCGTCGGCATGGGCCGTGACCACACGATCTTTGCCGTGAGCGAAGGCCACGTCACCTTCAAGAAGGGCCTCAAGGGCCGCACCTTCATCTCGGTCCTCCCCAAGGCGGAGGCGGCCGAGTAAGCCGACAAACCGAAAAGAACGAAAGTTCAAAGGGGGATCGGCAGCAAGGCCGGTCCCCCTTCCCGTTTCATGCGGATGGGGTTCCGGCGCGGAAGACGCGACAGGAACCATCATGATCGAGTTTGCTTTTCAGACCAGACCGACTGCCCCCGACCTCGCCCGACTCGTCGCGCGCGGCCCGTCGCGGTCTTTGGCCCCTCCGCATCAAAATCGAAAATTTCTGCCGATTGTTGACCGAAAGGCGCCGAATGGCTGTTGGGCGTGGTTTTGCCGGCAGGCGCCGGCGTTCCGGCGGGCCTTCGCCCAGCCGTCGCCCTTTGGCGGGCGCCGTCTTGCAGGCCAAGCGCAAGACTTTAGGGACCTTTTCTGGGCCGTCTCCATGCCTGCCTCCGGCGCGGCGCGCGGGCATCGGGCGCGGGCGCCGTCATGCTCCTGATGAAAAGCGACCTCAGGCTGCACGATGCCCTTGCCCCCGCGCCCCGCGCGACCCACCTTTCTTCCGCCGGGCGGATTTCACCCCGGCAGGATCACGATTTTCGAAGGAGTGAAGACGTGAGACCTGAACAGATTTTGCGGCAGCCCGTTCTCGAGGCGGACCGTTTCGTGCTGCGCCCGCTCAGGACCTCGGATGCGGGTCTCATCGCACTTTACACCTCAGACAAGCGGCTGGCCGAAGGCACACGGTCAATCCCCCATCCCCTGCCGCCCGGCGCCGCGGAGGCCTTCGTCGCCCGCGCCCTGTCGGACAAGCGCGACGAGGATGTCTGGGTGATGGACGGCGCCGCCCACGGCCAGGCCGAGGTTCTGGGTCTGATCAGCCTGATGCGGATGGACCGCGACCAGTCCGAGATCGGCTTCTGGGTGGCGCCGGGCCTGTGGAACACCGGCTTTGCCTCCGAGGCGCTGCAGGCGATCATCGCCGCGAACCCCCATGCCTCGCGCACGCTCTTCGCCGAAGTCTTTCAGGACAATCCCGGATCGGCGCGGGTTCTCGTCAACGCGGGCTTCGATTACCTGGGCGACGCGGAGGCCTGGTCGGTCGCGCGCGGCGCGAAGGTTCCGACCTGGACCTATGCGCGGCGCATGGGCTGAGGGGCGACCCTGACCCCCAAGCCGGCAAGGGCCACCCCTCCCGGACCACTCCGGGACAGTTTCCCCAGAATGAGGACATGTCCACGGGCCTATGCCCTTCATTCTGGCTCATATATCCCGGAGGGGTCCGGGGAGGCAGCGCCTCCCCGGTGGACCGGCGGCCCGCGCGGCGCGACGCCCCGCGGCGTGCGGCGGGCTTGAACTAAGGGCCGCAAGGCTCTATCGCCAGCAGACCCATTCTGAAGGCCTCATCCATGAAGTTTCTCGATCTTTGCAAAGTCTACATCCGCTCGGGCGGCGGTGGCGCGGGCTGCGTGAGCTTCCGCCGCGAGAAATTCGTGGAATTCGGCGGGCCGGACGGCGGCGACGGCGGCACCGGCGGCTCGGTCTGGGCCGAGGCGGTCGAGGGGCTGAACACGCTCATCGACTTCCGCTATCAGCAGCATTTCTTCGCGACGAGCGGCCGACCCGGCATGGGGCGGCAGATGACCGGGGCGGACGGCCAGGACATCGTCCTGAAAGTGCCGGTCGGCACCGAGCTCATCGACGAGGACGAGGAAACCGTGATCGCCGATCTGACCCAGGTCGGTCAGCGGGTGTGCCTGGCGCGGGGCGGCAATGGCGGCTGGGGCAACCTGCATTTCAAGACCTCGACCAACCGCGCCCCGGCCCGCGCCAATCCGGGGCAGGAGGGGATCGAACGCACGATCTGGCTGCGGCTGAAGCTCATCGCCGACGCGGGCCTGCTTGGCCTGCCGAACGCCGGAAAGTCGACCTTCCTTGCCGCCACCTCGAACGCGCGGCCGAAGATCGCGGACTATCCGTTCACCACGCTTTACCCCAACCTCGGCGTCGTCGGCATCGACGGCAAGGAATTCGTGATGGCCGATATTCCCGGCCTGATCGAAGGGGCGAGCGAGGGGCGGGGGCTGGGCGATCTGTTCCTGGGCCATGTCGAGCGCTGTTCGGTGCTGCTGCATCTGGTCGACGGCACGTCCTCGACCATCACCAGGGACTACCGAACGATCCTGGCCGAACTTGAGGCCTATTCGCCCGATCTGGCGGCGAAGCCGCGGATCACGGCGCTGAACAAGATCGACGCGTTGGATGCCAAGACCCTTGGCAGCCGGCGGCGCGCGCTGGAAAAGGCGGTCGGTGCCCCGGTTTTCCTGATGTCGGGGGTTTCCGGTCAGGGTATCCCCGAGGTTCTGCGTGCGCTCTATGCCCGGATCGCGGGCGGCAGGGTCCGGGATGCGGCGGAGGACGGGACATGGCAGCCCTGAGCGCCGCGCCGGACATCAGGAAGGCGCGGCGGCTGGTGGTCAAGATCGGCTCGGCCCTGCTGGTCGACCGGGCGACCGGGCTGAAGCAGGGCTGGCTGTCGGCGCTTGCCGAAGATGTGGCCGCGGCCAAGGCGCGGGGCACGGATGTGATCCTCGTCTCGTCTGGCTCCATCGCCCTGGGACGCGGGGTGCTGGGCTGGCCCGCAGGCGAACTGGCGCTGGAACAGGCGCAGGCGGCGGCGGCGGTCGGGCAGATCCGCCTCGCGCGCGCCTACGAGGAAGTCCTGGCCCCGCACGGGATCACCACGGCGCAGGTGCTTGTGACGCTGGAGGACACGGAAGACCGGCGGCGTTACCTGAACAGCCGGGCGACGATGGAAACCCTGCTGGCGGCGGGCGTGGTGCCGATCGTCAATGAAAACGACACGGTCGCGACGGACGAGATCCGGTTTGGCGACAATGACCGGCTCGCCGCCCAGATCGCGGTGACGGTCGGGGCCGATCAGCTGGTGCTTCTGTCGGATGTCGACGGGTTCTATTCGGCCAATCCCAAGGAAGACCCGAGTGCGGAACGCTTCGATCTGGTCGAAAAGATCACCCCGCGGATCGAGGCGATGGCCGGCGACCCGATTTCCGGCCTGTCGAAGGGCGGGATGAAGACGAAGCTGATGGCGGCCAAGACCGCCGTGGCGGGCGGTTGCGCCATGGCGATCATGGAAGGGTCGGTCGCGCGCCCCCTGTCGGCGCTGGCACAAGGCGCGCACCGGACCTGGTTCCTGCCCGACGCCGACCCGCAGGTGGCACGCAAGCGCTGGATCGCGGCAATGAAGCCCAGGGGCGAAATTCGTGTGGACGCGGGCGCGGTCAGCGCGCTTCAGGCGGGAAAGTCGCTGCTGCCTGCCGGCGTGCGGCAGGTCGCGGGCAGTTTCGGCCGGGGCGAGCCGGTGGCGATCCTCGGGCCGGGCGGCGAGGCGCTCGGCAAGGGCCTGATCCGCTACACTGCTGCCGAGGCGAAGGCGATTGCAGGCCACAGGTCGGCGGAGATCGAGGCGATCCTCGGCTATGCGGGCCGGGCGGCGCTGGTGCATCGCGACGATATGGTTCTGGACGGTTGAGCGGCGGGTGGCGGACCGGGGCGTTGCCCGTCGCCATTGGCATCTTGAACCAATGGCGCTACCAATGGCGACCCCGGGAGATTTGAGGACAGAAAATGAGCGCGGATCGGGGTGAGGCTGAAATTGCGGCGATGATGGCCGACATCGGCGCGCGGGCCAAGGCCGCCGCGCAGCAGCTGGCCTATGTGTCGCAGGAGCGGAAATATGCCGCGCTGATTTCAGCTTCCCATGCCGTCTGGGACCAGCGGCAGGCGATCCTCGATGCCAACTGCGAAGATCTGGCGTTCGCGGAGGAAAAGGGGCTGAGCCGCGCCATGACGGACCGGCTGTCACTTGACGAAAGCCGCATCCGGGGGATCGTCGATGGCCTGCGCGTGGTGGCCGAGCAACCGGACCCGGTCGGGCAGGTGATCGCGGACTGGAACATGCCGTCGGGGCTGAACATCCGACGGGTGCGCACGCCGCTGGGCGTCGTGGGCGTGATCTATGAAAGCCGTCCGAACGTGACGGCGGATGCCGGTGCCCTGTGCCTCAAGGCGGGCAATGCGGTCATCTTGCGTGGCGGATCGGAAAGCTTCCACTCCTCCACGGCCATTCACGCCTGCATGATCGGGGGGCTGAAGGCTGCGGGCCTGCCCGAGGATGCGATCCAGTTGGTGCCGACCCGCGACCGGACGGCGGTGAGCGAGATGCTGAGGATGGTGAACGCCATCGACGTGATCGTGCCGCGCGGCGGCAAGGGGCTGGTCGGGCTGGTGCAGGCCGAGGCGCGGGTGCCGGTCTTTGCCCATCTGGAAGGCATCTGCCATGTCTATGCCGACAAGGACGCCGACCTGGAAAAGGCGCGCCGGGTGGTTCTGAACGCCAAGACCCGGCGGACCGGGGTTTGCGGGGCGGCGGAATGCCTGCTGATCGACTGGCGGTTCTACACCCAGCATGGTGCGGTGCTGATCGAGGATCTGCTGAAGGCCGGGGTCGAGGTCAGGACCGAAGGCGAGCTTCTGAAGGTGCCGGGAACGGTCCGGGCGTCGGCGGAGGATTTCGGACGCGAGTTTCTGGACAGGATCATCGCGGCGAAGCTGGTCGACGGGGTTGACGAGGCGATCGCCCATATCCGCCACTATGGCTCGCAGCACACCGAGGCGATCCTGACCGAAAACGATGCAACGGCGGAACGGTTCTTCGAGCGGCTCGACAGTGCGATCCTGATGCGCAACGCTTCCACCCAGTTTGCCGACGGCGGCGAGTTCGGCATGGGGGCCGAGATCGGCATCGCCACCGGCAAGCTGCATGCGCGCGGCCCGGTGGGGGCCGAACAACTGACCAGCTTCAAGTATCTGGTCACCGGCGACGGCACGATCAGAAGCTGATCACGATCCGGTCTTCGGCCAGCGAGACCGCCACCGGCCGTCCCTGGTGGCGCGCCATGGCATTGAGAAGGCCGAACTGGATCTGGGCGGCGGAGAGCGGTTCAGGCATCCCCCCGTCCGCCAGGGACTGCCAGAGCGGGGCGTCGCGTTTGATCCGTTCGGCAGTGCCGGTGACCGACCAGCCGTCCGAAGTGGTGCTGACCGCGACATCACCGCCCCACGGCATGGCCGTTTCGAGGCAGAGAAGCGCGAGGAAGACCGCCTTGGCCGCGTCACGCCTGAGGGGCGCGCTGCCGCTCCAGCGGATGCGGGTGCGCGAGCCGCGTGTCAGATCGTCGGTGATCGACAGAAGTTCGCTCATGCCGATGGTCTGCGCGGCACTTGCCTGCCCGAACGCGACCCGGAAGAAGCGGATGCGGGCATTCGCGGCGGCGACGCTTTCGGCGATCAGGGCCATTTCGGCGCTGGCCACCGGCGAGGACAGCGCGAGCAGTTCTACCCCGTTTGCGATGGCCCCGATCGGGCTGATAAGATCGTGGCAGATGCGCGAACCGATCAGTGCGGTCAGATCGGGGATCGTGGCGTCGTTGGCAAGGGTTTGGTCGGCTGGGGCGTCAAGGGTCATCGGGGCCTCGGCGGGAAGGAGCGTCATGAACGAGTTTCTCGAGCCGGGAATGATCGTCGAACATCCCCAGGAGCCGGACTGGGGCCTGGGTCAGGTGCAAAGCCGCATCGGCCGGAAGATCACGGTGAATTTCGAGCATCGCGGCAAGGTGGTCATCGACGGTTCCCATGTGACGTTGAGGTTGATCGGCAATGCGGACCGACCATGAAGTGACAAGGAAAGGTTAATGCACCTTTAACGTGTGTCAATCTCCGGCAGTGGGGTGGCACGGCGGCGGGTTCGGCAAGGGCCGGCATGCGCGGAGTTGCCAAAGCGGATGGCGGCCCGTAAAACGCCGGGGCAGCCTGCAACGACGCCCGGGGCCCCCAGACGCCGATGAATGTGGAACCATCACAATTTCAGGTCCGGCTGGCCGAGACCGAGGCTGATCTTCTGGCGGCGCAACGCCTGCGCTACCGGGTCTTTGTCGAGGAGCTGGGCGGTGACGGCCCGCTGGTCGATCACCGGAACCGGCTGGAACGGGATGAGTTCGACGCGGCGAACGATCATCTGGTCCTGGTTGATGCAAGTCGTGACGAACGGGCGCTCGACCATGTCGTGGGGGCCTATCGCCTGCTCAGGTCCGACCGGGCGGAGGCGTTCGGACGGTTCTACTGCGACAGTGAATATGATCTCACGCCCCTGCGCCAGTCGGGCCGGAGACTGCTCGAGCTGGGACGGTCCTGTGTGGATGCGCGCCAGCGGGGCGGCACGGCGATGTTTCTTCTGTGGAATGCGCTGGCGGATTATGTGCTGGATCACCGGGTGGAAATCCTGTTCGGCGTCGCCTCGTTCCACGGGACCGACGTTGCGGCATTGCGCCGCCCCCTGACCTGGCTGCACCGCAATCATCTGGCGCCGCCCGATCTGCGGGTGGACTCGCGCCAGTTCCAGACGATGGACCTGATGGCTGACGAGCCGCTGGACCGGCGCCTGGCGATGATCGAGATGCCGGCGCTGATCAAGGCCTATCTGCGGCTTGGCGGTTTCGTGGGCGAGGGGGCCTTCATCGACCGCGCCTTCAACACCACGGACGTCTGCCTGCTGATGGACACCGGCGCGATGAGCGCGCGGCACCGGGAGTTCTATACACGCAAGCACGAGCTGCGGGCATGACCGGCTGGCATCCGGAGATCGAGCCGGATCCGGTGCGGATCGCGGCGGCCGGATGGCTGCGCGCGTTGGCGCGGGGCCTTGTGCTTTTCGTGCTGAATTTCGGTTGCCTGCTGATCCTCGTGGCCGCGCGGATGATCGAACGGCCGCTTGCCGGGCAAAACCGGCCCGTCACGCCGCAGATCACCCGGTTCGTCTGCCGGACCGCGCTGCGCGTGCTGGGGATCGGCTATCGCGTTTCAGGCGTGCCGATGCAGCATATGGGGGCGGTGGTGGCCAACCACTCCTCCTGGCTCGACATCTATGCGCTGAACGCCTGCCAGAGCGTCTGCTTCGTCTCGAAAGCCGAAGTGGCGCGCTGGCCGTTCATCGGCTGGCTCGCGCGGGCCACGGGAACGGTGTTCATCGAACGCGACCGCCGCCGCGCCCGCGTGCAGCAGGCAGAGTTCGAAGAGCGGATCAGGGCCGGGCACAGGTTGCTGTTCTTCCCCGAGGGCACGTCGACCGATGGCCGCCGGGTGGTGCCCTTCAAGTCGACCTTGTTCGAGGCGTTCTATACGCACGGGCTGGAGCATGTGATGCAGATTCAGCCGGTCAGCGTGATTTACCACGCGCCTGAGGGCGAGGATCCGCGGTTTTACGGCTGGTGGGGGGCGATGGCACTGGCGCCGCACCTTCTGCAGACGCTTGCGGCACGACGCCAGGGGCGGATCGAGGTCGTCTTTCATCCCCCGGTCAGTGTCGATGCTTTTCCGTCGCGCAAAGGCCTGGCCCGCCGGTGCGAGGATGATGTGCGGCGTGGCCTTTGCGCTGCGATCGGCGAAAGCTGTCCGTTCGCGGGCGAAGGTTAACCGGCGAATGCCGCCCAGATCAGCACCCCCCAGACAGGCAGTGCCAGAAGGATCACCGGCAGGATCCACCAGCCGGATGGCAAGGCAGCCCGCCTCCCTTCGGCGTCGAGAAGACCGTCCGTCTGCCGCGCTTCGCGTTCCTGCTCAAGCCAATGTTCGAGCGGGTCGCGCCGCGCGGCGGGTCCAG
>CAZRKU010000103.1:0-11296 GCA_964600685.1 uncultured Frigidibacter sp. | reverse complement strand
TGTTGAAGCTCTCGTACACCTGGCCCTGGTTGGCCGCGCCGTCGCCAAAATAGGTGAAGGTCACATTGTCGTTGCCCTTGTACCAGTCCGACATCGCCAGACCGGCGCCAAGCGGCACCTGCGCCGCGACGATCCCGTGCCCGCCGTAGAAGTGGCGCGCCTTGGAGAACATGTGCATCGAGCCGCCCTTGCCTTTGGAATAGCCGCCCGACCGCCCGGTCAGTTCGGCCATCACGCCCTTGGCGTCCATGCCGCAGGCCAGCATGTGCCCGTGATCGCGGTAGCTGGTGATGCGCTTGTCACCTTCCTTGGTGCAGGCCTCCAAGCCCACGACCACCGCTTCCTGGCCGATGTAAAGGTGGCAGAAGCCCCCGATCAGTCCCATCCCGTACAGCTGACCGGCCTTTTCCTCGAATCGCCGGATCAGCAGCATCTCGCGGTAGAGTTTCAGCAGGTCATCTTTGGAAATATTTGATTTCTCGGAGCTTTTGCGCGCTGCCATAACGGCCACCTCCCAATGACGGCAAGATAGTTCAACGTTAAACTATCCATAGCGCAATGCGGCGCAGCACGCGAGCAAAATTTGTGCCGGAGGGGGCGGTTCAGCGGATGACGATCTCGTCGGCGCGCATGTAACCCAGGACATTGCGGGCGCGTTCATCCAGCAGGTCGACGTCCAGATAATCGTCCGACAGGCGCTCCGTCAGGTTCTGCATGCGCGCCACTTCCGCCTTCAGTCGGTCGCGCTCGGCGGTCAGCTCCTGCTTTTCCGCGACGATCTGCACCCGTCTGACCACCCCGAAATCGCCCTGCAGGGCCGCGAAGGTGAAATAGCCCCCGATTGCCACGAGGATGACAGCGGCCGAAGTGCCCAGCGCTGCATGTTTGATCGACGAAAGCCGCATGATCTGTCCCGATAGTCCGCCCGGTTCCCGCCTCTGACGGGCGGGTGAGGGGGAGTCTGGCACAAAAGAACCGCGAAGGGAATCCTTCGCGGCACTTTTTCTCGGGGTTTCAGGGGCTCAGGCGACGGATGCGTCGCGGATCGACTGGATCGCGCCGTCGAGCACCCTGTTGAAGGTCGCGTCGTCCTGTTGTGCGGAAAGCCCCTCGGTCAGCGCCCGCGAGAAGCTGGCGATCATGCCGGCGTTGCGCGCCAGCGCCTTGTTGGCTTCGTCGCGCGAATAGCCGCCCGAAAGGGCCACGACCCGCATCACCCGCGGATGATCGACCAGCGGCCGGTAAAGGTTGTCGACGGTCGGCAGGGTCAGCTTCAGCATCACCTGCCGGCCGGCGGGCAGCTTGTCGAGATGCTGCACGATTTCCGCCAGCAAGACAGCCTCCGCCTCCGCCTTGTCAGAGATGGAAATGGTCACTTCCGGCTCGATTATCGGCATCAGCCCGTGCGTGGCCACCTGCGCCGCGACCTCGAACTGCTGGGCGACCACGGCGGCAATGCCTTTGGCGTTGGCGGCGTCGATGACCGACCGTTCCTTGGTGCCGAAAATCCCCTTCTTGGCGGCGCGCGCCAAGAGGTCGTCCAGCCCCTTGATCGGCTTCATCAGCCGCACGCCGTCGGCTTCGTCCTGAAGCCCCTGGTCGATCTTCAGGAACGGCACCACACCCTTGGTCTTCCACAGATAATCCGCCGCCGGCAGGCCGCCGATGTCGGCATCCATCGTGCGCTCGAACAGGATCGCCCCGATCACCCGCTTGCCGTCGAAGGCGGGCGAGGTGGCGATGCGCGACCGCATCGCATGGATCAGCGCGTACATTTCCGCCTCGCCCGAATAGCTGCCCTCGGTGAGGCCATAAAGCTTCAGCGCCTTGGGCGTCGACCCGCCGCTCTGGTCAAGGGCGGCGATGAAGCCCTGGCCGGACCGCATCTGCTCTGCCTGCTTTTGCTGTGACATTTCTCGCTCCAAGGAAAATCTGCCGGCCGCCGGCCGATGGGCTGGCTTTTAGGCGAGCGTCGGGCGCATTGCAAACATGGTGGCGCTAACACACGGAAAGGACTGTCATTTCAGAAACAATCCGGTGATCCAAGGCATCAGGAAGCGCGGACCGAACCGGGGCAAAAAGGCAAAGCCCTTGTTCAGCAATCCGGTGACATGCACCCGCTTGCCGCGCCGCATCGCCCGCCATCCCGAAACAGCCACGCTTCTGGCCGTCGGCAGCCGCAGGGCGGCGCGGAACAGCCGCATCTCCTCCATCCCCGCCACTTTCGCGAACTGGGTCTTGGTTGCCCCCGGACAAAACGCGGTGATCGTGACCGGCTGGCCGCGCAACTCTTCCGCCACCGCCTCGGAGAGAGACAGCACATAGGCCTTCGTCGCGTGATAGACGGCCATGTTCGGTCCCGGCGTGAAGGCCGCGACCGAGGCGACATTCATGATCTGCCCGCCACCTGCCGCCAGCATGTGTGGCGCCGCGCGTTTCATCAGGATGGTCAGCGCCAGCACATTGACGCGGATCGATTCAACCTCGCGCGCCAGATCGTCCGAGGCAAAGGGACCGGCCGCCCCCAGCCCCGCGTTGTTCACCAGAATGTCGATCCGCCGACGGCTCGACGCGCGCCGCCACAGAAGCTCGACCGCCTCGCTGTCGGCCAGATCGGTCGGGATGATCTCGACCGCGATCTTGTGGCGCGTCCGCAACTCCTCGGCCAGCGCCTCCATCTTCGGTCCCTGCCGGGCGGCAAGGATCAGGTCGCGCCCTTCGGCGGCGGCCAGGATGGCGAACTCGCGTCCCAATCCTTCCGATGCGCCGGTGATGAGTGTCCAGCCCCGCAGGCCGGTTGCCGATGTCATGCAAGCTCTCCCTTCACGTTACCGCTGAAGGTAACGGCATGCCGGTTTCAATCAAGCGATCCGCCGGGGCGGGCGGTTTTCAGCCCATCAGCGCCGCGACGCCCGGCAGTTCCTTGCCTTCCATCCATTCAAGGAATGCCCCGCCCGCCGTCGAGATGAAGGTAAAATGATCGGCGGCGCCGACCTTGTTCAGCGCCGCAACCGTGTCGCCCCCGCCCGCGACCGAGATCAGCTTGCCCTCGTCCGTCAGTTCCGCGACCTTGGCCGCCGCCGCATTGGTCGCCGCATCGAAGGGTGGCAGTTCGAACGCACCAAGCGGCCCGTTCCAGATCAGCGTCCGGCAGGATTCGAAAACCGTAGTCAGGACCGCGACCGTCGATGGGCCGGCGTCCAGGATCATCGCATCGCCGGGGCAGGCGTTCACCGGCACGACCTCGTGATCGGCACCCGCCCTGAACTCGCGCGCCACCACCACGTCGACCGGCAGATGGATGGTGCAGCCTGCGTCCGACGCGCTTCGCATGATGGCGCGTGCGGTATCGGCCATGTCATGTTCGGCCAGTGATTTTCCGACCTGCGCCCCCCTGGCGAAAAGGAAGGTATTGGCCATGCCGCCGCCGATCACCAGATGGTCGACCTTGGTGACCAGGTTGCCCAGCAGGTCAAGCTTCGTGGACACTTTCGCGCCGCCCACCACCGCCACCACCGGGCGTTCGGGTTTGCCGAGGGCCGCGTTCAGCGCCTTCAGTTCCGCCGCCATCAGGCGGCCCGCGCAGGCGGGCAGAAGCCGCGCGATCCCCTCGGTCGACGCATGCGCCCGGTGCGCCGCCGAAAAGGCGTCATTCACATAGATGTTGCCAAGCGCCGCCATGGCCGCCGCCAGGGCGGGGTCGTTCTTTTCCTCGCCCGCGTGGAAGCGGGTGTTTTCCAGCAGAAGAACCCCGCCCGGCTGCAACGCCGCCGCCGCCTTCTTGGCCGGCAGCCCGACGCAGTCCTCGGCAAAGGCGACCTTCATGCCCAAGGCCGCCTCAAGCGCAGGAAGGGTGACGCGCAGGCTCATCTCCGGCACGACCCGGCCCTTGGGTCGGCCGAAATGCGCCAGCAGAACCACCTTGCCGCCCCTGGCCAGAATGTCCCTGACCGTCGGCACGATCTTTTCGATGCGCGTTGCGTCCGTCACCCGACCGGCTTCGACCGGGACATTGATGTCGACCCTGACAAGCGCCGTCTGTCCGGCGAAATCCATGTCGTCGAGGGTTTTCCAGTCCATGACCCGCTTCCTTTCCCGCGTCGCCCCACGGCACCCCACCGGCGCCTGAACCTTCTTAACACCGAACCGCGCGCCAAGGTCAACCAAGGGCAGGTTTGCCCCTTTTCACCGCCCGCCCCAAAGTTTAGGGTCCGGCCCGAAAACTCTGCATCAAGGAGCCGCGCCATGGCCGACATCAAGGATCCCGACAACACCGTCATCATCACGCTCAAGGACGGCCCGGTCGTCATCGAGCTGCTGAAGGACGTGGCCCCGAAACATGCCGAGCGCATGAAGGAACTCGCCCGCGCCGGTAAATATGACAATGTTGCCTTCCACCGGGTGATCGACGGGTTCATGGCCCAGACCGGCGATGTCGAACATGCCAACATGGCAGCGCCGACCTACAATTCCGGCCGCTCGGGCACCGGCGGCTCGGACCTGCCGGACCTTCCGGCCGAATTTTCCAAGCTGCCGCATGACCGTGGCACGCTCGGTGCGGCACGCTCGCAGAATCCGAACTCGGCCAACAGCCAGTTCTTCATCAACTTCAAGGACAACCACTTCCTGAATGGCCAGTATACGGTCTATGGCCGGGTGGTCTCGGGAATGGAGCATGTGGACAAGATCATGCGCGGCGAGCCGCCGGCGAACCCCGACCGGATGATCCGCGTGCGCGTGGCTTCCGATGTCTGACCGGATCTTCCTGACCGGCGGCCTTGCCGCACTCGCGTCCGTCGGTCTGGCCTGGTTCATCTACAACCAGACGTCGGGCGGGCAGATGATGGCCGCCGACGATGGCCCCGGCCCCAATCTGGTGATCGAGGTCGCGGGCGAGGCGAACGGCAGGGTGGTCATCGACCTTCTGCCCGATGTCGCGCCGAAACATGTGGCACAGATCACCGAGCTGGCGCGCACCGGCGCCTACAACAACGTCGCCTTCCACCGGGTGATCGACGGCTTCATGGCGCAGACCGGCGACGTTCAGTTCGGCAAGGCCGGTGCCGAGATCACCCAGGCGGGGACCGGCGGCTCCGATCTGCCGGACATTCCGGCGGAGTTCTCCGACCTCGCCTTCCAGCGCGGCGTGGTGGGCATGGCCCGGACCAACAATCCCGACAGCGCCAATTCGCAATTCTTCATCATGTTCGCCCCGGCCGAGCAGCTGAACGGCCAATATACCGTCGTCGGTCACGTGATCGAAGGGATGGAGGTCGTCGACAAGATCAAGCGCGGCAGCGTCGATCTGGGCGGCGCAGTCCCGGAAAACCCCGACCGGATGGTCAGCGTGACGGTCACCCAATAAGAAGCCACCCAACCAGAAAACGGCGCGAAGTCATCCTTCGCGCCGTCTCGCTTTCTCCCGCCCGGGCGAAGGTCAGTCCAGAACCACCAGCGCATGGCGCTTCTTGCCCGCCGTCAGCTTGACCGGCTCGGCCAGCTGCCCCGCCCCGAGGCGCAGGCCCGCGTCGGTCACCAGCTCGTCATTCAGCCGCGCGCCGCCCTCCTGGATCAGCCGCTTGGCCTCCTTGCCCGATGCGGCCAACCCGGCGCGCACGAACAGCTGCACAATCCCCAAGCCGTCCGCCAACTCCGCCGCGGTGACCTTCAGCGTCGGCAGGTCGTCGCCCACGCCGCCGCGTTCAAACACTTCGCGCGCCGTGGCTTCGGCGGCCTCGGCGGCCGCGCGCCCGTGCAGAAGCGCCGTCACCTCGTTGGCGAGGATGATCTTGGCGGCGTTGATCTCCGACCCCGCCAGCGCCCCCAGCCGGTCGCATTCCGCGACCGGCAGATCGGTGTAAAGCTTCAGGAAGCGGCCGACATCGGCATCGGTCGTGTTGCGCCAGAACTGCCAGAACTCGTAGGGCGCCAGCATTTCGGCATTCAGCCAGACCGCGCCGCCCTGGCTCTTGCCCATCTTGCGGCCGTCCGACGTGGTCAGCAGGGGCGACGTCAGGCCATAGATCTCCCGGTCCAGCACCCGCCGGGTCAGGTCGATCCCGTTGACGATGTTGCCCCACTGGTCCGATCCGCCCATCTGCAACAGGCAGCCATGGCGGCGGTGGATTTCAAGGAAATCATAGGCCTGCAGGATCATGTAGTTGAATTCCAGGAACGACAGGCTCTGTTCCCGGTCCAGCCGCGATTTGACGCTCTCGAACGACAGCATCCGGTTCACGCTGAAATGCCGCCCGATGTCGCGCAGGAAATCGAGATAGTTCAGACTGTCCAGCCATTCGGCATTGTCGAGCATGATCGCGTCGGACGCGCCCGCCCCGTAGGACAGGTAGCGCGCGAAGACCTGCCGCATCCCGGCGATGTTTTCGTCGATCTTCTCCGGCGTCAGCAGCGGGCGCTCCTCGGCACGGAACGACGGATCGCCCACCTTGGTCGTGCCGCCGCCCATCAGCGTGATCGGCTTGTGGCCGGTCCTCTGCAGCCAGCGCAGCATCATGATGTTCAGAAGATGGCCGACATGCAGGCTCGCCGCCGTCGCGTCATAACCGATATAGGCGGGCACCACCCCTTTGACCAAGGCCTCGTCCAGCCCCTGATAGTCGGTGCAGTCGGCCAGGAAGCCGCGCTCGATCATCACGCGCATGAAGTCCGATTTCGGGTGGTAGGTCATCTCTTTGTGGTCCATTCTGTTCGAATAGGCCGGGTATATCGGCGGCGGGGCCGCAGGGGAAGGGATGTTGAAAGGGCGGGCGCTTTGGGCCTTGGGCACCATGTCGGGCACCTCGCTCGACGGGGTCGACGCCGCCATGGTCCTGACCGATGGCCGCACCATCGCGGCCTTCGGGCACAGCGCCTATCGCCCCTATGCGGCGGCCGAGCAGACGGTCCTGCGGGCGGCCCTCGGCCTCTGGCCCGGCGCGCCGGGGGTGGCGGAGGCGGCGGAGGTCGTGGAAACCGCCCATGCCGCCCTTCTTGCCGGTTTTCAGGGGGCCGAGGTCATCGGCTTTCACGGCCAGACGCTCGCCCATGATCCGGCCGGGCGCGGCACCCATCAGACCGGCGATGGCGGGGTGCTGGCGGCCATCCTCGGCCTGCCGGTGATCTGGGATTTCCGCAGCGCCGATGTGCGGCTGGGCGGGCAGGGGGCGCCGCTTGCCCCCTTCTTCCACCATGCCTGCGCCCGCCATATCGGCGCGGACCGGCCGCTGGCCTTCCTCAACCTCGGGGGCGTCGGCAACGTGACCTGGGTTGATCCCGGCCTGACCCTGCCCGAAGCGCCGGGGGCCTGCCTGGCCTTCGACACCGGCCCGGCCAATGCGCCGGTGAATGACCTGATGCGCGAAAGGCGCGGGCTGGACCGCGACCATGATGGCGCGCTGGCCGCCGCCGGCCAGCCTGACCGCGCCGCGATCGCGCGGTTCCTGGCGCAGGGATTCTTCCGCAAGATGCCGCCCAAGTCACTGGACCGTAACGATTTTCACGGACTTCTGGCGCAGGTGCAGGGCCTCTCCGACGCCGATGCCGCCGCCACCCTGACCCTTGCCGCCGCCGAAGCCGTGGCGAGCGGTTTCGAACATTTCCCCGCCCCCCCGTCCCAGCTTCTCGTGACCGGCGGCGGCCGCCGGAACCCCACGCTGATGCGGATGCTCGCCGATCTTCTGCCCTGTCCGGTCGAACCTGTCGAAACGGTCGGCCTCGACGGCGACATGCTTGAAGCGCAGGCCTTCGCCTATCTCGCCGTCCGGGTGCTGAACGGGCTTCCGACCTCCTGCCCCTCCACCACCGGGGTGGGGGCTGCGGTCGGCGGCGGCCAGATCACCTATCCGGCCACAGTCGCCGCCTGAGCGGCCCGCGCCTGCCGGATCAGCGCGGTCGTATAGAGGATCAGCGCCAGCCAGATCATCGGGAAGGCGATCATCTGCGCCCGCCCGAACGGTTCGTCAAACAGGAAAACCGCGGTCAGGAAGATCATCGTCGGCGCGATATACTGCATGATGCCGATGGTCGACAGTTTCAGGAGTTTCGCCCCGTTCGCATAGATCATCAGCGGCACCGCCGTGATGATCCCGCAGCCGAGGAGCAGCAGCGTGTCCGTCGGCGTGCCGTTCAGAAACACCGCCTGACCCTGCGCCCCCTTCCACAGGGCAAAGCCAAGCGCGAAGGGCAGAAGCAGCAGCACCTCCAGCGTGAAGCCCTGATTGGGGCCGATCGGCAGGGATTTCTTGAAATAGGCATAAAAGCCCCAGGTCAGCGTCAGGCTGAGCGCCACGACCGGCAGCCGTCCCGCCTCCCAGGTCAGGATCGCCACCGCCAGGCAGGCCAGAGCGATCGCCAGCTTCTGCGCGCCGCTCAGCCGTTCGCCGAGAAGGACGGCACCCAGAAAGACGCTGAACAAGGGGTTGATGTAATAGCCAAGGGCCGCGTCCAGCGCATGGCCCTCCTGGATCGACCAGACATAGATCCCCCAGTTCATCGAAATCAGCGCCGCCGTCAGCGCCGCCATCATCAGCATGCGCGGATTGCGCAGCGCCGCCTTCAGATCTGCCGTCCGGCCCAGCGCCCAGAGGATCGCGAAGGCGATGGGAACCGACCAGATCACCCGGTGGGCCAGCACCTCCAGCGTCGGGATCTGGGCCATCGCCTTCATGTAGAGCGGCAGGAAGCCCCACAGGAAATAGGCCACCAGCGCAAAGCCGAAGCCGCGCAGGCTGTCCTCGTTCGTCGGGGCGGCAAGGGGTGTGTCGGTCATGCCGACGACCTATCCCCCGCGGCGCGGGGACGCCACGGCAAACTTGTGTGGGTTACATTCGCCGCGCCAGAAAGTCGCGTGCGAAAGCGGCATAGCCAGCCGCCGTCACCTTCAGGTCCGCCCGCATCAGCCGGTGCAGGCCGGGCAGGTGGTGGAACGGCACCTGCGGCATCACATGATGCTCGACGTGATAGGGCATGTTCCAGGCCAGGAAGCGCACGATCCGGTTGGTGAAGGTCGTCCGGGTGTTCTCGAACATGTTGGCGACAGTCGGACAATCGCCATGCTCGGCCAGAAGATAGAGCCTGAGGAACGGCTGGCCGAGAAGGACCGGCAGGATCCAGACCCCGAGGAGGAGCGGCGTGGCAAGCAGGCTCATGCCCGCGAACAGCCAGAGCGCGACCATGATGCGGGCCTCGCGCTCCATCCGCGGCAGGGCGGAAGCGGGCAGGTAGGGCGCGCGCTCCCGCCCCAGGCACAGGCGGATGACCAGCCGAACGTTGGCTTGCCAGTAAGGCATTCCCGAAAGATGCCAAAGCCAGCCGGCTGCGGTTTCCGGCCTGGGGCCATCCAGTTCAGGATCCTGACCGGGCAGGTTGGTGAACCGGTGGTGGGCGAGGTGGAAATAACGGAACCACTCGAACGGCAGCAGAATCAGAAACCCCGCACCACGCCCGATCCACTCGTTCAGCCAGGGCGAGCGGAACGGCGTCTTGTGGGTGCACTCATGTTCAAGCGTGAAGAGGAAACAGATCAGCACCCCCTGCACCGGCATGAGCAGCGGCCAGAACGGCACCCGCAGCGCGATCATGGCGCCGATGGCCAGTATGGGCGCCAGATGCCCGGCCAGATGCACAAGCCCGGCCCGGTCGGCCTTGGTCGTCAGGTCGACCTTTGTCGCGTCGGGCAGGCTGGCAAGGTATCGCTTGTGATCCATGCCCCAAGCATAAGGACCAAGAAGGCCCGGCGCGAGCGAAAATCCGGTCTATGGGTCGTCCCGGTCCGCTGCGCTGTCGTCGCCCCGCGCCTGCAGATGCAGCACGCTCATCATCCGGTGCAGGAACGGGAAAAGCACGATGGCCGTCACCGCCGGATAGACCGCGCCGCCGAAGATCGCATAGGCGCTGGCGAAAAGTTTCGACGGATCGTCCGGCATCGGGCTGACCGGGCCCATGCCGGTCAGGATCATCGCGGCGTTCAGCAGGCTGTCGATCCAGCTCAGGCCGACGATCCAGTGATAACCCGCCATGCCCAGCCCGAGCGACAGGACCAGAAACCCCAGGGCAAAGGCCACAAACCCCGCGACATGCCGCCGGAATTCGGCGGCACTGTGCAGTCTGATGCCTTTGCGGGGACGGGCGGCCATGGTCGGCTGCCTCAACCCTTCAGGATCGACCGGCCGGCATATTCGGCCGTCTCGCCCAGCATCTCCTCGATGCGGATCAGCTGGTTGTATTTTGCCAGCCGGTCGGACCGCGCCAGCGAGCCGGTCTTGATCTGGCCGCAGTTGGTGGCCACCGCCAGATCGGCGATCGTCGCATCCTCGGTCTCGCCCGAACGGTGGCTCATCACGCTGGTGTAACCCGCCCGGTCGGCCATCCTGACCGCGTCCAGCGTCTCGGTCAGCGTGCCGATCTGGTTGACCTTCACCAGAAGCGAGTTGGCGCAGCCGTCCTTGATCCCGCGGGCGAGGCGCGCCGGGTTGGTGACGAAAAGATCATCCCCCACCAGCTGGCACCTGGCGCCCAGCACCTCGGTCAGGTGCTTCCAGCCGGCCCAGTCATCCTCGGCGCAGCCATCCTCGATCGAGATGATCGGATAATCCTTCACCAGCGCCGCCAGATAGGCGACGTTCTCTTCCGGCGTCAGGCTCTTGCCTTCGCCGGCGAACACATACTTGCCGC
Organism: uncultured Frigidibacter sp.; assembly: GCA_964600685.1. Classification (GTDB taxonomy): domain Bacteria; phylum Pseudomonadota; class Alphaproteobacteria; order Rhodobacterales; family Rhodobacteraceae; genus TMP-24. Next base: position 625 of record CAZRKU010000103.1, on the reverse strand, counting down.
CCTTGAAATATTCCGTCTCCGCGCAATCGATCTACAGTCATATTTCCTAGCCGGGCTTGTAGCCGGCCTTCTAGACCGCCTTCAGGATGAAATCCAGCGCATCGCGGGTCGAGCTGAGATTCGGCGCGAAACCGCCCTCGTCGCCCACCCCCGTGGCCAGACCGGCGGCCGCGAGTTCCTTCTTCAGCGTATGGAAGACCTCGGACCCCATGCGCACCGCCTCGCGGATGTTGGCGGCGGCGACCGGCATGATCATGAATTCCTGAATGTCGATCGGGTTGTCGGCATGCTCGCCGCCGTTGATGATGTTCATCATCGGCACCGGCAGGATGCGGGCCGACGTGCCGCCGACATAGCGGTACAGCGGCTGCTCGGTGAAATTGGCCGCCGCCTTGGCCACGGCCAGCGATACGCCCAGAATGGCATTGGCCCCAAGCCGGCCCTTGTTCGGCGTGCCGTCCATTTCGATCATGGTGCGGTCGATGCCAACCTGCTCGGTCGCGTCATTGAAAAGCTGTCGGGGCAGACTTACGAGGCCTACGTCAAAGAGCACGTCCTCGCTCCGATCGGCATCACGACGATGCGCATCGGCGCAACCCGCCTCGACGGCCGAGCAACCAATGAA
>CAZRKU010000102.1:0-11327 GCA_964600685.1 uncultured Frigidibacter sp. | reverse complement strand
CGCCGGGGGCGCTGCCCCCGGACCCCCGAGGTATTTTAACCAAGATGAAAGGAATGGCGATTCAGAATGGCCTGGCGGTACAGGCGGAGGCGCCGATGACCGCCCAAGGTGAAAGCGCCCCGTCTCCCCGGCTTCAGCCGCCCGAGGCGGGGCGCCGCCCCGGCAGCTGTTTCATCTTGGCGAAAATACCTCGGGGGGAGGCCGCAGGCCCGGGGGGCGGAGCCCCCCGCCCGTTCTCAGACATGCAGCGCCCGGTCGTAGGCGTCGAGCACGGCCTCGTGCATCATCTCGCTCAGCGTCGGGTGCGGGAAGACGGATTCCATCAACTCACCCTCGGTTGTTTCGAGCGTCCGGCCAATGACATACCCCTGGATCAGTTCGGTGACTTCCGCGCCGACCATATGCGCGCCGAGGAGTTCGCCGGTCTTCGCGTCGAAGACCGTCTTGATCAGCCCCTCCGCTTCGCCGAGCGCGATGGCCTTGCCGTTGCCGATGAAGGGGAAGCGGCCCACCCTGACCTCGTGGCCCGCTTCCCTGGCCCTGGCCTCCGTCAGACCGACGGAAGCGACTTGCGGATAGCAATAGGTGCAGCCGGCGATCGAGTTGGGCTTGATCGGGTGGGGGCGCTGACCCGCGATCTGTTCGGCGACCATCACCCCCTCGTGGCTGGCCTTGTGCGCCAGCCAGGGCGCGCCCGCGATATCGCCGATGGCGTAAAGGCCGGGCACACCGGTGCGGCAGTATTCGTCGGTCACCACATGGGTCCGGTCGATCTTCACCCCGAGCGCCTCAAGCCCCATGTCCTCATGGTTGCCGATGATGCCCACCGCCGAGATCACCGTATCGAAGTCCTGCGTGGTCGTCTGGCCGTTCGCTTCCAGATGGGCAGTGACCTTGCCGGGGCTGCGATCCAGCTTCTTCACATTGGTCTTTTCCAGAATCTTCATGCCCTGCTTGACGAATTGCTTCCTCGCAAAGGCACTGATTTCCGCATCCTCGACCGGCAAGACACGGTCCAGCACCTCGACAACTGTCGTATCTGCGCCGAGCGTATTGAAGAAGCTTGCGAATTCGATGCCGATAGCACCGGACCCGATGACCAGAAGCCGTTTCGGCATCCGCTTGGGCTGCAGCGCGTGGCGGTAGGTCCAGACCAGATCGCCGTCGGCCTCAAGCCCCGGCAGTTCGCGCGCCCGCGCGCCGGTGGCCAGAATGATCGCCTTCGCCGTCAGTTCCTCCGCCCCCTTGTCGGTCTTCACGCTCACCAGACCGGCCTTCGGCAGGGTCGCAACGCCCATGAACACGGTGATCCTGTTCTTCTTCATCAGATGGCCGATGCCGCCTGACAGTTGCTTGGCCACGCCGCGTGACCGGGCCACGACCGCGTCAAGATCATAGCCGATTCCTTCCGCCTTCAGACCGAACTCCTTGGCCCGGTGCATCAGGTGAAACACCTCTGCCGAGCGCAGAAGCGCCTTGGTCGGGATACAGCCCCAGTTCAGGCAGATGCCCCCCAGACTTTCCCGTTCGACGATGGCGACCTTCCGGCCAAGCTGGGCGGCACGAATGGCCGCGACATAGCCGCCGGGACCAGCCCCGATCACGATCACATCAAACGTCTGGGCCACTGTCTTTCCCTCCCTTGGAAAAAGTAGTTTGCCATTAAACTATTTTCAGATTCCGATCAACTTGCGCATTTTCAGGGGCTGTCCTGCGCCGCATGCATAGCTACCGGGCCATTTCCCGCAGCATTGCACCATACCCGCCCGCCGCCAGAAACGCCTCTTCGGCGGCGGTGGAGGCCCGTCCGAGCGCGGCATTGCGATAGGGAAAACGGCCGAACCGGCGAATGACTTCACGATGAACGCGGGCGTGATGGGCGAACTCCTCGCCCTCGGCACCACTCATCCGTGCCGCCATCAGGGCCACCGACCAGTCCTGATCGGCCAGTTCCTCGGAATGTTCAAAGGGCATGTAGAAGAAAACCCGTTCCGGCTCTGGCCTCGCCAGATCGAGACCCCGCGCGACCGCCCGGCGCGCCACATCGCGGGCCAGCGCATCGGTGGCAAAGGCCTTGCCGTCGCCACGAAACATGTTGCGTGAAAACTGGTCGGTGACGATCAGCAGCGCCAGCGCGCCCGCAGGTGTCGCGGCCCATGCCGAAAGCGCCCCGTCGGAAGCGGCCCGCCAGGTGGCCGTGAACCGCTGCGCGATCCGGCCGTCAACCTCCGGCGCGGCGATATACCAGCCGTCAGGCCCGATCTCCTTCAGCCAGAATTCCAGAACCTCGTCCTTCTCGGCGACATGCCCGGCCATGCGATCCTCCCCTGCCTCGGGGCAAGGTTGGCAGGTTCACCGACCTATTTCCAGCGCTCACTCGGCGGCGGGCCGTTTGGTGTCTTCGTCAAGCGCGGCCTCGACCGCGACGGCCGAAGCGGTCGGCGACAGGGCACGGAAGCGACGGCGCACGAAAAGCTGGGCATGGCGTCGCGACATGCGCCAGACGGCGTAAATCGCGATCCCGGCAAAGAGGAGCGCCATGAACAGGAAATATCCACCGGCACCGAACTGCTGCATGAACCAGCCGGTGATCAGCGGCCCGCCGATGGCACCAAGCCCGTTGATGAACAAAAGCCCCGCCGAAGCACCGGCCATTTCCGAACCGTCGAGATAGTCGTTCGCATAGGCCACGAGCAGCGAATAGAGCGGGTTCGAGACACCGCCCGACAGAAAGCCGATCGCGACGAGAATCGGCAGGGTCCAGGGCAGCACCGTGCCCATGATGACCGCGACCGCGCCAAGCGCGGCAAGCCAGGCGATGAGCGTGCGTCGGTCGACCCGGTCGGACAGCCATCCGATCGGATATTGCAGCACCAGCCCGCCCACGTAGATCGAGCCCACGAAGATCGACAGGTTCTTCACGGAAAGGCCGACCTCGGACCCCCAGACCGACGCCATGCCGAACTGCGCGGCAAAGATCCCGCCCATCAGGAACATGCCCACGCAGGCCAGGGGCGATGTGTGGAACAGCTTCTTCATGGACAGCGGGGTGGTGCGTTCGAACGGCGGAGCGGCGCCGGCCGACAGAAGGATCGGCGTGAAGGCGATCGACACGAGGATCGACGAGATCACGAAAAGATCGAACCCGCCCGGGTCGCGGAAGTTCAACAGAGCCTGCGCCGCGATGATGCCGACCATCTGCATGATCATGTAGGCCGACAAGGCCTGCCCCCGCGTCTCGTTGGTCGAAGACGCATTCAGCCAGCTTTCGGAAGTGATGTAGATCCCCGAAAAGCAGAAGCCCACGACGATCCGCATCAGCGACCAGGCGATCCAGTGCGGCGCGACGGGGTAAAGGATCAGCACCGCCGAGACGAGCGATCCGAGCGCCGCGAAGACCCGCACATGGCCGACACGGCGGATCATCTCGGGCACCAGGCGCGAGCCGAAGAGGAAACCGGCGTAATAGGCGGACATCACGCCTGACATCTCCAGCGGGCTGAACCCTTCGATCTTGCCGCGGATCCCCAGAAGCGTGCCCTGAATGCCGTTGCCCAGCATCAAAAGCATCACCCCGAGCAAGAGCGCCCAGGAGTTGCGCAGAACAGTCAGCATGCCCGATCCTTTTTTCTTATTGTGCCGTGCCCGGACGGGCCGTCCTTTGACCAGCCCGACGCAGGATAGACTGAAACCGTCACGGAATCAGCAAGGACGCATCGCCGTATGAAAAGAAGCGGTAGCCCTTTGCCACGGCGTGACGGTAGATATGCCGCACCCTTTCCTGCCCCATGAGCGCGGAAACCAGCATCAGAAGCGTCGACTTCGGCAGATGGAAGTTGGTCATCAGCGCGTCCGTCACCTGAAAGCGGAAACCCGGGTAGATGAAGATGTCGGTCGGGCCGCGCCAGGGTTCGACCTGGCCAGACTTCGCGGCGCTTTCGATCAGGCGCAGGGCAGTGGTGCCGACCGGGATGACCCGCCCGCCCGCCGCCTTCGTCGCGTTGATCTCGTCGGCGGCCCGCCGCGTCACCTCGCCCCATTCGGCGTGCATGCGATGGGTCGTCACATCCTCGACCTTGACCGGCAGGAAGGTGCCCGCGCCCACATGCAAGGTGACATGGGTGAAGGCCACCCCCTTCGCGGTCAGCGCCGCAAGCAATGCGTCGTCAAAGTGCAGCGAGGCGGTCGGTGCCGCGACCGCCCCCGCGTGCCGCGCCCAGACGGTCTGGTAGTCGTCGCGGTCCTGCGCGTCAGGGGCGCGCAGCGCCGCGATGTAGGGTGGCAGGGGCATGTCCCCGGCCGCGTTCAGCGCCTGATCGAACTCCGCGCCCGTCAGGTTGAAGGTGATCTCCAGCTGCCCGTCGCCGATCCGCTCCGCCCACGCGGAAAGCCGCGCGGAAAAGTGGATCACCTCGCCCTCCTTCAGCTTGCGCAATGGCTTGGCAAGCGCCATCCAGCGGCCCTCCGGGCGCGGCTCAAGAAGCGTCACCTCGATCCGCGCCTCGACTTCGCCCTGCCCCGACAGGCGGCGGCGCACACCCGCCAGGCGCGCGGGGATCACCCTGGTATCGTTCAGCACCAACCGGTCACCGGGCCGCAAAAGTCCGGTCAGGTCGCGCACATGAAGATCGCTGAGCCTGTCCCCCTCGGCCAGCAACAGCCGTGCGGCGGAGCGTGGTCGCGCGGGACGCGTGGCGATCAGGTGATCCGGCAGGTCGAAGTCGAAATCGGACAGTTTCATGATCGGTCAGTTCACCGGTGCGGCGTCGATCCTCGGCGGATCTTTGCGGAAGAGATCCCGGAACATTCCGGGCGTCAGGATCGAGATCGGGTTGACCGAGATCGCGTATTTTTTCGTCGTGCCGGTCAGCGTATAGTTGAAGCCGAACAGCCCGTCTCGCTGGCGCGAGAAGATCTGGCCGACGCCGTTCAGCAGATAGAGCGGCGATATCACCCCCTGAAGGTCAAATCGTTCTTCAGCCGACCAGTAGACCCCGGCCATGGATACGCCAAGGGACGCACCGATCGCCGACCCTTCGCGGATTTCAACTGCGTCGGGGGTCAGGAGAAAGCGCCCGGTGACGTCGGAAAAGACAATTCCCGCGCCCTGCAGTTCGTTGATGAGGCCGACGACTGAAACCGCATTCAGCAGACCGGCCAAGCCCGGTGCGTCCACCACACGAATTCCCGAAATCTCCATCGTGCCGTCATAGGTGCCCTTCGCGTCCAGCGGGCGGAGCAGCAGGTTCATCCGCCCGCCGCGCCCGCTGCGATACAGTCCGGCTGCGGTCAGGGCAGCCCCTGCATCTTCGGCCTGAATGCGAAAGGCCGCCCGACCGTTGGTATCCGGCAGGGTTTCGCCGGTCACGGGAGCCGCGCCATTGACCAGACCCGCGAAACTGCCGTTCAGCCCGCCGCTCGCGGAAAACCGTCCCTTGAAACCGTCAAGTGAAATGCCGTCGCTGATCCGGAGTTGATCGAGTGTCACATCCAGCATGGGTGCAGGCATATCGTCGCCCCCCTGGCCTTCGCCGAACGTCGCACCGCGCAGATCGACCGTCCCACCTGTCACGTCGATCGAAACGGGTTTGCCCTTGCCCTGTCCGCGGATCGCAACCCCGCCCTTGAACCAGTCGCGGAGCGTCACGGCCCCGAACTCCGCAACCTCAAGACCTCCGCCCTCCGACAGGTTGATGCTGCCCTCCGCCCGCAGGCCGCCGGCATCAAGGACCAGGCTGTCAACATGCGGCAGCGATCCGAGCTTGCCGGTGATTTCCAGGCTGCCCGGCGCATCTGCGGATTTGGTCCAGCCGACTTCGGGAATGGCCAGGACAAGCCCCCGCAAATCGCTGATCATCCGAAAGTCCGGCGGCATTCCCTTGCGCAGGTCGAGCGTGAACTCCCCCTGCCCGATGCCCCCGACCGCGCCCCTGGGCAGGGTGATGGCAAACCGGTCCAGCGTCGGCTGTGACAGTTCGATCCGGCCCGCGACCGACGACCGGCCCGCGCCCTCCGGCCCAAAGACCTGCCGCCAGCTTCCGCTCACCGGCACCCCGTCGAGGGCCGCATCGCCCGAAACCTCGATTCCGCTGTTCGAGACTTTCACGCCAAGCACATCTGCGCTCAGCGTCCGGCCCTTGACCAGCCGATCCGAACGCACCCCCGCAAGAGTGCCGGTCGCGTCATAGGTGACATCCTTCGGGGCCATCTTCGGCTTGGGCGTGAAGCGCAGGAGCGTGGTCATTCGCGCTCGCCCCTCGGCCAGATCGACCGGCTGGCCGGCCTTGCGCAGAAATCCGAAGGGCGGCTCGTCCAGGATCGCCAGCGCCGCCGTGATCGTGCTGTCGCTCCTGAGGGTGATCTCCATCGGCGTGGGCTTTTGCCGGATGTCCGGCACTTTCAGGACCGAACCGGAAATGTCGAGGTCGCCGCCCTTTGGCGCCGCCACCCGGCCGCTTTCGGCGACAAGCACAAAGGCATTGTCGTTGATCGTCGCATACCCAAGCCCGTCCCTGATCGGCGGCAGCAGTTTCATGAAGCGCACCTCGGCCCCCCGGAACCGATAGCCGAGCGAAAACCGCGGCTCGGTTCCGGGGTTCAGGCGCAGGGCGCCGGTGACGTCGAAAAGTTCGCCGGTTGCCACGTTCTCCTGCAGCCACTTGCGGGTCTTCGGAGCCGCGGCGAGCGGCCAGAGCGCCAGAAGCCGCTCCATCTCGATCGCGTCCACGCCCACGTCCATCGCCACGGACCAGCCGTCGTCCTCCGCCGCCACCTCGCCCTTGGCGCTGATCTTGCGGCCCCGGTCGGTCAGGGTCAGCTGGCCGAGCGTCAGGCGGAACGGATCGAGCGTCAGCTTCATGTCCGCCGCCCCCTGCCCGATCGAGACGGGATTGGCAAAAAGCCCCTCGGGGTCTGCGGACAGTTCGCTCAGATGCAATTGCGCCACCAACGCCTCCGGCCGGCCGGATCTAAGACCTTTCAGCCAGGCCTTGCCCGACAGTTCGGCGCGCAGGGCCGCACTGTCGATCCTGAGCGAGGTGAGCGAGAGCGAGGCACGCGCGGGATCGAACCGGGCCTTGAGTTCGGCCCCGTTGAACGGCACGGGCTTGGTGTCCCGTGTCGGCTGCAAGGCCCCCGCCCCGACCTTCAGGCTGACCTCCAGAGGGGAAAGCGCGCCCGTCGCCTCGAATCCTGTCTGGACCTGACCCGAAATCGGCGCGTCGAGTGCGCCAAGCCAGGCCAGCGGCGGAACCTGGGCGGCAAGATCGCGGGCCGAGACGCCCTCCAGATCGGCGCGCAGCACGGCGAGGGAGGATGACCTGTCCGTCGTCAGCGTCAGGACAGCCGAAGCGCGCGCCGCGCTGCGCCCGTCGACGACGGTTTCCTCGCCCCTGGGCTGCACGGGCAATCCGAAAGCGGCGGCCGATTGCCCTTCGAGCGCGATGCGCAGGTCGGCCTCAAGGCCGCTTTTCCCTTGCCTGAGCCCGAGCATTCCATTGCGGATGGTCCAGACCTGCCCGGCACGGCGATCGTCGAGCAGCACTTCCAGCCCATCGACAGTGATCTCGCGCAGGGGGGCAAGGCCCGGCTGATCGAAGGCTGCGTCGATCGCGTCCAGTATTTCGGCCGGGTCGAGCGCCTCGCCGGTAAATCCCGGCGCGCCGGGTGCGATGTCGAGACTGCCGTCCTCCTGCCGCCTGATGGCGATACGAGCGCCCGACGCACGCAACTGAGCGGGCACGATCCGCCCCTGCCACAGCGCGCCGGTATCAAGTGAAGTCCTGAGATCGGACAGAAGGGCAAGCCGCTGCCCCCGCGCGGACATCAGGGTGACGTTCGACAATCTGACCTGCGGCACGAACGCACCCGTCACCACCAGATCGCCGCCGCCGATGCGCAGGCGTGCCCGACCATCGAGCAGCCCATTCGCCCGTCCCTCGATGAAGGACACGGCCAGCCCCGGCAGCGGTATACTGCGGCCCGACAGGCCGAGGATGGTCAGCACCAGGATGACCGCAAGGATCGAAAGGCCGAGCGTCGCCCAGACGCGCGTGTGGTGCAGGCCGCGCGCCGCCACCGTACCTTCGCCTTTTGCCGCCCGTCGCGCCTTCATGCCGCCCCGTTCCCGCCCGCGTCCCGTGACACGATCCTTCGGCGGTCCTTTATCTTTCCGCCCGGAAGATTAAAACGAAAAGTCGGATTCATAAGCAAAGGATTGCTTTCATGCCTGCAGTCGGCTCCCCCGCCCCGGATTTCACCCTGCCGCGCGATGGCGGCGCGACCGTCAGCCTGTCCGGCCTGAAGGGCCGCAAGGTCGTCCTCTACTTCTACCCCAGGGACGATACACCGGGATGCACGATCGAAGCGATCGACTTCACCCGGCTCGCGCCGGAATTCGATGCGGCCGACACCACCGTCATCGGCCTGTCGAAGGACAGCGTGAAGGCGCACGACAAATTCTGCCGCAAGCATGGGCTGGGGATCATCCTGGCCTCGGACGAAGGCGGAACCACCAGCGAGGATTACGGCGTCTGGCGCGGGAAAACCATGTATGGCAAGACCCACATGGGCATTGAGCGCACCACCTTCCTGATCGGTCCCGACGGCAAGGTGGCGCGTATCTGGCCGAAGGTCACGGTCGCGGGGCATGCGGACGAGGTTCTGGCCGCGGCCAGGGCGCTTTGATGCTGTCGCTAGCCGAGCGCGCGGTCGAGGTTCTGACCTGTGCCGATGGGCGCGCCAAATGCGCGCTGGCGCGCGCCCATGCGAGAGATCTGGTTCGCGGCGCGCACTGCCGGCCAGCCTCTTCCCGTCGGGCATGCGGAGCCGCCACTTCGCCCGGCCCGACCGGCGCGCCCGGAACTTCTGTCGCCGCGCGACGTGCCGCCCCGCCGCCCCGGAACCGCCGCCGGACGGATCACGCTTCTGCATGCCGTCGCCCATATCGAACTGAACGCGGTTGATCTGCACTGGGACCTCATCGCGCGGTTTACCGATCATCCGATGCCGCTGGGCTTCTATGATGACTGGGTGAAGGCCGCAGACGAGGAATCCAAACATTTCAACCTCGTTTCGGACGTGCTGGAAAGCCTGGGCAGTCACTACGGGGCGCTGCCCGCGCACGCCGGAATGTGGCGCGCCGCCGAAGATACCGCCGACGACCTGATGGGCCGGCTCGCGGTCGTGCCGATGGTGCTGGAGGCACGCGGCCTCGACGTGACGCCGGGCATGATCGACATCTTCCGCAAGGCGGAGGCCGCCGACGCCGTCGCCGCGCTGGAGGTGATCTATGCCGAAGAGGTCGGCCACGTCGCCTATGGGTCGAAATGGTTCAACTGGCTTTGCGGTCGCGAAGGGCTGGACCCCAAGGAGCAGTTTCACGCCCTGGTCCGGCGCTACTTCCACGGCACGCTGAAGCCGCCGTTCAACGAGGAAAAACGTGCCGAAGCCGGCCTCCCCCCCGACTTCTACTGGCCGCTGGCGGCGGATTTCCCCGCGCCAGGGGGGCATTGAACAGTCTTTTCGGCGGTATCCCGCCGAAAAGCCGGAACACCGCCGGCCGAAACAGGAAAGCGTTTGCCGCAGTCGGACGTCATTGCTAACCCATGACGGTCGGCCCGTTGGGGAATGGGGCGAAGCCTTTCGAGAGCTGCCAAACGGGGGCATTCAGCTTGACGCGACTGTCACTTCACCGCCTGTCCGCAGGTCTGGAACGCCGCCTGCCCGAGCAGCGGCTTTTTCTGAAATCCGCCCGGGGGACACGGTTCATCCGGCTTGGCCCCTGGTCGCAGGCGCTGATCCTGGCGGGCGGCGCCGTCGTCGTCGCCTGGACGGTCATCGTCTCGGCGGTCCTCCTGATCGACTCGATCGGATCGGGCGGCGCCGCTGAACGCGCGCGGCTGAGTTTTCTGGAGTTCGAGACCCGGCTCGACACGCTTTCCAGCGAACGTGACCTGCGCGCCGCCGAAGCGGCCGCCGCTCAGCAGCGGTTCACCGTCGCCCTGGAGCAGGTTTCCCGGATGCAGTCCGCGCTCCTGACCTCCGAGGAGCGGCGGCGGGAACTTGAAACCGGCATCGGCCTGCTCGGCAAGACGCTGCGGACGGCAATGACCGAACGCGACCGGGCCCGGGCGGAAGTGGGCGAACTGACCGGCGCGCCCGTTGCGGAGAAGGGCCTGGTCGCCTCGGCCGATGAACTTGGCGCCACGCTTGAATTCGTCAGCGCCGCGCTGGATCGGACGGCGGCGGAACGGGACGCGATGGAACAGGTCGCCGATGGCGCCAAGGCCGACGCCGACGACCTCGCCTATGAGATGCGCCTGCTGAAGGAACGCAACGACGAAATCTTCGCACAGCTTGAAGATGCCGTGACCATCTCGATGGAACCGCTTGATCAGGTCTTCACCTCGGTCGGGATCGACCCCCAGAACCTGATTGCCGAGGTGCGGCGCGGCTATTCGGGTCAGGGTGGCCCGCTTGGTCCGGTCATGCCCGCCCCGGCGGGCGATACGGAAAGCGCCGCCGCCGCAGCAGATTTTGCCCGCGCCCGCGCCATTTTCGACGGTCTGGACCGCCTGAACCTGTACCGCATCGCCGTCGAGAAGACGCCCCTTGCCATGCCGCTGCGCACTTCCTTCCGTCTTACGTCCGCTTACGGCCCCCGATGGGGCCGCAAGCACGAGGGGCTCGATCTCGCCGGGGCGCAGGGCTCACCCATCCTCGCCACCGCCGACGGGATCGTGGAGAAGGCCGGCCTGCAGGGCAACTACGGCCTGATGGTCCAGATCCGCCACCCCTATGGCGTGACCACCCTCTATGCCCATATGTCAAAAGTCCGCGTCTCGGTCGGGCAAAAAGTCTCGCGCGGCGACCAGATCGGTGATATGGGCAGCACCGGACGGTCGACCGGCACGCACCTGCACTATGAGGTGCAGGTCTCTGGTGCGACCGCGAATCCCATGACCTTCATCAAGGCAGCGACGAATGTTTTCTAGAAGCAAGATCAACGAACCCGGACCCAAGGCCCCCGAGCCCGAAAAACCGAAGGTCGAAACGGCCCCGGTGCCCAGGCCCGCCTTCGACTACAGCGCGGCCTCCACGTCGAAGCCCAAGCCGATGGCTTCGGTCCTGTCGGCCGATCTGACGATCACCGGCAACCTCAAGACCACCGGCGACATCCAGATCGAGGGCACGGTCGACGGCGACATCCGCGCGCACCTGCTGACCGTCGGCGAAAGCGCCACGATCAAGGGCGAGATCGTCGCCGATGACATCGTGGTGAATGGCCGGGTCGTCGGCCGTGTGCGCGGGCTCAAGGTCCGCCTGAC
>CAZRKU010000101.1:0-11423 GCA_964600685.1 uncultured Frigidibacter sp. | reverse complement strand
TGACAAGCTGACGATGAAGATCGAAACCGATGGCTCGCTGACCCCCGATGATGCCGTGGCCTATGCCGCGCGCATCCTTCAGGATCAGCTTGGCATCTTCGTCAACTTCGACGAGCCGGAAGCGGCCTCGAAGACGGACGCGGACGACGGGCTGGAATTCAACCCGCTGCTGCTGAAGAAGGTCGACGAGCTGGAGCTTTCGGTGCGTTCGGCCAACTGCCTGAAGAACGACAACATCGTCTATATCGGCGATCTGATCCAGAAGACCGAAGCCGAGATGCTGCGCACCCCGAACTTCGGCCGCAAGTCGCTGAACGAGATCAAGGAAGTGCTGTCGGGCATGGGCCTGCACCTTGGCATGGACGTCGAGGACTGGCCGCCGGAGAACATCGAGGATCTGGCCAAGCGTTTCGAAGACCAGTTCTGAAGGGTGGCGGGCTGAAGCCCGCCCTACGACAGGTTGCGTAGGCCGGGCTTCAGCCCGGCCCACCGAATGCCCGGACGATCCGGGGAAAAGATGGGCGAACGCCCCAAGGTGAGCGGTTCCAGCGACAGGGCCGCCGGACAAAGCAAAACGAACGATAGGAGACTGAAATGAACCATGGTGCTGGCTACCGCCGCCTGAACCGGACCCACGAACACCGCAAGGCGCTGTTCGCGAACATGGCCGGTTCGCTCATCGAACACGAACAGATCAAGACCACCCTTCCGAAAGCCAAGGAACTGCGTCCGATCGTCGAAAAGCTGATCACGCTGGCCAAGCGCGGCGATCTGCATGCGCGCCGTCAGGCCGATGCGCAGCTGAAGCAGGACAAGCACACCGCGCGCCTGTTCGAAATCCTCGGGCCGCGCTACAAGGACCGTCAGGGCGGCTATGTCCGCATCCTGAAGGCCGGCTTCCGCTATGGCGACATGGCGCCGATGGCGATCATCGAGCTGGTGGACCGCGACCCGTCCGCCAAGGGTGCCGCCGACAAGGCCCGCACCGCCGCGGAAGAAGCGGCCGAAAGCTGATCACGACCAGATTTGGTGCTCAGGCCCGCCCCGCTGGCGGGCCTTTTGCATTGCGGCCGCCCGCCCCGCAAGCGGGCCAAACGAATCGCAAGGCATCGGTTTCCCCGGTGCCAGCCGGTCGCCCGTCCACATCGGACAGTTGCGCGCGTGCCACAGTTTCCGCCGTGTTCTGCTGGGTGAGTGGGGGGCACCTCAGGGGTAAGCCATCAAAATACCTTGCTTATTGCAACAAGTTGGCCGTAACCAGTTGTAAGCGTCTGTGGAACGCAATAGAGCTTGTGCAATCATTAGTTGTGTTTGTTGAGGCAGGTAACAAGCGTGGACGTTCCGGTGAATACAGGTCTGGACTATGAGCTTCGGAAATTGGCGCTGATGGCGCCGGCCGGCTATTTCATTGGCCTGCACATCCGTTTTGCCGCGCCGCTGATTTCCTTCCAGACCTATGAACAGGCGTGGCTCGACCATTACACCCAGCAGGCCTACGCGCTGCGCGATCCGACAATCGCCTGGGGGTTCAGCACGACGGGCGCCTGCCGGTGGAGTGAATTCACCATTCCCGACACGTTCGGCATCCTGGAAAAGGGCCGGTCCTACGGCCTAGTCTACGGGATGACCGTGTCCTGCGGGCCGATCGCCTCGCGCACCATCGCGAGCTTCTCGCGCGGCGACCGCGAGTTCGAGGACCTGGAGCTGGAGAAGATCGAAGCAGTGGTGCGCCGTCTGCACGACATCACCGAACCGCCGGAAAGCCTGAGCCGGTCGCAGATCGAGGCCCTGACCTGTGTGGCCAACGGCATGCGCCACACAGCGGCGGCGGCCAAGCTCGGCATTTCGGAAAGCGCCTTCAAGGCGCGCCTCAATTCCGCCCGGCAGAAACTTCTGGCGCGCACCACGGCGGAAGCCCTGCAACGCGCGAAGGAGTACAAGCTGCTGTGAGCACCTTGCCGAAATTGCCGCTTGTGGGAACCCAGGCCGAGCCGGCACAGCGGGTGTCCGAGCTTGAGGCCACGACCCTGTCGTTCGAGAACATGCACGCGCATGGCGAGCTGTTTGCCAACATCTTCCGGGCGCGGCGGCAGTCCTTCATCGTCCAGAAGAACTGGAACCTGCCGGAATCGCTGGGTATGGAATACGACCAGTATGACACGCCGGCGAGCCGCTGGATTGCGGTGCATGACCGGGGCGAAGTGCTGGGCGGCATGCGGCTGACCCCGACGACCGCGCGCTGCGGCATCTATTCCTACATGATCCGCGATGCACAGCGCGGGCTTCTGGACACGATCCCGTTCGAGCTTCTGGACGAGGAAGCCCCGGTCGATCCGCATATCTGGGAAAGCACCCGGGTCTTCGTTGCCCACAGCGCGCCGATGGGTATTCGCCGCCGCATCCATGCGATGATGGTGGAGGAGATGATCCGGGCGGCGCGTGACAATGGCGCCACCCAGATCATCGCGCTGACCGCCGGAAACTGGCAGCGCTGGTATGGCCGGTGTGGCCTTTCGGCGCGGGCGATCGGGCCGATGATGCAGATCGACGATGGCCTTTTCCAGTGCGTGATGATCGACGCGGCGGCGAAGCTGCATTGATCCGTCGCCCATCGAACCACCTTTCGGACGCGGGCGTTCCCCGGTAAAACCCGTTCATGGCCGATCTCTTCGACACACCCGATCCCGGTGAAGGTGCTGCTGCGTCTTCCGCGCAGCGTCCGCTGGCCGACCGGCTGAGGCCAAAGGCGCTGTCCGAGGTGATCGGACAGGAGAAGATCCTTGGCCCAGACGGTCCGCTTGGCGCGATGCTGGCGGCGGGGAGTCTGTCGTCCGTGATCTTCTGGGGGCCGCCCGGCGTCGGCAAGACCACCATCGCCCGGCTTCTTGCCGATGCGACCGACCGCGCTTTCGTCCAGATCAGCGCGATCTTCACCGGCGTGCCGGACCTCAGGAAAGTGTTCGATGCCGCAAAACTGCGCATGGGGCAGGGGCGCGGGACGTTGCTGTTCGTGGATGAGATCCACCGGTTCAACAAGGCCCAGCAGGACAGTTTCCTGCCACATATGGAGGACGGGACGATCCTTCTGGTGGGCGCGACCACCGAAAATCCTTCGTTCGAACTCAATGCCGCCGTCCTGTCGCGGGCGCAGGTGGTCGTGCTCGAACGGCTCACGCTCGCCGATCTGGAGCGGCTGGCCCAGCGGGCGGAGCAGGAGATGGGCCGCGCGCTGCCCTTGACCGCACAGGCGCGCGCGGCGCTTCTGGAGATGGCGGATGGCGATGGGCGTGCGCTTTTCAACCTGATCGAGCAGGTGGCGGCCTGGCGGCTCGACCGGCCGCTTGACCCCGATGCGCTGGCCCGGCGGCTGATGCGGCGGGCGGCGAAATACGACAAGTCGGGGGACGAGCATTACAACCTGATCTCGGCGCTGCACAAGTCGGTGCGCGGGTCGGACCCGGATGCGGCACTTTACTGGCTGTCGCGGATGCTGGAGGGCGGCGAAGATCCGCGTTTTCTCGCCCGGCGCATCACCCGCATGTCGGTCGAGGACATCGGCCTCGCCGATCCGCAGGCCCAGACGATCTGTCTGCATGCCTGGGAGGTCTATGAAAGGCTCGGCTCGCCCGAAGGCGAACTGGCGCTGGCGCAGGCGGTGATCTATCTGGCGCTCGCCCCGAAGTCGAACGCGGCCTATGTCGCCTACAAGGCCGCGCGCAATGAGGCGCGGCGCAGCGGGTCGGAACCACCGCCGAAACATATCCTGAACGCCCCCACGCGGCTGATGAAGGACCATGGTTATGGCGCGGGTTATGCCTATGACCATGATGCCGAGGATGGGTTTTCCGGGCAGGATTATTTCCCCGAACGGATGAAGCGCCCGGTTTTCTATCAGCCGGTCGAGCGCGGGTTCGAGCGTGACCTGAAAAAGCGGGTCGACTGGTTCGCCAAACAGCGCGGGAGGCGGAACGGCTGAAGCGGCCCGGCCCGGCCGGCGGCGGCGTACTGACCGGGGACCAGGAATCTGAGCATTTTTGGCAAAGAAGAAGCGGCAGGGTTTCTTCTTTGTCCAACTACTCCCGCCGGAGGCTCGCGCAGCACCAGCGTGCCGCACGTGGCAGGGCGGGGGCAGTCGGCAGTTGACTTCCCGCCCGGAAGGACTGAGGAAGACCGCATGATCCAGACCCTTCTTTCCGTGGCCCTGGGCGGCGCTTTGGGCGCGTCGGGGCGCTATCTTGTCAATGTCGGCGCCATGCGGCTGATCGGCCCGGGCTTTCCCTGGGCGACGCTGTTGGTGAATGCCGCCGGATCCTTTGCGATGGGGGCAATCATCGTCACCTTCGCCCAGCGTGACCTGATGCGTTTTGCCCCTTTCCTGGTGACCGGGGTGCTGGGTGGCTTCACGACCTTTTCGGCATTCTCGCTCGATGCGGTGACATTGTGGCAACGCGGCGCGGTGCTTTCGGTCGCCTATGTCGGCGCATCGGTTGCCCTGTCGCTGATGGCTCTGGTCGCCGGCATGGTCGTGGCGCGGGCGGTGCTGGCATGAGCGGCGTGCGGCTTCTGACGGTCGGCGAGAACGAGGGCGAAAGCCGGCTGGACCGCTGGCTGAAGAAGCGCGTCCCCGAAGCGACGCAGGGCCAGATCGAAAAATGGTGCCGCACCGGGCAGGTGCGGGTCGACGGCGCGCGGGCCAAGGCGGCGACGCGGGTGGCGCCGGGCATGGAAATCCGCGTGCCGCCGGTGGCGAAGGGTGCCGAGGACAATCCCGCGCGGTTCACCCCTTCGGCCAATGTGACCGAGGCGGATGCGCGGATGATCCAGACGGCGGTCCTGTGGAAGGACGAGCATATCATCGCGCTGAACAAGCCGCCGGGCCTGCCCTCGCAGGGCGGATCGGGGCAGGGGTCGCGTCATGTCGATGGCCTGACGGCGGCGCTGATGTTTGGCTACAAGGACCGGCCGAAGCTGGTGCACCGGCTGGACAAGGATACCTCCGGCGTTCTGCTGCTGGCGCGCACCGACCGGATCGCACGGGCCCTGTCGGAGGCGTTTCGCGGGCGGACCACGCGCAAGATCTATTGGGCGGCCATCGCGGGCGTGCCCAGCCCGAAGATGGGCACCGTCCGTTATGGGCTGGTCAAGGCGCCGGGCCGGGGCAGCGGCGGCGAAGGCGAAAAGATGATCGCGATCCATCCCGCCAAGGTCGACGAGACGGAAGGCGCCAAGCGCGCCACGACCGATTATGCGGTTCTGGATCAGCTTGGCAGTCGTGCCGCCTGGGTGGCGCTGGTGCCGATCACCGGGCGGACCCATCAGCTGCGCGCCCACATGGCCGAGATGGGCCATCCGATCGTGGGCGACGGGAAATATGGCGGCTCGGGCCAGGAAAATGTCGGTGAAGGCTGGGGCGCGCAGCTCGGCGGTGAAATCAGCCGCAAGCTGCATCTGCATGCCCGCTCGATCAGCTTCGACCATCCGATCACCGGCAAGCGCGTCACCCTGACCGCGCCCCTGCCGGAACATATGAAGCGCACCTGGAAAACGGTGGGCTGGGCCGAGGGCGACGTGCCTGCGGACCCGTTCGAGGATCCGGCATGAGGGCATCGCGCCCGCGGCTGGTGATCTTCGATGTCGACGGAACCCTGGTGGACAGCCAGGATCACATCCACGCCGCGATGAGTGCCGCGTTTGGCGCCGAAGGCCTGATGGCCCCGCCGCGCCCCGAGGTTCTGTCGATCGTCGGCCTGTCGCTGCCCGAAGCCGTGGCGCGGTTGGCCCCCGACCTGGCCGCGATCCGCCGGGACCGGATCGTGGCCGCCTACAAGGCGAGTTTCGCCCCCATGCGCGGCGAGGCGCGAGCGCCGCTTTACCCTGGCGCGCGGGCAGCACTTCTGGCCCTGCTGGCGCGGGGGGATGTGGCATTGGGGATTGCCACGGGCAAGTCGCGGCGGGGGCTGGAGCATCTTCTTGCCGCGCATGATCTTGCGGGCCTGTTCATGACCATGCAGGTGGCCGATGATCACCCGTCCAAGCCGCATCCCTCGATGGTGCAGGCGGCGCTGGACGAGGCGGGTGTCGCGGCAGCGGACGCGGTGATGGTGGGCGACACCACCTTTGACATGGCGATGGCCCGCGCGGCGGGCGTGGAAGCGCTGGGTGTCGGCTGGGGCTATCACCCGCCCGCCGACCTGGCGCGGGCGGGCGCGAGGGAGGTGGTGAGCGCCTATGATGCGCTTCTTCCGGCGCTCGACAGGATCTGGAGGCGGGCATGAGTGGCTGGAAGGCCAAACGGTTTTGGAAAGACGTGTCGGTCATGGCGGTCGACGGGGGCTTTCGGATTTTTCTGGATACGCGTCCGGTCAGGACGCCGGCGAAGGCAACCCTGACCCTGCCCACCCGCGCGCTGGCCGAAGCGGTCGCCGTGGAATGGCGGGCGGTGGGCGAGGTGGTCGATCCGCGCATCATGCCGGTCACGCGGGGGGCGAATGCCGCGCTCGACAAGGTGGCGACGCAGTTTGACGAGGTGGCGGGGCTGATTGCCGCCTATGGCGGTTCGGACCTGCTGTGCTACCGCGCCGCCGGGCCGGAGGAACTGGTCGAAGCGCAGGCAGCGGTGTGGGATCCGATGCTGGCCTGGGCCGCGCGGACCCATCGCGCACCTTTGCATGTAACGCGCGGGATCAGCCCCGTTCCGCAGCCGGACGACAGTCTGCGAAACCTCGCGCGCCCGGTCCTTGCCTGCACGCCGTTTCAGCTGACGGCGCTGCATGATCTGGTCAGCTTGACGGGCTCGCTTGTCCTCGGGCTTGCGGCGACGAGCGACGAGTTTGCCCCCGAAGCCTTGTGGGTCCTGTCCCGATTCGACGAAGCTTGGCAGGCCCGACTTTGGGGCGAAGACGAAGAAGCGTCCGCCATAGCGGAGAGAAAGCGGGAAGACTTTCTGCGTGCCGGCCATTTCTGGAAACTTTCGACGCAACTGCCGGAATAAAGTTTCGGCAAAGGCGGCCCGATAGGTCGGTTTCTTGCGGGGCGCCTGGAAAAACTCCGTTCCGGCCAAAATGGCGGAATGTGTTCTTGACGCACAAGCTTCATCTGTCGAAACTGCCCCCACTGGGGAACCCCAATAACCTTGCCGGGCAAACCGGCGATAACAGACCGTCCTTTGGGGGGCGGCAGCTCAGGAAGAGGTAAAGATGAAAAAATCCGTATTTCTCGGAACGCTGGCAGCGTCGGCCCTCGTGGCCGGCTTCGCGTCGGCCGGGACACTTGATGACGTCAAGGCCCGGGGCGAGCTGATCTGCGGCTCCAACACCGGCCTGACCGGCTTTGGTGCGCCGGATGCGAGCGGCAACTGGACCGGCTTTGACGTGGACCTGTGCCGTGCCGTGGCCGCCGCCGTCCTGGGCGACGCGACCAAGGTGAAGTTCGTGCCGACGACCGGCGAAACCCGCTTCACGGCGCTGGCTTCGGGCGAAGTCGATCTGCTGGTCCGCAACTCGACCTGGACCTTCTCGCGCGACAACGACCTCAAGCTCGATTTCGTGGCCACCAACTATTACGATGGTCAGGGCTTCATGGTGAAGAAGGACCTGGGCGTCACTTCGGCCAAGGAACTGGACGGCGCGACCGTCTGCATCCAGACCGGCACCACGACCGAACTGAACCTCGCCGACTTCTTCAAGTCGAACAACATCAGCTACACGCCGGTGACCGTCGCTGACGACGCCGAAGCGCAGCGCCAGTATGAAGCCGGTGCCTGCGACGCCTTCACCACCGACGCGTCGGGCCTTGCCTCGACCCGTGCGGCGATGGCCGACCCGGCAGCTCACATCATCCTTCCTGAGATCATCTCGAAGGAACCGCTTGGCCCGGTCGTGCGTCATGGCGACAACAACTGGGGCGACGTCGTCCGCTGGACCTACTACGCGCTGCTGATCGCCGAAGAGAAGGGCATCACCCAGGCCAACATCGACGAAATCGTCGGCAAGGCCGAGGCTGATCCTGCCTTCGACCCGGAGGTCAAGCGCCTTCTGGGTATCGGCGATGAGAACGACGTCGGCAAACTCATGGGTGTCGACGGCAAATGGGCCTACAACGCCATCAAGGCCGTCGGCAACTACGGTGAAGTGTTCGAGCGCAACATCGGTGAATCGACCCCGATCGGCCTCGCGCGCGGCCTGAATGCTCTGTGGAGCCAGGGCGGCCTGCAGTACGCACCGCCGGTTCGCTGACCCGGACCGAGTCGGGGCGCGCCCGAACGGCGCGCCCTTTTTCCAAGAAGTCAAGGCGATGGCCGATGGGGCGCAAGACCCCTTCAGTCCCCGGAACCACCGGGGTGGCGGACGTCGCAGGGGGGATTTCATGGCTTATGTGGCCGAAGCACCGAAAGCTACCTTTCGGTTGAGCATGCTCATCTACGATACGCGGTATCGTTCCATCACCATTCAGATCATTGTGCTGGCGCTTTTCATCGCCTTCCTGGTCTGGCTGACGAACAACACGATCGCGAACCTGGCGATGCGCGACAAGGACATCAACTTCTCGTTCCTGTTCCAGCGCGCGGGTTACGACATTGACCAGCAGCTGATCCCCTATACCAATGACGATTCCCATGGCCGCGCCCTGTTCGTCGGCCTTCTGAATACCATGGCCGTCGCCGTCCTGGCCTGTCTCTTCGCGACCGTTCTTGGCGCCATCGTCGGGGTGCTTCGCCTGTCGAAGAACTGGATCGTCGGGCGGCTGATGACGGTCTACATCGAGATCTTCCGCAATGTCCCCCTGCTGCTGTGGATCATCCTTGCCTTCGTCATCCTGGGCGAGACGCGCCCGCAACCGAAGGATTTCAGGGTCACCGACGAGATGATTGCCGCGGGCGAAGCCCCCGCCGCGAGCATGTTTTTCGACCAGAGCGTGGCCATCACCAACCGGGGCACCAACTTGCCGCGCCCGTTGCTGGAACGTGGCCTCGGCATGGTTGATGTCCTGACGGTGCCGGTCAACCTGTCGGTTCTGGCGGCAATCGCGGTGATCATTGGGTCCTTCCTGATCAACCGGGCGCTTCTGCGTCGGGTCAAGGCCGTGCAGGAGGAGACCGGAGTACGCCCGGCGACCTGGTGGAAATCGCTGCTGATCCTCTTCGCGCCGATCATCCTTCTGCTGTGGGCCATGGGCTTCTATCTGGAATATCCGGCGCTGAAAGGCTTCAACTTCCAGGGCGGCATCAACGTCGCCCACAGCTTCACCGCACTTCTGATCGCACTGACGCTCTATTCCGCGACCTACATCGCCGAAGCGGTGCGGGCCGGGATCATGGCCATTTCGCGCGGCCAGTCCGAGGCGGCCTTTGCCCTCGGCCTCAGACCGGGGCGCACGATGAGGCTGATCGTTCTGCCGCAGGCGTTGCGGGTGATCATCCCGCCGCTGATCAGCCAGTATCTGAACATCACCAAGAACACGACGCTTGGCATGGCGATCAGCTACCTGGACCTGAAAGGCACGCTGGGTGGCATCACGCTGAACCAGACCGGGCGCGAATTGGAAAGCATGCTCTTGATGATGATGATCTACTTGTCGATCAGCCTGATCATCTCCGCGATCATGAACGCCTACAACAATTCCGTTCAGTTGAAGGGGCGCTGACATGGCCGATTTCTATGTCCGCACCGAAATGCAACCGCAACTGCCCCCGCCGGTGACCGAACGGGGCATGGTGAAGTGGCTGCGCGAGAACCTGTTCTCGGGACCGCTGAACACGATCCTGACGCTCGCCGGACTGGCCGCCGTCTATCTCCTGATCTCGGGCATGCTGCCCTGGCTGCTGAACGGCATCTGGAATGCCGGCTCGCTCAGGGAATGCCGCGACATCGTGACGGCGACGGCGGGTGAGGGTGCGAGCGGCGCCTGCTGGGCCATGGTGCGCGTGCGCTGGAACCAGTTCCTGTTCGGGCTCTACCCGGTCGATCAATACTGGCGCCCGACCACCGCGTTTGCGCTTCTCTTCGTGGCGCTGGCCCCGGTCCTTTACTTCGGGCTCAATCGGGCAAATGCCACCATGGTCGCCATCGTGACCGCACTTCTCTTGCTGGCGCTTTGGGGTCTGGGCACCGACGCCGCCCATCTTTGGGTGACGGTCGGGGTGTTTGTCCTTCTGACCGGTCTTGCCTGGATCATGCCGAAGAAACTGGTGTGGGTCACGCTGCTTTTCCCGGCGATTGCCTTCTATCTGCTCTGGGGCGGCTCGATCTGGGGGGCAGTCGGGGCCATGACCGGCTTCGCGATCCTTGCGGGTATCTGGTGGTTTCTGCAGGGGCGGCTGGGCGTTGTTGTCGCCGCCGCCGCCGGGCTGATCGCCGCCGCCGTCTGGTGGAAGCTCGTCCAGAGCCAGGTGACGGGTGCGCTGGCGGCAGCGCTGCCGATCGAACTGTCCTATGTCCGGTCCGATGATTTCGGCGGCTTCCTTCTGGCCTTCGTGATCGGGGTCACGGCGATCACCGCCTCGCTTCCGATCGGCATCGTCCTGTCGCTGGGCCGGCGGTCCGACATGCCCTTGGTGAAGGTGCTGTCGGTCTGGTACATCGAATTCTTCCGCGGCGTGCCGTTGATCACGGTCCTGTTCAGCGCCAACTTCATGCTGCTCTATTTCCTGCCGCCGCAGACCAACTTCGACCTGATCCTGCGCGTCATCATCGTCGTGACGATCTTCGCCTCGGCCTATATCGCCGAGGTGGTGCGGGGCGGTCTGGCCGCCTTGCCGCGCGGCCAGTATGAGGCCGCCGACGCGCTGGGGCTGGATTTCTGGCAGTCGCAGCGGCTGATCATCATGCCGCAGGCGCTCAAGATCGCGATCCCCGGAATCGTCTCCTCCTTCATCGGGCTGTTCAAGGATACCACGCTCGTGGCGCTTGTCGGCCTGATGGACCCGCTTCAGGGGGTCACAAGGATCGTGCGGTCCGACACGGCATGGAAGGGCATCTACTGGGAGCCCTACATCTTTGTCGGCGCCATTTTCTTCATCGTCTGCTTCAGCATGTCGCGCTACTCGATGTATCTCGAGCGCAAGCTGAAAACCGACCATCGCTAAGGAGTATCGGTTCATGTCCGAAGCCATCGAACGCAAGATTGACCGCAGCCAGATGAAGGTCAGCGACGAGGTCGCGATCCAGATCACCGCCATGAACAAGTGGTATGGCGCCTTCCACGTGCTGCGCGACATCGACATGACGGTGATGAAGGGCGAGCGCATCGTCGTCTGCGGCCCGTCGGGATCCGGCAAGTCGACGCTGATCCGCTGCATCAACCGGCTGGAGGAACACCAGCAGGGCAAGATCGTCGTCGACGGGACCGAACTGACCAACGATCTGAAGAACATCGACAAGGTGCGCTCCGAGGTCGGGATGGTGTTCCAGCACTTCAACCTCTTT
>CAZRKU010000100.1:0-11727 GCA_964600685.1 uncultured Frigidibacter sp. | reverse complement strand
CCGGCAAGGACATGATGAAGTCATGGATCTTCGCGGCCTTCGCGGCCTCGATCAGCTCCTGGCGCGAGGCTTCGGGACGACCATAGGCGATATTGTAGTGGATCGTATCGTTGAACAGCACCGTGTCCTGCGGCACCACGCCGATCTGCTGGTGCAGGCTGTTCTGCGTCACTTCCCGCACGTCCTGTCCGTCTATCTTCAGCGCACCGCCCGTCACGTCGTAGAAGCGAAAGAGAAGCCGCCCGATCGTCGACTTTCCCGAACCGGACGGACCGACGATGGCCACGGTCTGCCCGGCGCCGATCGTCAGACTGACATCCTTCAGGATCGGGCGCGCGACCTCATACCCGAAGGAGAGACGGTCCAGCGCGATCGCCCCGCCCGCCACTTTCAGCGGCATCGCGCCGGGGCGGTCCGCGACCTCGGCGGGCTGGTCGAGCAGGTCGAACATCTCGCCCATGTCGGTCAGCGCCTGCCGGATCTCGCGGTAGACGGTGCCAAGGAAGTTCAGCGGCATGGTGATCTGGATCATATAGGCGTTGACCATGACGAAATCGCCCACGGTCAGGGTGCCCGCCTGCACGCCAAGCGCAGCCAGCACCATGACGATGACAAGGCCGGTGGTGATGACCAGCGACTGGCCGAAGTTCAGGAAGGACAGGGAAAGGCCGGTCTTGACCGCCGCCTGTTCATACCCCTCCATCGCCCGGTCATAGCGCTCGGCCTCGCGCGTTTCGGCGCCGAAATATTTCACCGTCTCGAAGTTCAGCAGGCTGTCGATGGCCTTCTGGTTGGCGTCGGCGTCCTGGGCGTTCATCTGGCGGCGAATCTTCACCCGCCATTCGGTGACCTTGAAGGTGAAGGTCACGTAAAGCCAGATGGTGATCATCACCACCACCGCATAGCGCCAGTCGAAGAGCCAGGCGAAGATCACCGTGACCATGCTGAGTTCAAGGATCAGCGGTCCGATCGACAGAAGCATGAAGCGCAGCAGGAACTCGACCCCCTTCACCCCGCGTTCGATGATCCGGCTCAGGCCGCCGGTCTTGCGGGTGATGTGATAGCGCATCGACAGGCGGTGGATGTGGGTGAAGGTCTCAAGCGCGAGCTTGCGCAGGGCGCGCTGTCCGACCCGCACGAAAATCGCATCGCGCATTTCGTTGAAGGCCACCGAGCCGAGGCGCGCAAGCCCGTAAGCCACCGTCAGCCCGACCGCCCCCACCGCCAGAAGCCAGCCGTCGCCGCGCATCTGCCCGTCCAGCGCATCCACGGCCGTCTTGTAGAGAAAGGGGGTCGACACCGATACGATCTTGGCCAGCATCAGCGCCAGCAGCGACAGGACCACCCGACGTTTCACCCAGCCCTCGCCCTCGGGCCACAGGTAAGGTGCGACCCGTCGCATGGTGCGCAGCGCGCTCTTGCGTTCCGATTGCCTGAGTGTTTCTGCCATGTTCCGCCTGCCCCGACCGTCAGGCCCTTGATCGCAGGCCGACAAGCCGCTATCAAGAGCCATCTATTCAACGATTCACGAGTAGTTGAATTATGGAGCAAAGTCTAGCGCTGACCGCACTTTCGGCCCTTGCCCATGAAACAAGGCTGGCGCTGGTGCGGCTGTTGCTTGAGGCGGGGCCCGAAGGAATGGCGCAGGGAGAAATCGCCCGGGCGCTCGATATCTCCGCTTCAAGGCTGGCGTTCCATCTGACCCTGCTCGAACAGGCGCGGATCGTCAGCGCCCGGCGCGAAAGCCGCAACGTGTTCTATTCGGCGAACACGGGCAGCATCGGCGCGCTTATGTCCTATCTCCTCAACGATTGCTGCAGGGCCCACCCCGAAATCGCGGACTGCTGCCGGTCCGGAAAGGGCTAGTCGTCGGTCGGCACCGTGAAGACCTGGCCGGGATAGATCAGGTCCGGGTCGCGGATCAGATCCCTGTTGGCCTCGTAGACCCGGACATAAAGGAAGCCGTCGCCGTAGTTTTCCCGCGCGATCCCCCACAGGGTGAAGCCCGGCTGAACCGTGATGGAGATTTCGCGCACCGGCGGGGTCGCCTCTGCCGGGGCGACCGCCTGGCTGGCGTCGGCGGCAGTGGCCTCAGGTCCGGCGGCGGCTTCGGAACCGGCGGCAACCACCTTTGCCGGTTCCTCGCGCTGGAACGGCGTCTCGACCCGCGAGGTCACCTCGCCCGCCGCATCGAGCTGATCAACGCGCAGCATGTGCAGCCCCGCGTCAATCGCGGTCAGCTTCATCCGCCATTTCCCCGCGTCCGACAGGGGCGCGGTCGCGGTCAGTTCGTTGTCGACGTAAAGCCGCGCGAATGACCCTGCGGCCCCGCGTCCGGCGATGTCGACGTTCCCCAGCCGGTCATAACCGATCGTGTCGATCAGCACCTCGGCCACTGGCGCGGTGTCTGTCAGTTTCGTCACGCCTTCGGCATCCGCCACCAGAACATCGGGCGCTTCTGCCTTGGCCTCCCCTGCCGTTGGTGGCGCAGCACCTTCAGCCGGGGCGGGCGCTGGCGTGGACTCGGGCACTGCGGCGGCATCGGCGGCGGCGACCTCCGCGGGTTCGGGGGCGGGCGTCGGCTCCAGCATCACCGTGGCGTCCGAGGCCGCTTCCGCACCGTCCTCGACCGTGCTCGACAGGGTGATGGCGCGCGGCTTCTCCGACGGGCCGAGGTCAAGGAAGGCCGCAAACCTGCCGCCGGCATCGGTCACCGCCTCGGCCACCGCCACGCCATCGACAAGGACCGCGATCTTCGCCCCGGCCGCCGCCGTTCCCGCGACCAGGACAGAGCCATCCGCTTCGGCCCGGACCGTATCGAAGGAAGGCGAGACGGGCGCAGGCTCGGTCTCGGTCTGTGGCTCCGGTTCTGATGCCGGTGCAGGCTCGGTCGTTGCAGTTGCATCGGGAGCCGGAGCCGACACCGCAGCCGTCCCGGCGGTATCGGTGGCGGCGTCCGTGTCGGCCGTAGTGGTCGCCTGGGGCTGATCCTGTGGCGGTTCGCTCTTTTTCCCGTCGACCGCGAAAAGCCAGACCAGCGCCCCGACCGCGACCCCGGCCGCCGCGCCGCCCGCCCATGCGAGCGCGCTGGAGCCGCCGCGCGCCTGCCCGTTTTCATCCTGCATAGCGTCCCCCTGCCGGCCTTTCGCACCCGAGGGGCAATGCCCGTCAAGACCGGTCCTTGAGCAACCATAGCAACGCCGTTATCACCGGTCAAAGAAACGCTCGGCCAATTGGAAATCCGATGACCCCTGTTGCAAGATCTGTCTGCGTCTATTGCGGCGCGCGGCCGGGAAAACGCGCGACCTATACCGCGGACGCGCGCGCGACCGGCCTGATGCTGGCGGCGAACGGCTGGCGGCTGGTCTATGGCGCGGGCGATGTTGGCCTGATGGGCGAAGTGGCGCGCAGCGCCCAGGGCGCGGGCGGGGCGACGTTCGGGGTGATCCCCACGCACCTTCTGTCGCGCGAGGTCGGAAAGCGCGACCTGACCACCCTCGTCGTGACCGAGACGATGCATGAGCGCAAGAAGGTCATGTTCATGAACGCCGATGCCGTCGTCGTCCTGCCCGGCGGCGGCGGATCGCTGGATGAATTTTTCGAGGTGCTGACCTGGCGGCAGCTTGGCCTGCATCAAAAGCCCATTCTGATCCTCAACACCGATGGCTACTGGGATCCGCTACTGGCGCTGATCGACCGGATCGTCGGCGAAGGTTTCGCCGATCCATCCCTGCTGGGCTTTGTCAGCGCGGTGCCGGATGTGCCGTCCCTCGAACGGGCGCTCAGGTCGGCGCTTTCCGCCGAGTGACAACCCGTCAATCTGCCTCGCCCGCCACCCGGATCCGCTCCACCCGGTAACCTTCGGCCTGCAACAGCGCGATCAGCCCCGCCTGCCCCGGCAGATGGAATGCCCCGACCACGATCATCGCGGCGCCTTCGCCCAGATGCTTGCCGAGGGCGCGGGCGAAACGCTGGTTGCGCTCGTCCACAAGATAGCGATCGGCGAGCACCGTGAGCCGCGCCGCCTCCTCTGCCCCGAACTTTTCGGCCAGAAAACCCGCGCTCGCCGTGCGCAGGTCGCCGATCCGGCCCGCAAGATAAAGACGGAAGGTCGCGATGCGGGCGGCCCGATAACCGTCCGGGTCAAGGAAGGCCGCATTGATCCGCGCCAGCGCGCGCACTTCCTCCTGCCGCTCAGGCTGGCTCATCTCGGTCAGGAACGCATCCCATGGTTCAAGCGAAGCGACGGGAAGCCCCGTTTCATGCGCCGTCAGCAGAAAGCGCATATCCTGCGTCGGCAGCACGGAGGCCGCGAAATCCTCGCAAGGATCGGACAGCAGGAAATAAGCCAGCCCCATGTCGGTCAGCGCCGGAAAGGCACTGTCGTCCTGGGTCAGTCCCGCGATCCTTTCCATGGCCCAGACCCGCGCCGCGCCCTCGAGCCAGGGTTTGTTCCAGGGCTGATCGGCAGGCGCGAGCCAGACACCGGCCTGAAGTGCGCGTTCGGCAATCTCCGTCCGGCTCTTGGGTCGGGGATCACTTTCCAGGACCAGCACACGAGCCGATTGCACCGCCTGCCGGACCGGCTCGGGCAAGGCAAGGATCGCGGGGTCGGAGGAATGCAGGCTGCCCCAGAGATAGGACACCTGCCCGTCTGGCGCCGTGACGCGCCAGAAGCGGCCGGTTCCGTTCAGCACACCTGCCGGATCGCCCGCGACAGCGACCGGGCCGGCCAGTTCGGCGGGCGACAGGGCACACACCTCAGGCGTGATCCGGTCCTGCGCGCCAAGCGGCAAAATCCCGAACCCGAGAAGGGCACAGATGGCCCTGACCGACCGCTGGAACACCCTTGCCCCCAAGCTTTCCCTTCAGGATAGCTCCATCATCGTGATTTCCGGCACAACCCCAAATCTTGCCGGCAGGATCGAACAGCCGATGCCGCCCGTCGCCACAGGATCACGCGCGCCTTCGCGCACATGACCATCGGCAACCCGATTGCCATAGGCCGAGGCACCACGGGCGACCAACCGAAAAACCGCACCCGAGAGAACCGCCACCCGGAACAGCGCCACCGACCCCAGCAGAAACCGCCTGCGATTCACGCAAACCCGCCGACCCTTGCGCCCGGACCCGGCGCAGAACCCCGCATCAGCGGCGCCGGATCTACGGCTGCTGCCAAGACAAGCCCGTCGGGAACATCCCGGCAGCCGCAGCCTTCCGCTAGCCAGGCAACGCTCTGGCCCGCCAAGAAAGGCGGCGGGCCCCTTTTTGGTTCTCGGTCGTGATCAGAGGCGCGAGGCGACGTTTTCCCAGTTCACCAGCTTCTCAAGGAAGTTCGTCAGATAGGCCGGGCGCTTGTTGCGGAAGTC
The DNA here is from genome assembly GCA_964600685.1 of uncultured Frigidibacter sp. GTDB lineage: Bacteria > Pseudomonadota > Alphaproteobacteria > Rhodobacterales > Rhodobacteraceae > TMP-24. The sequence continues at coordinate 6,358 of CAZRKU010000100.1, read as the reverse complement.
GATGTAGTAGGAATGTTCCCATACGTCGCAGCCCAGAAGCGCGGTCTGACCGAAGCACAGCGGATTCACCCCGTTTTCAGTCTTGGTGACCTTGAGGCTGCCGTCCTTGTCCTTGACAAGCCAGGCCCAGCCCGACCCGAACTGGCCGGCGCCCGCAGCGGCAAAATCGTCCTTGAACTTCTGGACCGACCCGAAGCTTTCGGTGATCGCCTTTTCCAGCGCGCCCGGCAGCTTCTTGCTCTCGCCCGGCCCCATCATCTTCCAGAACTCGTTGTGGTTCCAGTGCTGGGACGCGTTGTTGAAGAGGCCCGACTGGGCCACGGCACCCGCCTGATAGGTGCCCTTGACGATCTGTTCGAGCGATTTGCTCTCCCACTCGGTGCCGGCGACCAGCTTGTTGCCATTGTCAACATAGGCCTTGTGGTGCAGATCATGGTGATATTCGAGCGTTTCCTTCGACATGCCGAGCGATGCGAGCGCATCGTGGGCATAGGGAAGATCGGGAAGGGTGAAGGCCATGGTCGTATCCTTTCGCGCCGTGATTTTCGCTGGAACCTTTAAGCGCCGTTGAAGCAGCAAGGTCAAGGCCGGGCGCCGCGTCCCTGGCCGTGGCGTCAGCATGATGCCCGGATCCGGGGCGGCCTGCCAACCGGGCGGATCAAGCGGACAGTCCCTCCATCAGGCGCTCGATGGCGGCGGCGAAGCGCGGCGCGCCGCCGTCGGTGCGGGCAAGCATCATTGTGCCTTCAAGCGCCCCGACCAGGAATTGCGCCATGTCGGCCGCCGGGCCGCGAAAGGCAAGCGTCCCACTCTGGCGCCCCTCGTCAAGCACCGCGGCCAGCCAGCCTTCGTTCATCGCGAAATAGCCATCAAGCGCGACCTGCATCGACGCGGGCAGCGTCGCATATTCGGCGGCAAGCATCCCGCAAAGGCACATGCGGTCATCGGAAAGGACGGCGGCATAGGCATTGGCATAACGGCGCAACTTTTCCGGCGCGCTGCCGCCCGCGCCGTCGATCCCGGCGAGAAGTCGGCCGAAGGACTGGTCGTAGCGCTCGATCAGGCTGACCCCAAGGCTCGCCTTCGAGGCGAAGTGATAATGCAGGCTTGCCTTGGTGACGCCCAGCGCGCTCGCGATGTCGGCATAGCTGAAGGCATTGAACCCGCGCGTCTGCACCAGCCGCTGCGCGATGTCGAGGATCTGCTGAGACGTCTGTCCAGATGCGGGCTTTTGTTCCATTGCCGACGGTCCCCTTCGGATGGCCGACCATCCTGCGGCGAAGATTAGCCGAGGAGAAGGAGGACTGCCACTGCCAGGTTGACTTTTTACCTTCCGATAGGTAAATTTCCGCCAGTCTCCGCCCCATGCCCGGGTCATCCCTCGCTTGCGGCGGGGCATGTCTGCGTTCGGCCAGATCATCACCTTCAGGGAGGTCGTCATGGGTCAGAATAAGCCCAGCATTTCTGCATTGCGAAAGGCGGTGGAAAGCCGCGACACGGCAGGCATGAAGGCGCTCTATGCGCCCGACGCGGTGCTGACGATCATCGATTCGATCAACCAGCCAAGCCGCCCGCGCGTGATCAAGGGCGCGACCGAGATCGCCAGCTACATCGAGGATGTCTGCGGCCGCGACATGACCCACAAGCTGGAACACGGCGTCATCGACGGCGACAAGATTGCCTTCCTCGAACGCTGCACATACCCCGACGGAGTGCGCGTCGTTGCCTCCTGCACGGCCGAATTCGGGCCGGGCGGGATCGTCAGGCAGACGACGGTCCAGGCCTGGGACGGCTGACCACGCCACGAAATCCACCGAAACCGAAATGAAACCGAGGGAGGGTTTGATGAAGAAATTCCTGCTGGCCGGCCCGGCGCTGGCCCTTCTTGGCGTTTGGCCAATGTCCACCGCGGCCCAGGATGACGCGGCCACCATCAAGAACGCCGAAATGGCGGCGCCGGCGGCGGTAAGCGCGGGCGCCACCATCTATGCGAGGGGCGCCGACGGAGCGCTGCGCACCCTGCGCGAAGGCACGAACGGCTGGTGGTGCATGCCGGACGATCCGTCAACCCCCGGCAATGATCCGCTGTGCGGCGATGCCAATTCCTTTGAATGGGCCGGGGCCTGGATAGGCAAGACCGAACCGCCTGCCGGCAAGGTTGGCTTCGTGTACATGCTGCAGGGCGGCCCGGCGGGCAGCAACTCCGACCCCTATGCCATGACCCCGCCCGAAGGCGAGACCTGGGTCGAAACCGGCCCCCACGTGATGATCGTCAATACCAAGGGCCTGATGGCGGGTTATCCGGGCGGCGCCACGCCGGATACAACGAAACCCTATGTGATGTGGGAAGGCACACCCTATGAACACCTGATGCTGCCGACCCAGTGACCGGCAGCGACGCAGGGGCGGCACAACCGTCCCTGCGGCTTGGGGTGACGCGGCTCAGGCGGGGAAAAGTTCGGCGCCCGGTCGCGCCGAACTTTCCAGTGCCCCGAAGACATAGGCCGCGACCGAGCGGAACGAAACGAGGGTGAATTCGTCCCCGTCCGACCGCCACAAGGCGGCGGCCACCTGTGCCGCGCGGGTGCGGCGCAGTTCGCCTTCGGCCAGATTGGGCAGATCGACGGGGCAAAGTTTCATCAGCACCTGATCGGCCTTCGCTCCCTTGATGCGGAACATGGCGCGGGCGTCCGACACGTCCGCGACCAGATGATGCTCGCCGTCGAGCGCCCTGGTCAGCGCCTCGACCGCGGCGCGTGCCTCGGCATAGGGCACGAGGACCAGAAGTTCGTCCGGGCTCATCCAGCCCGCGCCCTTCGCACCGTTCAGGGCGATGCGGCGCGGCGCGGGGACGTCGACACCGGCCACGGCTTTCACGGCCTTCTTCATCCTGGCCGACCGGAGGTCGCCCCGGACCGTGATCATCCCTTGCAGGCCAGCCTCGGCGACCGAGGCGAAACCTGCATAAGCTTTGCCGCCCAATGCACTGACTGCGTTAGACATTCTGCTTTGCCCCTTCCTTGTCGTAGAAGACCTGATCGACGATCCGGGCCTTGAAGATCTTGCCGTTGTCGCCGGGGAAGTCGAGCACCTCGCCCATCCGGTCCGGCCCGTGTCTCACCAGACCCATGGCGATGCCCTTGCCGACGGTTGGCGAGAAATAGGTCGAGGTCACGCGACCCTGCACGTTGCGCTGGCCATTGGCGTTGACCCCATCGGCCACCGCATAGGCACCATCGGGCAGCACCGATCCGTCGAGCGTTTCCAGCCCGACGAGTTTCCAGCGGTCGGGGCTGGCCATATGACTGCGCTCCTGCGCGCGTTTGCCCAGATAGTCGGCCTTCTTCTTGGAAATCGCCCAGTTCAGGTTCAGATCCTGCGGGATCACCGTGCCATCGGTTTCGTCGCCGATCATGATGAAGCCCTTTTCGGCGCGCATGATATGCATGGCTTCGGTGCCATAGGGGGCGACGCCGAATTCCTGTCCGGCCTCGATCAGCGCCTTCCAGAGCGCCAGCCCCTCGGAGGCAGGCACGGCGATTTCATAGGACAACTCGCCCGAGAAGGAGATGCGGTAGATCCGCGCCCGGCAACCGCCCAGCACCCCCTCGCGCCATTCCATCGCGGGCAGTCCGGCGGCCGACACATCCATGCCGCCGAGTTTTTCCAGCACCTTGCGGGCATTCGGCCCGGCGACGGCGATCTGGGCGTATTCCTCGGTCACGTTGGCGGTATAGACCTTCCAGTCCCACCATTCGCACTGCAGCCAGTCTTCCATCCAGCCGTGGATCCGGTCGGCCCCGCCCGAAGTCGTGTGGCAGAGCCAGGTGTCCTCGGACAGGCGCACGACCACGCCATCGTCGCTGAGGAAGCCGTTCTCCGAGCACATCAGGCCGTAGCGGCATTTGCCGACCGGCAGCGTCGACATCACGCCCGTATAGAGCATGTCGAGGAAGAGACCCGCGTCCGGCCCCTTGACGATCAGCTTGCCGAGCGTCGAGGCGTCCAGCATCCCGACCCTGTTCCGGGCATTGGTGATCTCGCGGTTGACCGCGTCATGCACGCCTTCGCCGGGACGCTGGTAACAATAGGTCCGCCGCCACAGGCCCACGGGTTCGAAATTGGCACCGTTCGCGACATGCCATTCGTCCATCGGCGTCTTGCGCAGGGGCTGGAATATGTCGCCCCGCGCCTCGCCCGCAATCGCACCCATCGAAATCGGCGTATAGGGCGGACGGAAGGTGGTGGTTCCGGTCTGCGGGATCGGCTGATTGAGCTGCCCCGAGAGGACCGCCAATCCGTTGATGTTCGAGAGCTTTCCCTGATCGGTGGCCATGCCGAGCGTCGTGTAGCGCTTGGTATGTTCGACCGAGTGATAGCCCTCGCGCGCCGCGAGCTGCACGTCGGAGACCTTCACGTCATTCTGATAGTCGAGCCACATCTTCATCCTGAGCTGCGGCCCCGCGCCCTGCGGCATGATCCAGACCGGCTCAAGCGGCGCTTCCGCGACCGCATTGGTCTTTGCGGCCTTTCCACCGATCCGGGCGGCAACGTCGGCCAGGACCGCGTCCGCGGTCAGCGCGCCGTTGGCGCTGCCCACCGCTGTCACCATCGCCGCGCCGTCATCCCCGGTCGGGGGCCTTGCGGCATCGGGGCGGAACATGGCGCTGGCCTCGTCCCAGACCAGCTTGCCGCCGCAATGCGACCAGAGGTGCACGACCGGCGACCAGCCGCCCGACATGGCGACCGCATCGCAGGCGATCGCTTCCAGCTCCGATCCCTCGCCCGCCTGGGCACAGACGGAAACCCCCGTAACCCGCTTGCCGCCTTTGACTTTCGCGATCCCGCGCCCCTCCAGGACCCGGATGCCCTTGGCCCGCACCGCGTCGGGCAGCACGCCCTTCACGCCGGCCCGCGCGTCGATCACCGCCGGAACGATCAGGCCCGCCGCGTGCAGCGCCAGCGCGGTCCGATAGGCATCGTCGTTGTTGGTGACTATGACCGTGCGGTCACCGGGGCTGACCGCCCAGTTGACCAGATAGTCACGCACGGCGCCCGCCAGCATCACGCCGGGAATGTCGTTGCCCGCGAAGCTGAGCGGCCGTTCGATGGCCCCGGTCGCGGTCACGACATGGCCCGCGCGGATGCGCCAGAGCCGGTGGCGCGGCCGCCCGTCGCCGGGCGTATGATCGGCGATCCGTTCATAGGCCAGCAGGTAGCCGTGGTCATAGAGCCCCGAAGCCATGGTGCGGGTGCGGAGCGTGACATTCTCCATCTTGCCAATGGCTTCCAGCGTGTTCCTCACCCAATCGTCGGCAGGCTTGCCGTCGATCTCAACCCCGTCGACCGGGGCGCGGCCGCCCCAATGGGCGGTCTGTTCAATCAGCAGGACGCGCTTGCCGTCCCTGCCCGCCTGCAGCGCCGCGGCGAGGCCCGCAATGCCGCCGCCGACGATCACCAGGTCGGCGAAGGCATAGGCATATTCATAACGGTCGGCATCCCGATCCTGCGGCACCTTGCCAAGGCCCGCCGAGCGGCGGATGACCGGCTCGAAGATGTGCTTCCAGGCGAAGCGCGGGAACATGAAGGTCTTGTAATAGAACCCGCCCGGCAGGAACCGCCCGAAGCTGTTGTTGATCGCGCCCACGTCGAACTCAAGGCTCGGCCAGTGGTTCTGCGAGGCCGCGCTGGCCCCTTCGAAAAGCTCGGTCGTGGTCACGCGCTGGTTCGGCTCGAACCGCACGCCGGTCCCCAGACCGACCAGCGCGTTCGGCTCCTCGGCCCCCGACGCCACCAGCCCGCGTGGACGGTGATACTTGAAGCTGCGCCCCAGAAGCATCTGGTCGGCGCCCAGAAGCGCCGCGGCCAGCGTATCGCCCGCGAAGCCCTTCAACTTGCGACCGTTGAAGGTGAAGTTCAGGGGTTTGGTGCGGTCGATCAGACGACCGCCCTTGGACAGACGGGTGCTCACTTGTAGCCCTCCCAGTTCGGGCGTTTCGCCTTGATCTTGGCCTGCAGGTCGGCGGGCGGCTCCTTGGACTGCGCCGGATAGGTGCCGAAGACCTCAAGCGTCGCGGTATCGCGCGCTGCCAGGAACCATTTCCCGCAGCCGTAGCTGTGCCGCCAGCGTTCGAAATGCACGCCCTTGGGGTTCTTGCGCATGAACATGTAGCCGTCGAACTCCTCGTCCGACGCGCCCGGCCCGAAGCGTTTCAGATGCGCCTCGCCCCCGGCTTGCAGTTCGGTTTCCTCGGCTTTGACGCCGCAGTAGGGGCATTCAAGGGTTAGCATGTTTCGGTCCTTTCGGAGTGCGGCCGGGGGCGCTGCCCCCGGACCCCCGGGATATTTTCGCCAGAAT
>CAZRKU010000099.1:0-11827 GCA_964600685.1 uncultured Frigidibacter sp. | reverse complement strand
TAGCCCGAAGGGTTGCCCACCCTTCAAGATCAACCGCACAATGTCGGGCGCGAGGAAGGCGTAGCTGATTGCTTGCTGCACCCGGTACTTCGGGACACCATCTTCTACGGCGATCTCCGCATACGTCTTGCCGGCCCTGATCCGGTCCAGCCAGGATAGGGCAGTCGCGATGTTGGCAATGAGCTTCCGGTCGAGCGGTTGAGGCGCATCCGATGCCGGATGCGGCCGACGAAGATCGGGTTCGTCAGCAGATAGTGGATGTGCCCGCGATCGAAGGGCGTGCCGCCGCTGATCCGACCAGACGGCGCAATCCGTCTTTTCGACCGGAGGCCAGGCGTCTTGACCCTGGGCTTCCTGTTCGGCTGCGACCGCGGCACCGCGGCGGTCTTCCCTTCATGTGCATCAGCCGCCGCGCCAGTGGAATCGGGTGTGTTGTTCGTGCTCGCCATCGGAGTCTCCCCTCTGATCGCAGGCGCCACCGTGGCCCTGCTACCGACAGGAGCCCGGACATCCGGGCGGAGACTCGGGCGCTGACCGGCGCGTCGGCCTCAACTCAGCAACGCTTCATTTGCAGTGGAAGTCCAGCGGAATGAGTGGAGCCAGAGAGTCCGCGCCAAAATGTCGGAGAGGGCGGGGAGCGGACTGATGCTGGGCCGCAAGGTTGGCGAAGATTTCAGCGAGAACAGACATTCGACCACGGCACGACAGCCCCTGCATCGCCTTCAGGAGAACGTTCGAGCTGAAATAGTCCGTGATCGTGTGTCTCGTCCTCCAGATGGGGGGCCAGTCGCCCGAGATGTCCGCAGGATGCTCCGAGCGGGCAGCGAAAAGCGGATTCTTGTAGGTTCACCCAAGGCAACGCCGGTTCGCTTCTGGTAAAACGTCTTTCATGGACCACGCGCCGCCCTCATTGTCGGGTCAGGCACAGGCGACGAAAGGACGATCGTGAGAAAGTATCGGCTCCCGCCGCTGGATCTGTTCCGCAGCTTCGAGGCGGTCGCGCGTCATCGCAGCTTCACGCTTGCTGCGGCTGAGTTGTGCCTCACCCAAAGCGCGGTCAGCCGGCAGATCAAGGCGCTCGAGGAGGAGCTGGGCCTGCGCCTGTTTCACCGCCGGCATCGCGCCATAGAGTTGACGGCAGAAGGGCAGCGCCTGTTCGAGTCGGTGACGCGCGGGCTGGATGAGATCGGTGCTTGCCTTGCCGCACTCGGCGCGGCGGCGAAGGCGCCGCAGATCACAGTCTGCGCCTCGGTCGCCTTTGCCTGGTTCTGGCTGATGCCGCGGCTGGAACGCTTCGGCGCGCTGCAGCCCGAGATCGACCTGCGGGTGCTGGCGACCGACCAGCCGGTGCTGCCGGGCACGGGCGAGGTGGATGTGGCCTTCCTGTTCGGGGCGGGCCAGTGGGAGGGGCTGGAGGCGCGGCTTCTGTTCGGCGAGCGGGTCTATCCAGTGTGCAGCCCGGGCTACCTGCGCGACCATCCGGAATTGCGCCGGGCCGAGGATCTGCTGGACCAGACGCTGCTGCATCTGGAATACGGCAAGCCCACCTTCGGCGGCGTGGACTGGCGGACCTGGCTCCTGCGGCAAGGGGTCAACGGTCAGCCGGTGCGGCGCGGGTTGCGGTTCAACGCCTATCCGCTGGTGTTGCAGGCGGCGGAGGCGGGCCATGGCGTGGCCCTGGGTTGGAGCTATGTCACCGATCCGATCCTGACCGAGGGGCGGCTCGTCTGCCCGGTGGACCGGGTGGTGGAAACGCGCGATGGCTATTACCTCTGCACATCCAAAGGAGCCGATCATACGCCGGGGGTCATGGCTTTTCTGGAATGGATCAAAGCGGAAGCCGAAGGGCAAGGTGACATTCGCATGACTCAGAGGAATGCGAGACATTCGGAATGATCGTTTGAGCGACGCAGGAAAGCGGCGCTAGGTGGCCCCGAAGCAATCTTGGGGCTCCGCCATGTCCGAACTTTTCCCGCGCCGTGCCGGCCGGCGCAACCGCGTCGAAGCCGCCCTGCCGCCCTCGCCGGTGCCGGCGGGCATGGTCGGTGGCCGCTACAAGCCCCTGACCGATGCCGAGGTCCTGCAGATTCACGAGCTGGTGCTGCGGCTGCTGGAGGACCTTGGCCTGTCGCAACTGACCCCCAGCCTTGAGGCGCGGGCGGTGGGGGCGGGCTGCCGGGTGGATGGCGATGGCCGCTTGCGCTTTCCCCGCGCGCTGGTCGAGGACGTGATCGCGCGCACCCGCCGCAAGTTCACCCTGCACGGTATCGACCCGATGCATGACATCGAGATCGGCGGGCGGCGGGTGCATACCGGCACCGGCGGGGCGGCACCGACGATCATGGATTTCGAGACCGGCCGCTACCGCGAAAGCACGGTCGCCGACCTTTACGACATTGCGCGGCTGGTGGACCGGCTGGACAATATCCACTGGTATCACCGGTCGATCGTGGCGCGGGATGCCAAGACCATCCTCGATCTTGACATGAACACCACCTATGCCTGCCTGTCGGGCACCACGAAATCCATCGCTGTCAGCTATACCGACAGCGCCTCGGTCCGCGCGGTGCAGCCGATGCTGGATGCGGTGGCAGGTGGCGAAGGCCGCCACCGCGACCGCCCGTTCTGCACCGCCGTCTGCTGCCATGTGGTGCCGCCGATGCGCTTTGCCACCGAAAGCTGCGATGCGCTGGAGGCCGCCATTCTGGCCGGGATGCCGATCCTCCTGGTCTCTGCCGGTCAGGCCGGGGCGACGGCGCCCGCCGCCTTGGCCGGGGCGGTGGCGCAGGCCTGCGCCGAGGTGCTGGCGGGACTGGTCCTGTGTCACATCATCGACCCTGAGTGCCGCGGCATCTTCGCCGCCTGGCCTTTCGTGTCGGATCTGCGAACCGGCGCCATGTCGGGCGGATCGGGCGAGCAGGCGCTCTTGTCCGCCGCCTGTGCCCAGATGGCGAACTTCTACGACCTGCCGAATTCGGTTCCAGCGGGCATGACCGACAGCAAGCTGCCGGACGCGCAAAGCGGCGGCGAAAAGGGCTATACGATCTCGCTCGCTGCGCAGGCGGGTGCGACGATGATCCATGAATGCGCCGGCATGCAAGGCTCGCTCATGGGCACCAGCTTCGAGGGCTATGTGATCGACAACGACCTTCTGGGCGCGATCCTGCGCACGGTGAAGGGGATCGAGGTCAGCGCGGACACGCTGAACTTCGAGGTGATCCGTGACACGGTGATGGGCGCGGGCCATTACCTCGGCCATCCGCAGACCTTTGCGCGGATGAAGACCGACTACCTCTATCCCGAAATCGCCGACCGGCGCAGCATCAGCGAATGGCAGGACGCTGGCGCGCGGGACAGCCGCGAGGTGGCGCGCGACAGGGTGCGCAAGATCCTGGCGGAACACTATCCGCGCCATATCGGTGAAGACGTCGATGCGGCGATCCGGGCCGGTTACAACATCATCCTTCCGCGCACGCGGATGCAGGCCGGAAACGGCGTCTGGTAGGAGTGGACGATGCAGACACAGGCAAAGGTGGTCATCATCGGCGGCGGCATGATGGGGGTGGGTCTGGCCTATCATCTGGCCGAAGCGGGCTGGACGGACGTCCTGCTGATCGAAAAGGGCGAGCTGACCAGCGGCTCGACTTGGCATGCCGCAGGGCAATGCCCCTCGTTCATCGGCAATTACAACATGGCCAAGATCCACCACTACGGCAACACGCTTTACCCGAAGCTGGAAAAACTGACCGGCCATCCGACCGGGTGGCATGGCTGCGGCGGCATCCGCATCGCCACCACGCCCGAGGAGGTGGACTGGTTCCGCCATGTCGAGGGGTTCGCGGCCAATGTGGGTTTTCAGATGGAGGTCATCGGCCCCGACCGCATCCGTGAGCTGAACCCCTGGCTTAGGACCGACGGCATCCTCGCCGGGGCGCATACCACGCTCGATGGCCATGTCGACCCGGCCAGCGCCTGCAACTCGATGGCCGCCGGGGCGCGGCAACTGGGCGCGGCCATCCTCCGCCATACCCGAGTGACCGGCATCACCCGGCTGCCGTCAGGCGCGTTCCGGGTCGAGACCGAGCAGGGCAAAGTGACCTGCGAGCATGTGGTCAATGCCGCAGGCTGCTATGCGCGCGAGGTCGGCAAATGGCTGGGCGTCGATACGCCGATCACCAACATGGAGCACCAGTATCTGGTGTCCGAACCGCTGGCCGAGTTCAAGGACAGCCTGGCCGAACTGCCGGTGATGCGCGACCCTGCGACAGCGGGCTATTACCGGCAGGAACAGAAGGCGGGCCTTGTCGGCATCTACGAACACACCGGCGCGCGCGAGGCCTGGGCGGCGCGCGGTGGCTGGCCGGAATGGTCGAGCGAGAACGAGTTGTTCGAGGGCGACCTCGACCGCATCGCGCCCTGGCTGGAAAAGGCGCTGGAGCGGATGCCGATTTTTGCCAACGCGGGCATCAAGCGCATTATCAACGGCGCCATCCCCCATACGCCCGACGGCAACCCGCTGGTCGGGCCGATGCCGGGGGTGCCGAACGCCTGGCAATGCTGCGGGTCGTCCATCGGCATCGCGCAAGGGGCGGGCTGCGGCAAGTATCTGGCGCAATGGATGGTGCATGGCGATGCCGAGATCAACATGGCCTCGGTCGATCCCCGCCGCTTCGGCGCCTATGCGGATCAGGACTATACCCGCGCCAAGAGCTTCGACGATTACGAGAACATGTTCGAAACGCCCCTGCCGGGGCGCGAGGTGCAGGCCGGCCGCCCCCGCCGCATAACACCGCTATTCGAGGTGCTGAGGGCCAAGGGCGCAGTGATGACCGAGGTCCATGGCTGGGAGCGGCCGAAATACTTCGCGCCCGCGGGCTTTGCCGAGAAGCTGCAATTCCGCCGCACCAACACCTTCGATCTGGTCGCGGCCGAATGCCGCGCCGTGCGCGAGCGGGTGGGGATCATGGACCTGTCGAGCTTCGCCAAGTTCGAGGTGACCGGCCCGGGGGCCGAGGCGCTTCTGGACCGGCTGACCGCCAACCGCCTGCCGAAGAAACCGGGCGGCATTGGGCTGACGCAGGTGCTGTCGGACAATGGCCGGATCCTTGGCGAATGGACGATCACCCGCCTTGGCCCCGACCGCTTCTATCTGCTGACCGGCGCTGGCGCCGAGGAGCAGGCGCGCGACGATCTGGCCTTTGCGGCAGGGTCGGACGTGACAATCACCAATGTCACCGACGCCTTCGGCATGCTGGTCGTCGCTGGTCCGAAATCGCGTGACGTGCTTGCCGGGCTGACCGACACCGATATGTCGAATGCCGCCTTCCGCTGGCTGTCGGCACAGGAAATCAGTCTTGCCGGTATCCCCGTCCGCGCCCTGCGGGTGACCTATGTGGGTGAACTTGGCTGGGAAATCCATGCGCCAATGGCCGAGCTTGCCCGGCTTTACGCGGCAATCTGGGCCGTCGGCCGGCCACATGGCATCGCCGATTTCGGGGGGCAGGCGGTCAATTCGCTGCGGATGGAGAAGGGCTATCGCGGCTACGGGTCGGAACTGACCAATGAGATTACCCTGATAGAGGCCGACTGCATCCGGTTTTACGCCCCCGACGAGGGCGCGTTTCGCGGCCGCGCCGCGACCGAGGCCGTGCGGGCTGCGGGCGTCACGACGACGCTGGTTTATGGTGAAATCGCCGCCATCGACTGCGACATCTACGGCGGCGAACCGGTGATGCAGGGCGACCGCGTGGTCGGCGTCTGCACGTCCGGTGGGTTTGGCCACGCGGTGGGAAAAAGCCTTGCTTTCGCCTATGTCAGCCCCGACGCAGACAAGGAACTGGACGTGGTCATTCTCGGCGAACGCCGCTCCTTTACGTTGCTCCGCGCCCCCGCCTGGGACCCGGCGAACGCGCGACAAAAGGCATGAGGCCTGACGGCAGAAAGCCAATCCATTCGGGAGATCCAGATGAGCTTCAAAGCACTTAGCCGACTCAGCCCTTCGGACGGCCAACCGACCATGAAAGCTGTCGTGACGATGGGAAACGGCGGCTACGATCAACTCGTCTATTGCGATGTCGCACGCCCTACCCCCGGGCCAACCGAAGTGCTTGTTCAAGTGCGGGCCGCGGGCATGAACAATACCGAGATCAACACGCGTCTCGGGTGGTATTCATCCTCTGTCAAGAAAAGCACGGAAGAAGCCGCAGAAGCCGAGCAGGTCGAACCCATCCAAAAGGCGGATGGCGGCTGGAACGCGGCGACTCCCTTTCCCTTTATCCAGGGTACCGATTGCTGCGGGATCGTGGCCGAAGTCGGCACCGAGGCGAACCGGCACCTTCTGGGGCGGCGTGTCCTTGTCCGGGCCTGCATGCGGCCGGACGGGTTCTCATCCCCCGAAAACATCTGGATGGGGTCGGACTTCGACGGCGCCTTTGCCCAGTTCGTCAAGGTTCCGGCAGACGAAGCCTTCCCCGTAAACTGCGACTGGAGCGATGCCGAACTCGCCACCATTGCCTGCTCCTACGGCACCGCCGAAAACATGATCCACCGTGCGGGCGTTCGGAAAGGCATGCGCGTGCTTGTGGCTGGCGCCTCCGGTGGCGTCGGCTCTGCCGCCGTTCAGCTGGCAAAGAGGCGCGGCGCACATGTGATCGGCATAACCACACCTGCGAAGATGGATGATGTGCGGGCGGCAGGGGCGGATCATGTCATCGACCGTGGCGCAAATCCGCTCGAGGCGTTGGGCAAGGAGTCGGTGGACGTTGTGGTCGACAACGTCGCCGGGGCCAGGTTCGGCGCGATGCTGGATGTCCTTCGGCGCGGCGGAAAATATGTCTCGTCCGGTGCGATAGGCGGGCCAGTCGTCGAACTCGACATGCGGGTGTTCTACCTGAAGGACTTGACTCTGAACGGCTGCACAGGATGGGACGAGCAGGTGTTCCCCAACGTGATTTCCTACATCGAGCGCGGTGAAATCCGCCCACTTCTGGCAAGGACCTATCCGCTTGAAGAGATCGCCGCCGCGCAGCAGGAATTCCTGAAGAAAACACATGTTGGCAATTTCGTTCTAATCCCGCCTCAGACCTGAGGGGACAGTGGACCGAAGATACTTTCAGACAACCTCGGCATCACGGGCGTATTGGCAATCACAAGGCTTTCCCCCGAAGGGGCGAACTCAACACAAGCCACGTTGCTGAGCGTCTGCTTTGCATGAGTCGTCAGTGATGTTGGAACGGCAGGTAGGGGCCGGATCCAGACGATCGCCGCGGTGACGAAAGGGAACGGGTCGAAAACCGAGACGATCGTCAACAAGGCAGGCGCGGTCGCGGCGACGGCGATCCAGACCAGCCGGGTGGTGACGACCCGCGGCGCGGACGGCAAGTCGGTGGTGATCGACCGCGATTCCCCCGGCAGCGGCTGGTTCGAGCAGCACGAGGTGCAGACGATCCTTGCCGATGGCCGCCGGACCAATGTGATCACTGACCTTGGCCAGAGAGGCGCGGTGATCCGCTCGGTCACCGAGACGATCTCGGTCGATGGCAAAACCCGCTCGACGGCAGTGAACGAAGATGGCCTGGGTCGCGCGGATACCACCACGAGCCATGCGATCACAGTGAATGGTGACAAAAGCCGGACCGAAGTGGTCAGCGTGACCAATGGTGATGCCTCGTTGCGGCTCCGCGAGACGACGGCGGTCAGTGCGGACGGGCGGACGAAGACCATCACCAGCGATCTGGATGGTGATGGCAATACGGACTTGACCGAGGCGCAGGTGGGGTGACCTTGTCGCGGGCCAATGGCTCCAATGATCTGAAAATCACCATCGCCGAGGTCGGCGGCCGCGAGACGGCCATCTTCAAATATATCAACGGCTTCTATAACCCGCGCCGTCGCCATTCAGCATTGGGAGGAAAAAGCCCCTTGGCCTTCGAACGCCAAGGGGCCTAAACGAGCACTCGGGGCGGCACAAATACGTGACAGGTCCACACCATCTCGCCGTCGCTGTGCCGGTTCCGCTGGTCGGCCAGAGAACTCATCACAAAAGTGCGAAATTTCCTGTAATTTCCCTGTAGCAGCCCCCTCGGACCAGAGACTGGATAGCTTGGGACTGTCAGCACAGCCAGCTTCCTGCAGAGCCAGAGACAAGACCACGCGCCGCCGAAGGGCGCTGGTTTTCGGTCCGGTCGTGCGGCGCTTCGGCGAGCGTCAGGCCAGAAAGGCCCGCAGGGTGGCGGCCGTGCCGTTCGACCAGAGCGCGCCCAGCCAGTGGGCGAAGCGGTTCCGGAACTGCCCGTCCGCACCAAGTTCGCCATAGATCGACTTCTGGTCGAGCCAGAGCCCCGGTTCGGATCGCGCCTTGCGGGACAGGGCGACCAGGCGGTCCCAGTCGGGGTCGTTCGGGGCGATCTCGGTGCCGCTGTCGGTCTGGCCGTGGCAATAACGGCACCAGAGCGCCGAGACGAGCGCGAGGCCGTCGATCCTGCCCCCGGCGGCGCGGGCGTCGCGGAGCGAGGGGACGATGAACTTCGGCTGGCGGTTCGATCCGTCGAGGCACAGGCGCCGGACCGTGTCGGCGACCTCGGGGTTGGCGAAACGGGCGCGGATCGTGATGTAGTAGGCCTCCAGATCCGAGTCGGGGACCGGGGGAACGTAGGGGACGATCTCCTCGCGCTCGACCCTGTCGAGAAAACCCGAAATCAGCGAATGGGCCATGGCTTCATGGACGAACTCGATATCCATCAGGCCGCCCGGATAGGCGATGATCGCATGGCCGCCGTTCAGGATGCGGATCTTCATCGCCTCGTAGGCGTGCACATGGTCGCTGAAGGTGACGCCGACCTGTTCGAGGGGCGGGCGGCCCTGCGGGAAGCGGTCTTCCACCACCCACTGGCGGAAGGGTTCGCAGGTCACCGGGACCGGGTCGTCGCCCAGCCCGAAACTGGCCGCCATCGCGCGTTCGCGCGGGCCGGTCGCCGGGGTGATGCGGTCGACCATTCCGTTCGGGAAGCTGACATGTGCCGCGATCCAGTCGGCAAGGGCCGGGTCGGACAGGCGGGCGAGGCCCACGACCGCGGCGCGGGTGACGGTGCCGTTGCCGGGAAGGTTGTCGCAGGACAGGACGGTGAAGGGCGGCGTGCCGTTCGCGCGGCGCGCCCTGAGCGCGGCGACGATCGCACCGAAGGCGGTGGCGGGGCGTTCGGGATGCGCCGCGTCGGCCAGGATCTCGGGCGCGGTTGCATCGAAACTGCCGGTCGCGGCGCTGATGAAATAACCGCCTTCGGTCACGGTCAGGCTGACGATGCGAATCTCGGGGCGGGTCATGGCTGCGATCAGGGGCGCATTGTCCGGTGCGACCTCGACAAAACCGACCATCGCCCCGACGCGGCGGGCGCGTTTGCCCCGCGGGTCAAGTTCGATCACCGTCGAGAGGCAGTCCTGCGCCAGCATCGCCGCGCGCATCGCGGCATCGCTGGCGCGCACGCCGGCACCAAGGATCCCCCAGTCGAGCGCGGCCCCCCGGTTCATCAGATCATCGAGATAGACCGCCATATGCGCGCGGTGGAAATTGCCAAGACCGATGTGAACGATGCCGGGCGTGACCTTTTTCCGGTCATAGCGGGGAAGATCGACTTCGGGGGTGTGACTGTTCATCTCAGGCCATCCAGTTTCCGCCATCGACGCCAAAACACTGGGCGACGATGTAGTTGGCTTCGTCGGTGGCAAGGAAGATCGCCATGCCGGTCAGATCCTGTGCCGTCCCCATCCGGCCGAACGGGACGGCCGCGCCGACCTCGGCTTTCTTCTGGCCGGGGCGCTTGCCCTCGTATCTGGCGAAGAAGGCATCGACGCCGTCCCAATGTTCGCCGTCAACGACGCCCGGCGCGATGGCGTTCACGTTGATGCCGTGCGCGATCAGGTTCAGTCCCGCCGACTGGGTCAGCGAAATCACCGCCGCCTTGGTCGCACAGTAGACCGCCACCAGCCCTTCGCCGCGGCGGCCCGCCTGACTGGCCAGGTTGATGATCTTGCCGCCCTGCCCGCGGGCGATCATGTGCCGCGCGGCCGCCTGGGTGCAGAAAAGGGTGCCCGCGACGTTGACGGCAAACAGGCGGTCGTAGTCGGCGCGGGTGATCTCGTCGATCGGTGCGGCGGAGAAGAGCGCGGCATTGTTGATCAGGATGTCGAGTTTTCCCATCTTGCCGATTGCCTCCGCGAAGGCCGCGTCGATCTCTTCCTGCCGGGTCACGTCCAGGACGACGGCATGGGCGCGGGGGCCGATGCCGCGCGCGGCCGTCCGGGCGGCGTCGGCGCTGATGTCGGCGATGCAGACCTCGGCGCCTTCGGCGGCGTAGGCGCGGGCAAACTCCAGTCCGATCCCGCGCGCCGCGCCGGTGATGAGCGCCGTCTTGCCCGCGAGCCTCATGCCAGTGCCTTTCCGTCCGCGTCGAAACGATGGATCTTGCCAACGGGGGCCAGCTTCACCCGGTCGCCATGGTGCACACCCAGTTCGCCCGAGGCGCGGACGTTGATGATGCCGATGCCGGTCACGTCGACCTTGATGAAGCTGTCGGACCCGAGATGTTCGGCCAGTCCCACCACGCCTTCCCAGGGACCCTCGCCGACCGTGATATGTTCGGGGCGCACGCCGATCGTGTGGGCATTGTGTTTGGCGGCCTCCGCGCCTTCGATGAGGTTCATCCTCGGGCTGCCGATGAATCCCGCAACGAAGATGTTCTGCGGCTTGTGATAAAGTTCCAGCGGGCTGCCCACCTGTTCGATCCGACCGGCGTTCAGCACCACGATCTTGTCGGCCATGGTCATCGCTTCGACCTGATCATGGGTGACATAGATCATCGTGGTCTTCAGCGACTGATGGAGTTCGCTGATTTCCTGCCGCATCCCGACCCTGAGCGCCGCATCGAGGTTCGAGAGCGGCTCGTCGAACAGGAAGGCCGCCGGTTCGCGGACGATGGCGCGGCCGATGGCGACGCGCTGGCGCTGGCCGCCCGAAAGCTGGCCCGGGCGGCGGTCGAGGTAGCCCGACAGGTTCAGGACCTTGGCGGCGCGCTCGACGCGCTTGTCCTGTTCGGCCTGATCGAGCCCCGCCATCTTCAGCGGGAAGGCGATGTTCTTCCGGACCGACATGTGCGGATAAAGCGCATAGGACTGGAACACCATCGCCAGGCCGCGCTTGGCCGGGGGCAGGTGGGTCGCATCCTTCCCGTCGATCTCGATCACGCCGGAGGTCGTGTCCTCCAGCCCGGCGATCAGGCGCAGAAGCGTGGACTTGCCGCAGCCCGACGGGCCGACGAAGACGACGAATTCGCCGTTTTCGATCGACAGGTCGATGCCGGGGATCACCTGCACTTCGCCGAAGGACTTGCGGACTTTGGTCAGTTCGATCTTGCCCATGTTAACCTCATTTCACCGCGCCGAAGGTCAGGCCGCGGACAAGTTGCTTCTGGCTGAACCAGCCAAGGATGAGGATCGGCGCGATGGCCATGGTCGAGGCGGCCGAAAGCTTTGCGTAGAAGAGACCCTGCGGGCTTGAGAACGAGGCGATGAAAGCCGAAAGCGGCGCCGCCTTGGTCGTCGTCAGCGTGATGGTCCAGAAGGCCTCGTTCCAGGCGAGGATCACGTTCAGGAGCATGGTCGAGGCGATGCCCGGCACGGCCATCGGGGTCAGGACGTAGACGATCTCTTTCCAGAGACTCGCCCCGTCCATCCGCGACGCCTCAAGGATTTCGCCGGGGATTTCCTTGAAGTAGGTGTAGAGCATCCAGACGATGATCGGCAGGTTCATCAGCATCAGGGCAAGGACAAGGCC
>CAZRKU010000098.1:0-11886 GCA_964600685.1 uncultured Frigidibacter sp. | reverse complement strand
ACAGCGACTTGTCGCGCGTCACCGCCGTCCAGTCGTCGGCCAGCACCTTGGTCTCGGGCCGGCCAAGGTTCACCATCGGCTCGATGGTGAAGAACATGCCTTCTTCCAGCCGCGGCCCGGTACCGGGCCGGCCGTAGTGCAGCACGTTCGGCGGCGCGTGGAAGACGCGCCCCAGCCCGTGCCCGCAGAAATCGCGCACCACCGACATGCGGTTCGCCTCGACATAGGATTGGATCGCATGGCCGATGTCGCCGAACGTATGGCCCGGCCTGACCGCCTCGATCCCCTTGAACAAGGCGTCATGCGTGACCTGGATCAGCCGCTCGGCCTTCCTTGGCAGGTCGCCCGCCACATACATCCGGCTCGTGTCGCCATACCAGCCATCGACGATCACGGTCACGTCGATGTTCAGGATATCGCCGTCCTTCAGCACTTTCGGCCCCGGTATCCCGTGGCAGACCACATGATTGACGCTGATGCAGGAGGCATGCTGATAACCGCGATAACCGATCGTGGCGGAAGTCGCGCCCAGATGCGCCACCTCCGCGCGGATGAAATCATCCAGCGTCTCGGTCGTGGTTCCGGGTTCGACCAGCGCCCCGACGCGGTCCAGGATGACTGCGGCAGCCTGACCGGCCCCGCGCATTCCGGCAAAGTCGGCCGCTTCATGTATCCTGATGCCGTCTTTCGTCACACGGCCCTGCGTATCGTCCAAGGTGCGCATCCTTTCATGCTCAGGCCGGATAGATAGTGACAAAATCCGCCGTTGGCCAGTGCCGGGCGGCGGCTGGGGCTTTCCGGGTCGTGTCCCGCGCCCTATAGCATAGGGAAACCTTCACAGAGGCCCCATGCCCAATCCCACCGCTGCCATCCTGATCATCGGCGATGAAATCCTGAGCGGCCGCACCCGCGACGCGAACATGCATTTCCTGGCGGGCGAACTGACACGCATCGGGATTGATCTGATCGAGGCGCGTTTTGTCGCCGACCGGCACAGCGCCATCGTTGCCGCGATCCGCGCCTTGAGCGGGGTTCACGATCATCTCTTCACCTCGGGCGGGATCGGGCCGACGCATGATGACATCACCGCCGACGCGGTGGCCGCGGCGCTGGGGGTCAGGCTCGATGTGCGCGCCGACGCGCGGGCCTTGCTGCAGGTGCACTACGACCGGTCGGGGCTGGAACTGAACGAGGCCCGTCTGCGTATGGCGCGCATCCCCGATGGCGCGGTGCTGATCGACAATCCGATTTCCGCCGCGCCGGGCTTCAGCCTTGGACGGGTTCACGTGATGGCCGGAGTGCCGAGCATCTTTCAGGCGATGGTCGCGGGGCTGCTGCCGCGCCTGACCGGCGGGCAGCCTCTGTTGTCGCAGACCCTGCGGGTGATGCAGGGCGAAGGCACCATCGCCGCGCCGCTTGCCGCGCTGGCCGCGCAATATGATGACCTGTCCTTCGGATCCTATCCGTTCGTCCTGAACGGGGTCTATGGCACGAACCTTGTCGTGCGCGGACAGGATCCGGCGCGGCTCGATCAGGCGATGGTGCGTCTGGTCGCGCTTTTCGGCGGCGCCGAGGCATGAGCGATCTTTTTGCCGCGCTCGATGCGACATGGCCCGCGGCCGGTACCCGGCAGGCGGGCGGCTGGCTGGTCCGCGAAGGGCGGGGCGGTGGCAAGCGGGTGTCCTCCGCCACCGTTCTTGACGGCAGTGCCGCCGAAGGCATCGCCCTGGCCGAGGCCGCGCATGCGGCCCTCGGCCAGCCGCCGCTGTTTTGCCTGCGCGACGGGCAGGAGGCGCCGGATCGGGCGCTGGCGGCGCGCGGCTATCGAATACTGGACCCCGTCGTCCTGCTGTCGGCACCTGCGGCGCGGATCGCCAGCGAACCGCCCGCGCACCTGTCGACCTTCCCGCTCTGGCCTCCCCTCGCCATCACCCGCGACATCTGGACGGCTGGCGGCAACGGCGCAGAACGTCAGGCGGTGATGGCGCGCGTGGCCGGGCCGAAGACCGCGATCCTTGGCCGGGCGGGCGACCGCGCCGCCGGGGCGGTCTTTGTCGCCGCCCACGGTGACATCGCCATGATCCATGCGCTGCATGTCGATGATGCCGCCCGCCGTCAGGGCCTTGCCCGCAACCTGATGCGCGCCGCCGCTGCCTGGGGGCTGGAGCAGGGCGCCGCGACCCTCGCGCTTGCCGTGACGCGCGCCAACGCACCGGCCAACACGCTTTATGCCGCGCTCGGCATGGAGCCCGCCGGTCACTACCATTATCGCGCCAAATGACCCGACGCCCGACGGTCCTCGCCCTGATGGTCCTCGTCGGCATCTCGGCCGCACTTGCGGCGCGGGCGGATGAGTCGCTGACCCTTCCCGCCGGCGCCGAACAGACCGCAAGCCTGCAGACGCCCTATGCGACCTATACCTTGCCGGTTGGCCCCTGGGAAAATGACAAGATCCCTGCGATCAGCCTCACCGGGGTCGTCACGCAGCAGGCCTGGCGCATACCGGGCAACGGGCCGGAGACGCTGAAGCTCGCCGAAGCGCTGCGCGCCAGTCTGGCTGCGCAGGGCTATGCCGCGATCTTTGCCTGCGCCACCGACGCCTGCGGCGGCTTCGATTTCCGCTATGAGACCGATCTGCTGCCCGAGCCGGAAATGCATGTCGACCTGTCGGACTTCCGCTATCTCTCCGCCGTGCGCGGCCAGGGGCCGCAGGCGGATTATGTGGGCCTGATGGTCAGCCGCGCGGGCGACACTGGGTTCGTGCAACTGACGCGCATCGGCGCGACCGACACCCCCGCCACGACGCCCCGGCCCATCACCCCCGCCGATCCCGCGCCCGCAACCGGGGCGCCTGTCGAAGGGCAAGGTCTGACCGCCGAACTTGAAACGGCGGGTCGCGCGGTTTTGGCTGGATTGAGTTTCAGCTCCGGTTCTGCCGAACTGGCGAGCGACAATCCGGCCAGCCTCAGCGAACTGGCGGAGTATCTTCAGCGCAGACCCGACGCAAAGGTGCTGATCGTCGGCCATACCGATGCCTCGGGCGGGCTTGCGGCCAACATCGCCCTGTCGCGCGAACGGGCCCGCGCCGTGGCGGATCGGCTGATCGCGGCCTATGGCATCGATCCGGGCCGGATTACGGCGGAAGGGGTGGGGCCGCTTGCCCCCCTGACCGGCAACCTGACGCCCGAGGGCCGCGAGAAAAACCGACGGGTCGAGGCGGTGCTGGCCTCGACCCGTTAAGGAAGCCGGTGGCAGCCGGCGGGACTTGCCAGGCGCCGATTACCAGGCGTCTGGCCCCTTGTCGACGAAGGCCTGCGCGAGGAAGTCGATGAAGGCGCGGACCTTGGGCTGGGTGAAGCGGCCCGGCGGATAGACCGCGTAGATGCCCAGCGTTTCGACCGGCAGATCGGGAATGGCTTCTTGCACCAGCCCCTGTTTCATCGCATCCGAATAGAGGAAGGATGGCAAGTAGGCGATGCCCAGGCCCGAGATGGCGGCATTGAGCAGCGATTGCCCGTCGTTCACCGTCAGCCAGCCCGCCGTGCGGACCTGACGCTTTTCGCCCGAGGGCGCGGTGATCTTCCAGACGTTGCCCGAGGCCTGATTCGAATAATGCAGCAGCTTGTGTTCGTTCAGATCGTCGATCTTCAGCGGCCGGCCATATTTGTCGAAATAACCGGGAGAGCCGATCATCCGCTTCGCGGTGTCGGTCAGCTTGCGGGCACGCAGCGTACTGTCCTCAAGCTCACCGACCCGGATCGCCATGTCGAACCCTTCGGAGATGAGTTCCACATAGCGGTTGTTCAGGACCATGTTCACCGTGATCTCGGGGTATTCGAGCAGGAAATCCCCGAGGATCGGCGACAG
Source organism: uncultured Frigidibacter sp. (assembly GCA_964600685.1). GTDB lineage: Bacteria > Pseudomonadota > Alphaproteobacteria > Rhodobacterales > Rhodobacteraceae > TMP-24. The sequence continues at coordinate 8,019 of CAZRKU010000098.1, read as the reverse complement.
GAGATTCACGCCAAAGTCTGTCGCCACCGAAATGCGCAACAGCCCCGAAGGCGCGGATTGCATCGAGGTGACCAGCGCATCCGCTTCGCCCGCGTCGTTCAGAACACGGCGGGCCCGGTCATAATAGGCCAGCCCGATCTCCGTCGGCGATACGCGCCGGGTCGTGCGGTTCAGCAGGCGCGCCCCAAGCCGCGCCTCCAGAGCCGAGACATGTTTCGAGACAGCGGACTTCGAGATCCCCATCTTCTTTGCCGCGTCCGTAAACCCCCCCTGGTCTACGACAGTGGCGAAGGCTTCCATTTCCGTTAGCCGGTCCATTGTGCACCCTGAATAGACATTGCCCGCCTTGTGACGGTATCTGCGCCAATTCGGGCAAGAATGCGGAAACGGGCGGTCAACACTTGGGTATTGTCAGGAACCTATGTGGCGAATTTCTCCTTCTGGTTCCCGATTGGTTGACATTCCTCAATTGAAGCGGTTTCGGCCGGGTGTGGGGGCAAGGCAGTAAAAGACCAGCAGGACGATGGCTCCGACCAGTGGCACGAAGTGGATCAGCAGCCACCAGCCCGAACGGTCGGTGTCATGCAACCGGCGCACAGCCACCGCCAGACTTGGCAGCAGGAAACCCAAAAAGACAAGGCGGGCAGCGGAACCGTCGGTTGATCCGATGCCTTCAAGACCACCAACCACCAGTGCGCCGAGAAAGTAGAACAGGACGAAATACCAGAACTCCGACCGGCTCGCCCGACCAGAGAACTGCACATATTTGCCGAAACAGGAGGCTATGGCTTCGAAAAAGCCCATGGGCCTGCCCGGTCCCCCGCCGTCGGCGATGCTGACGCTTTCTGAAAACCCGCCACGCGGCAACGAGGGCACGGCTTGAACGACCGCGTCCCCGGACGCCAGCAGGAGCGCCGCGCCTTTCGACAGATGCAGTGGCATCCAGTCGGTCATCCCGTCGCACCAGACGAGCGTATCCGACCTGACCCGCCCCTGACGGACGAAGACCCGCATCTCCTCCTCGGTGAAGGGGCCGGCGCGCTTGTTGCCCTCGACGAAATGCCAGACATCGGAAATGGCCATCTGCTCAACCCCTGGATTCAGTCAATGTCGCCTGGCGCCAATCGCTGCGCGCGATGGTTGAAGAATAGGGCGCAGGCGGCAAACTGTCCATCCGACCGGGCCGCGATGTCAGAGTTGCGCCGCCAGCCGGGTGCCCTGATCAATGGCGCGTTTCGCGTCCAGTTCGGCCGCCACATCCGCCCCGCCGATGACATGCACGGTCCGGCCTTCGCCGATCAGCTGATCGGCCAGCGCCCGGTCGCTTTCCTGCCCGGCGCACAGAACCACGCAGTCGGCCGGAATCAGGCGGGGATTGTCGCGTTCCGGTCCGAAGGACACGCGCAGGCCACCCAGTTCGATGCGCTCGTAATTCACGCCGCCCAGCATCTCGACGCCCTTGGCCTGCAGGGTCGCGCGATGGATCCAGCCCGTCGTCTTGCCCAGCCCCCGTCCGGGGCGTTCGGCCTTGCGCTGCAACAGCACCACTTGGCGCGCCGGCTTTTCCGGGTGCGGACGGCCGAGCCCGCCGCGCCGTTGGGAGGGGTCGGTCACGCCCCATTCGCGCAACCAGTCTGCCGGCCGGACGGTGGGCGCGGGATGCGGTTCCACCAGATATTCGGCCACGTCGAAGCCAATGCCGCCCGCGCCGATGATCACCACCCGCGCGCCGGGCACGACCTGCCCCGACAGGACTTCGGCATAACTGGCGACCACCGCCCCGTCGCTTTGCGGGATGGCCGGGTTGCGCGGGCGCACACCGGTGGCGATCACGATCTCGTCAAAATCCCTCAGGGCATCGGCGTTGGCCGTTGTCCTCAGGCGCAGGTTCACCCGGCTTTTGTCCAGCATGGTGGCGAACCAGTTGACCAGCCCGTGAAATTCCTCCTTGCCGGGCACCTGTCTGGCATGGTTCAGTTGCCCGCCGATCTGGCCGGATCGTTCGAACAGCGTCACCTCGTGCCCGCGTTCGTCCAGTGTCAGCGCCGTCGCCAGTCCGGCCGGCCCCGCGCCGACCACCGCGATTTTCCTTTTGACCGCTGCCGGTTCGATCACGAGTTCGGTCTCATGGCAGGCGCGCGGATTGACGAGGCAGGAGGTCAGCCGCCCGGCGAACGTATGATCAAGGCAGGCCTGGTTGCAGGCGATGCAGGGCGCGATCTCGCGGCCGCGGCCGCTGGCCGCCTTCCGCACGAAATGCGGATCGGCCAGGAAGGGCCGCGCCATCGACACCATGTCGGCGCAGCCCTCGGCGAGGGCCGCCTCGGCCACCTCGGGCGTGTTGATCCGGTTGGAGGTGATGACCGGAATACCGACCTGACCCATCAGCTTCTTCGTCACCCAGGTAAAGGCCCGGCGCGGAACGCTGGTCGCGATCGTCGGCACCCGCGCCTCATGCCAGCCGATGCCGGTGTTCAGGATCGACGCGCCCGCCGCCTCTACGGCTTTCGCCAGCGTCACCACCTCGTCCCAGGTTGACCCTTCCGGGATCAGGTCGATCATCGACAGCCGGTAGATCAGGATGAAATCGGGGCCAACGGCTTCCCGCACCCGCCGCACGACCTCCACCGGCAGCCGCATCCGGTTTTCGTAACTGCCGCCCCAGCGGTCGGTGCGCCTGTTGGTGTGGGTGACGAGGAACTGGTTGAGGAAATAACCCTCGGACCCCATCACCTCCACCCCGTCATAACCTGCCGCGCGGGCGCGGGCGGCGGCGGTCACCATGTCGGCGATCTGCTTTTCGATGCCCGTCTCATCCAGCTCGTGCGGCGGGAAGGGCGAGATCGGCGATTTGACCGGCGAAGGCGCTACACATTCCGGCCCATAGGCATAGCGCCCCGCATGCAGGATCTGCATGGCGATCCGCCCGCCCGCCCCGTGCACGCGGTCCGTGATGATCCGGTGGTTGGCGATGTCGGCGGCGGTGAAAAGACCCGCCGCCCCCGGAAAGACGCCGCCTTCGCGGTTCGGGGCCATGCCGCCCGTCACCATCAGCCCGACACCGCCCCGCGCCCGTTCGGCATAGAACTCCGCCACCCGGTTCCAGTCGCCGGTTTCCTCGAGGTTCGTGTGCATCGACCCCATCAGAACCCGGTTCGGCAGCACGACATGCCCCAGATCGAGCGGCGCCAGAAGATGTGGATAGTCGGTCATCGTCGTCACTTTCCCCTCGGTTGGGACAGACTGCTGAAACTGCACGCCGCTGTCATCCCGGACGCTGCGTCACCCGTCAGCTTTCCCGACCGTTGCGGGCATGGCGGCGGAAGGCGGCCTTCAGCACCTCAAGTTCCGCCCTGAGGCTCGCGACCTCGGCGCTCAGGTCGCCGGGAAGGGGCGTGCCCGCCGAAATCGTCAGGGTCTGAAGGGTGTGGCCGGCGGCGGCATCGACGACCAGAAGGCATCGCACCCCGTCTTCCAGAACGTCGGGCGGAAGTGGCACCTCGATCCGCCAGCGATCCTTCTGCTCCGCGATCCGCTGGCAAAGCCGGGGTTGCAGAATGCCGCCCGCATGGCGGATTTCAAGGGCCGGGGTCTCCGGCGCGGGGGAATGGACGATCCCGTGCCAGATCCCGGCCCGGATGATCCCGTCAAGCAGGCTAATCTCGGCCATTCACGCTCCTACAGTTCCGCGCGCGGTCGCCGCGCCAGAACCAGATCATGCAGGACGATCCGGTTCAGGGCGGGCGATTGAAAGAAGATATCGACCCAAAGCCTGCTGACGCGCCTTTCGCTCAGTTGCGCCTGGCCCAGATCGAACTCGGCCCGGCGCTGGTCCGGCGCACCGCCCGCCGTCACAAGCTGGACAAGCTGCGCCACGTCCGGCCCCTGCGCGATATTGAGCCGCGCCAGCAGGTCGAGTGGCATCTCGCTGCTCACCGCCGCCTCCAGAATCAGAATATGGCGGGTGCCGGTGCCGTTGGTTAAACCATCGGGCAGGCGGACCGAAATCGAAAGGTAACTCCCTGAAAATCCGTAGATTTCTGTCGCAAGTGCAAAGGGCGTCTGGCCAGCGGGATCGGGATCGGCGATCTGGCGGGCCGAAATTTCGCCCAGCGGGCAATCATGGTAAAGCGCGGTTTCCCCGTCGAACCGCACCTGCCCGTCCGCGCCGGGCGACGGCACCGCGTCAAGCCGCGCCTGCCACAGGGCCGGACGCCAAGCCGTGTCGGCCCCGCGCGGCCTTTCCGGCCCCTGTGCGGTCAGGCGGGCCGCCAGCCGCAGGTCGCTGGCCTTCGCGAACTGGTCCAGTTCGCGCCGCAGGCTGCGTGCCTGCCCGCGAAGATCACGCAACGTCGCAAAGGGCAATGCGGCCGCGGCCTTTGCCTGCGCGCGCCAGAACCTCTGCATGGCATCCATCCGCGCCCGCTGAAGAAGTCCGCCCAGCCTCATCTGACCCTGCACATTTCGTCCCGTTCCGCCCCGCGCTCAGCCCCGGTTGACCGACTTGACCCTGGCCACGAACTTTTCCAGAAGCGCCCGCTTTGCGGCACTGTCGAGCGGCATGTCCTGCAGCGCCAGCACCGACAGGGTCACGATCTGCCCTTTCAGCACGAAAAGCGCCCGCCAGTAGTCCGGCTGGAAATGCTCCCCCCGGTCGCCCTTCGATGTATCCGTCGCACTCAGGTAAAGCACGTCGCGCACGGCGATGACCTGGCGGATCTTCACCGTCTTGGCCTTGCCGCTGCGGCTGAGCGCGGCGCGCCCGGTATCGGACGCCAGGAATTTCGCCATGGACGGGAAGGATGCCCCGAACTCCTCGGCGGTCGCCGCACCCGGCAGGACTGATGCGGTCAGGATCGCCGGCACCTTCGGTCGCGCCGCCGTGGCCGAATTGGCCAGAGAAGCGCAACTCCCGAACAGGATGAACGCGCCCTTGTCGCCCGCCCGGCTTGCCCCCTTGTCGACGCAAAAGCCGCGTGGCGCCGCCAGCGTCAGCTTGCCGCCCGCCACCACCGCCGAGGTTGGCGCGCTGCTCTGGGCCTGTGCCACAGCCATGCCAACCGGCAGCATCAGCATCACCCAGGCCAGCAGCCACCCGAAGCGCCGGATCGCGCCGGGCCAGCCTGCCGGTCGAAGGATCGAATGCGGCATGTTCCGCCCTGCCTGTTGCCTGACCAAGGGATAGTGGCCGCGCCGCCCCCGCACAAGCTTCATCGGGGGGGCATCACCGTCAGTGCGGGTCAGATGCCCGCATACCAGTCATAGCCCCGGTCGGCCCAATAGCTGCCGCGCCCTGATCCAAGGTCCGCGAACGTATCCACCAGTTCGATCGTATGAATGTATTTCGCCATCTTGTACCCCAGCTGCCGTTCGACCCTGACCCTGAGCGGCGCGCCGTTCGCCACCGGCAGGGGTCGCCCGTTCATCCCGTAGGCCAGGATCGTCTGCGGATGGAAAGCATCAATCAGATCAATGCTTTCGTAGTAGGTGACCACGCCAGACAGACCCCGTTCGATCGCGTCATAGCAGTGAAAGACCGCGTAGCGCGCCATGAGTTTTGGTCGCGCCTCCTGCAGCACCAGACCCAACGGCACGCCGGTCCATTTGGCGATGCAGCTCCAGCCCTCCACGCAGTCGAGACGGGTGATCTGGGTGCGCGCCGGCATCGCCCTCAATGCGTCCAGACCCAGGCTGAGCGGCTTCTCGACCAGCCCCGTCACCGACAGCCGATAGTCGGCATAGCCGCCCCGCGCCAGCGCCAGATACTCCGCGCCGTCCGGGTTGACGCTGCCGTTCGGACGCTGGCCCTGGCGGATGTCCCCCGCGCTGAATTCCTGCGCCAGCGTATGGCCGCCGCCGATCAGCCGCTGCGCCCGATAGGTCAGCCCGTTGGTCGCGGCGAAGGTCCGCCGCAGCGCCCCATCCGCGTCACTCAGCCCGTCCAGCACCTTGCAGCCCGAAAGTGCCGCGACAGAGGTTCCGATCAGCCCGTTGCGCAGAAAAGCCCGGCGGTTCATGTGCTGTCTCCTTCTGCCTCGCGGTCGATGCGGTACCAGCCGGTCAGGATGGAGCGGAGTTCGTTCAGCGGCCCGGCGGCGAGGATCATCAGCAGGTGGACGAAGAAGAAGGCCGCCAGCGCCACCATCACGGCGAAATGGATGGTCCGCGCCGTCTGACGGCCGCCAAACAGGTCCGTCAGCCAGGGCGCAAAGGCGTTGAACCCCGGCGACATGCAGAGCCCGGTCAGGATCATCAGGGGCAGCGCCACGAACAGGATCCCCGCATAGGCGACCTTCTGCAGCACATTGTAGCTGCGCCGATGATGGAACCTCAGCCGCGCGTGATCGGCGATGGCGCGGGGCAGGGCCCGCAGGTCCGCCGCCCGGATCGCCAGATCGCGTTTCAGATGCCCGTTCCAGAGGCTGGCGCCCAGCCAGACGACCAGCGTCGCCACCAGCACCCAGGCGAACAGGAAATGCACGATCCGCCCGGTCGCCAGACTGGAATAGGACGGAATGGTCAGCGCCGGGGGAAAGGCCTGCCGGCCCGCCGCCGACAGACCCAGATAGCCGGTCGTGTCGATCTCCGCCCGGCCCAGCCGGAGGAACCCCCGCAGGCTTCCGTCCGCGTCCCGCGCCCCGATCTCGAAGAGCGAATTGTCATAGTCGAAGCCGGATTCATTGCCGATGTAGAGTTTCGGATGGGCATTGAAGATCTGCAATCCGCTCAATAGCAGAAAGAACAGGCTGACGGCCCACAGCCAGTGAGTCGTCCGCGTCCAGCCGCTTTGCCGGTAGATGAGTGGCCCGCGCCCGGCCTCGCGCGTCCGACGCTGTGCCATTTCGCTCCTCCCGCGTCCGGTTTCGCCCGCTTGGGGCAGATACGGGCGTCCCGCGCCGGAAGTTGCATCCTCAGGCGAAAAGCCTCGCGGCAGTCTGATTGCATTTCCGACCCGCCCGGCTTATCTGGGGGTTCTGTCCCGGGACGAAGGCAAGACGACGATGAACTGGATCACCAACTATGTCCGGCCCAAGATCAACTCGCTCTTCTCGCGCCGCGAAGTGCCCGAGAACCTCTGGACCAAATGTTCCGAATGCGGAACCATGCTCTTTCACCGCGAACTGGCCGACAACCTGAACGTCTGCACGAACTGCGATCACCACATGGCGATCACGCCGCAGGAACGGTTCCTCGCCCTTTTCGACGGCGGCGTCTTTGCCGAGATCAAGGTGCCCGAACCCCCGGTCGACCCGCTGCATTTCCGCGACCAGAAGAAATACACCGACCGCCTGAAATCCGCCCAGAAGGAAACCGGCGCCAGGGATGCGATGCTGGTGGCGGAGGGCGAGATCGCCCGCACGCCCGTTGTGGCCGTCGCCCAGGATTTCACCTTCATGGCCGGCTCCATGGGCATGTATGTGGGCAATGCGATCATTGCCGCCGCCGAACGCGCGGTGAAGCGCAAGCTGCCGCTCATCCTGTTCGCCTCCTCCGGCGGGGCGCGGATGCAGGAAGGCATTCTCTCGCTCATGCAGATGCCACGCACCACCGTCGCGGTGCAGATGCTGAAGGAAGCGGGCCTGCCCTATATCGTCGTCCTCACCCATCCGACGACCGGCGGCGTCACCGCCTCCTATGCGATGCTGGGCGATGTGCAGATTGCCGAGCCGAACGCGCTCATCTGTTTCGCCGGGCCCCGCGTCATCGAACAGACGATCCGCGAGAAACTGCCCGAAGGCTTCCAGCGCGCCGAATATCTGCTCGACCACGGCATGCTCGACCGCGTGACCCACCGCAAGAAGCTGCGCGAGGAACTGGTGACGATCATCCGCATGCTGACCCGGCAATCCGCCCCGATCAAGGGTGAACTGGCCGCCCCCAAACCGGAAAACGGCAAGGCCGAGGCGAAGTAGGTCCCTTTCATTCTGGTCCAAATATCCTCGGGGGGCACGGGGGGCCGAGAGCCGGGGGGGGGGGGCCCCCCCCCCCCCCCCCCCCCCCCCCCCCCCCCCCCCCCCC